>NZ_JAAHHX010000029.1:0-83752 GCF_010672065.1 Moorena sp. SIO4A1 | reverse complement strand
GCAACTCCTCAGTTTGATAACTGATACAATTGTTTCAACTGTAACTCCCAAACCAACTACGAACAAAGGATCTTTTCCACATCTGCTCATCCTTTTGTAAACAAATATTAATTTCGCCAGCCGTATCAAGTTTGGGGGATTTAGGGGGCAATGGGTAAGTTGTGTACTATCAACAACTGATAACTGAGAGGCTTTAGCAGTTAAGGCTGATCTAGCTTCAGCAATAACTTGGTCGATATCAGCACCAGCCGCAGCTTGGACAACCGCTGCGATCGCACCTTCCACTAATGGCGCTTCGCACAATCTTACCTTGGGTTTCTGCTCTTCATCCAGAAACTCCAGTGCCATTTCCGCACTGAGCACTGCACTGCCTAGATCCATTAATACCACTACCCCAGCATCGGAGTAAACCGACTCAATGGCGGCTTGGACTTGCAGCACATCGGTACCAAAGGGATTTTCTGGGTCATCCATACCAGCTGCGATCGCAATTGGTACGGAGGTCTGAACCATCTGTTCAGCTAATTCCTTGACCCCAGCTGCTAGCTTAGCACTGTGGGAGATAATCACAATTCCAATCATAAGGTATATAAACACCTTTGTATTTGAGTTGTGAACATACTCCCAAAGGCAAGAGGCAAGAGGCAAGAGGCAAAAGGGAAGGCATTGCTGATTAATAGAATGATGGAAAGTAACTGAGGAGTACGCAAATAATCCTAATGGCTGGTGTTATTATGCCCGGTGTTTGTTTGACAGGGGTGAAAATCAGGGAGCGGCTGAAGCTATTCAGAAAGCTGATCATCTATGCTCGAATAATTGGCTAGTTTATGGGGCCTTATATAAGATTTTGAACAAGTCACCCCTTATCCCTTTCTTAGCAAGAAAGGGATAAATAACCTGAGGGGGGATATTCTTGTTATTATAAACCTATCTACAGCGTTTTGTATAACTAAAATGACACCATCATCTTCCCATCACACTGTAAGGCGAGGACGGGTTTTTCCGGAGAAACGACTGTCTCCTGAAGAAAAAGCCAGAATTAAAGCAGAAGATGCAGTGTTTTATAAGCGTTGTCGAGAGGTCTTTGAGCGAGTACAACCAGAATTGATTCAAGAGCATTATGATTGGTTTATTATTATTGAACCTGATAGTGGGGAGTATTTTATCGATGAAGATAAAAAGGTAGCACTTTCCAAATCCCGTTCTAAACATCCAGGTAAAAAGTGTATTATTATGCAAATTAATGAAACGGGAACTTGTGGCAGAATATGATCCAAGGTGAATTTAATAGTCGAGGGGAGTTATTTTTTGAAATTGGCTTGATGTCTGCTGATGGGGAGGTTTTTCCCGTTATGGCACTGTTAGATACAGGGTTTACAGGTTGGTTAGCTATTGATAATCAAGATGCTGAGAGTTTAGGGTGGGTGCGTAATAATGAACCACAGGATATGCAAACAGCCCAGGGAGAAGCACGGTTTAATTTATATGAGGGAAAGGTGGTTATTGAGGAAGAGGAGTTTACGGTTGAAGTGTTAGGAGGAGATGAACTGGTAAATAGTCTTTTAGGTGTTTTGTGGTTACGAACAAAGCGTTTGGTTGTGGATTTTCCCATGGGAGTGTTAACCCTAGGATAAGCGATTGGCCTATGGCCACGCTACGCGAACACACCTGACAAGATAAGCGATCGCACTTGGTTAACGCACCCGACAAGATAGGCGATCGCACTGGTTTAACACCAGTCGTCGCTGTTACCCTCCGACTCCTGGTCACTTGCGCCATCTGGCGATTATGGATTTCTTGTTGGAGGATTTTGAGACAATTCCTAAACCGTTATTGGAGCGATTGTTATCGAAGGAGGTCAGAATGTAGAATTTATAATGAAGAATTTATAATGAAGAATTTATAATGAAGAATTTATAATGTAGAATTTATAATGAAGAATTTATAATGTAGAATGAAGAATTTATAATGTAGAATGAAGAATTTATAATGTAGAATGAAGAATTTATAATGTAGAATGAAGAATGTAGAATTAAAAATGGTGAAGGCAGAATGGTGAAGGCAGAAGGCAGAAGCCAGAAGCCAGAAGCCAGAAGCCAGAATTATAAATTCCCAATTCTTAATTCTTAATTCTTAATTCTTAATTCTCAATTCTTAATTCTCAATTCTTAATTCTTAATTCTTAATTCTCTGCGCCACTCTGCTGCTTTTCGATCCATCTCTTTGATGAACCCATCTTTTCCATCCATATAGGCTTCAATATTGTATGGATATTTATTAGCAAGTTTTCGCTTAAGTTCACCGTATTTATGGGCATCCTTAGGATGGGCAATCATATAATCTCGAAAGGCTAAGTGACGCTCTACCTGTAGCGAATTAAGCTCAAACATATGAACATGATGTGTTCTGATTCCTATTTGATTATGTTTGCGGAAATAACGACGACCTGGTATGCCGTATTCACCCATTCCTTCATAGCCTATTGTGTCCATCCCTGAACTATTTTCATCTACTTTGGTAATGTCTTTGACTTCAAGCAAAATATCAATAATCGGTTTAGCGTCTAGTTCTGGAATAGATGTACTCCCAATATGGTGTACAGCAACTAAGTTGTCGCCGACGGCAAGGGCAATCTGCTTTGATTCATGCTCAAATTCCTCTCGCCACTTCGGGTCATGGGGAACAACTTCTACTTTGATTGACATAACTACAGCAGTTTTAAATTGGGTGAGGTACTTACTAGGAGTGGGTTTTAGGGAGCAGGGAGCAGGGAGTAGGGAGGAGTAGTAACAAACCAGAAATTAAAGAAATCCAACGATTTGCCCAACTGGGTGACCTGTTCAGTATGGTTTTAATAGACTGAGCCTTGGCTAGGTCTAGACTACCTAATTAGATATCAGTAATTTTCCATAACGATGTCACAACCGACTATAGAATCAATCCTTCAAGAAGAACGGCTGTTCCCGCCACCGGCTGACTTTTGCGAGAATGCCCAGATTAAGAGCATGGCGGAGTATCAGCAACTTTATGAACAAGCCAAAGCTGACCCCGAAGGGTTTTGGGCCCAGCTTGCAGACCAAGAACTAGACTGGTTTCAAAAGTGGGATACCGTATTAGATTGGCAACCTCCCTTTGCCAAATGGTTTGTTGGTGGAAAGATTAATATTTCTTACAACTGTCTTGACAGACACCTCACTACCTGGCGTCGGAATAAAGCTGCCCTGATTTGGGAAGGGGAACCGGGAGACTCCCGCACCCTAACCTATGCCCAGTTACACCGGGAAGTTTGCCAGATGGCAAATGTGATCAAACAACTGGGAGTGAAAAAAGGCGATCGCGTTGGCATTTATATGCCCATGATTCCCGAAGCTGCTATTGCCATGCTGGCCTGTGCTAGAATTGGTGCTCCCCACACGGTTGTTTTTGGTGGCTTTAGTGCTGAAGCCCTCAAAGACCGACTGGTAGATGCTCAAGCTAAATTAGTAATTACTGCTGATGGGGGCTGGCGCAAAGACAAGATTGTTCCTCTCAAGATCCAAGTTGATAAAGCCTTAGAGAATAATGGCGCACCTACAGTAGAAAACGTCCTAGTGGTAGAACGCACCAAGCAAGGGATTGACATGGAACCAGAACGAGACCACTGGTGGCATGACTTGCAACCGGGAGCATCTGCGGATTGTCCAGCGGAACCCATGGATAGTGAAGATATGCTCTTCATTCTCTACACTAGCGGTACCACAGGTAAACCGAAAGGGGTTGTTCACACTACTGGTGGCTATAACCTCTACACCCACATGACTACCAAGTGGACCTTTGACCTCAAAGAGACCGATGTCTACTGGTGTACTGCTGATGTCGGCTGGATTACCGGACACAGTTACATTGTCTATGGTCCATTGTCCAATGGTGCTACTAGCCTCATGTACGAAGGGGCTCCCCGTCCTTCCAATCCCGGTTGCTTGTGGGATGTAGTAGAAAAATATGGAGTCACTATCTTCTACACTGCTCCCACTGCTATTCGTGCCTTTATTAAGATGGGAGACCAGCATCCCAACGCCCGTGATTTATCGTCCCTACGTATCCTAGGAACTGTTGGTGAACCGATTAACCCAGAAGCCTGGATGTGGTACCATCGGGTGATTGGGGGAGAACGTTGTCCCATTGTCGATACGTGGTGGCAAACGGAAACCGGTGGCTTCATGCTCACCCCCTTACCTGGTGCTACTCCCACTAAACCCGGTTCCGCTACCTTCCCCTTCCCAGGCATTATTGCTGATATTGTAGATTTAGACGGCAATTCAGTTGGGGATAATGACGGTGGTTATTTAGTTATCAAACATCCTTGGCCAAGTATGATCCGTACTGTCTATGGGGATGATGACCGTTTCCGCCGCACCTATTGGGAACACATTCAACCAAAAGATGGGCAATACTTCTATTTTGCTGGAGATGGTGCCAGAAAAGACCCCAATGGCTATTTCTGGGTTATGGGTCGTGTCGATGATGTGTTGAATATCTCTGGTCACCGCTTAGGAACCATGGAAGTAGAGTCAGCACTGGTTTCTCATCCTTCTGTAGCTGAAGCCGCTGTAGTCGGTAAACCTGATGAGGTAAAAGGGGAAGATGTCTTTGCCTTTGTGACCTTAGAAGGCAGTTATAGCGCTAGTGACGAACTCAAGCAAGAACTAAAGCAGCACGTGGTCAAAGAAATTGGTGCGATCGCACGTCCTGGTGACATTCGCTTTACTGATGCTTTGCCCAAGACTCGTTCCGGAAAAATTATGCGACGGCTATTGCGATCGCTAGCTGCAGGTCAAGAGGTTGCTGGAGATACGTCCACTTTAGAAGACCGCAGTGTTTTGGATAAGTTACGGGAAGAGGCTTGAAAACCAGGCTTCACGTAAATAGTCAGCTATCAGCCATCAGCTTATGGGTTACCTCACAGGCTAGAAGCCTGTGCCACGCTACTTGAGGTGCTTTTGAATCAAATTAGCTGACGGCTGACGGCTGACTGCTGAATGCTTACACTTACTCTTTTACAATAATCGGAATCATGGCTGTCTTGTGTTGAAAGTATAAGCATTCAGTAGGTGGATAAACTTTGAAGATGATGATACCTTTAATATCCTTTTCTGGAACACCTGCTTCAAGAAGATAAGGAACTTGAGTTTCATTGAAAAGAGCTTCCCAGGAATCGTATCTATTCTTGAGAACTCCTGTTGACGTCAAATTACAATAGCTTAAAATTCCACCCTTCTTAAGCAGGGGATAAACCTTTTTGATAAATGGAAATTGGTGGGTGTGTTGTTCATCTGCATTCAAAGGATAAGTATCATAGAAAATACCATCAAATGATTGATCACTAAATGATTCTAATACATCACATGCTAAGCCCAAGATAGGGGTTACTTTATTAACTGCACTGTTTTGGAAATCAATCAATCGTTTAAAAACATCGTCATTGGCTTCTATAATCACATGTTCTTCTGGAGCATAAGACTGAATAGCATGAGCCGATATTCCCAAGCCAAAGCCACATTCTAAGATCCGACCACCATGGCGAGTGACTAACGCCGCAAAAGCCCCCATATAAGGGGTTTCCCAACGTTCCATAACCGGATGTCCTTCGATCACCAATTTTTCATCGGTTAGGACTTCTTTTTGAGCAGACCATCGTTGGGGATCCGCGCTTGTTTTTAACCCTTGATAACCGCTTTCAAAATTCATAGTCTTGACGTCTTGACACTCTTAACTGGTAATTACTATTGTTAGTTTCTAACCACAAAGCGGTTGATAGTTTAAATTTGTAAAATAATCTTCACACTCACCTTTTCGGCGAATGTCCCAAGTTGCACAATGAAAAGACCCCCCAAATTCAAAGACATGTCTAAAGGGTAAAGGAAAAACCTCAAATCCATGCTTATCCAACAATTCTTGGAGAGGTTTTTCTCTTTCCTCACAGATAACCTTTGTCGGTGATATACTCAGAACATTCATTGACAACCACTTACTGGACTGGCAAAACATTGGCATTTCATCATTCGAGCAAGTGGGTTGAGGAACTGTGATAAACTCCCAGCCATTGTCTTTAAATATCTTCTCCTCCTCTTCCCGTATAGGTCTTTCAGGGTTTGTCAAAATAAGACCTGGTCGCAAAGGAACAAACGTACAGTCAATGTGTGAGGGGAAAAAATCAAGGGGAAAATGAACAGGGTGAACCCGAAATCCTCTTGGTTCTAGGTGCTTTTTTAACCACCGAATTCCTGTTCTATTTGTTGTCATCGATTCCTGAACTAATATATCCTTTCCTAATCGGCTACAGTCAGCCGCATCAAAAATAACTTCATCTTGTGTAATACAAAACTCAAAATCATGCATACGCTTAAATCTTTCTTCTAAAGACAGCTCCCAGAAATTCTCTAGATACATACTATCCTGCATAGTCGGTTTAGGCGCAGCATTCCAAATCATATGGTCGTCTTTATTCCAATATTCATAGACTAATTTCCGGTAAGGTAAGTATTCAAAAAATCTTGCTCTCTTCGACATAGTCGCTTCCAGGATTTCATTACCAAAGGTAATCATGACATCCCGAGGACAGACTGCACAGTATTGATTTGCCACTTCAAAGTAAGGGGTTTTTATAGATTTAGTTAAATCAATTTTTTCTGGTCTTATTACTATCACATTGTGGTCTTTTAATAAATAAGCCAGTCCATTTAATTCCTCATTAGCTTTTTCAAGGACTTTAGGGTCTTTAGGTCCACTGGGGAAAGGAATGATTTCCGCTAAATTCTGATCTCTTAATTTCGGATGATTCCCTGGTTCTTTTGGTTCAAAGCTAGCGTAGTCTGCAATTCCTACCACCATTTCTTCCAATTCATCCCATTCATTCCAGGAATTAACAATTTTTTCGGACATTTCTGATCTCCTTATCTATAACGTACTAGCTAAATTTTGGGCGTTGCCTAAATGCGGGATAATTTTAATAGTTTTGTAGAATGGGCATCTTGCCCGTTCCGAATGGGCAAGATGCCCGTTCCAATCTGTGGAATAGGCATCTTGCCCGTTCCAATCTGTGAAATGGGCATCTTGCTGGTTCCAATCTGTGGAATGGGCATCTTGCCAGTTTCAATCTGTGGAACTGGCATCTTGCCTGTTCCAATCTGTGGAATGGGCATCTTGCCCGTTCCACCCAGCAGGTCAAACAGATTTTAGGAGATGCACCCCTTAAAAACACAGCTGATGCTGTTATCACCGTTTAAATGCATAACAGCTGACAGAGTTTCCCTTCACGGAAAAAATCAAATTGAGTATAAGTAGAGTATCCTACAAATACAGAATCCAATTTTTATCATTCATCATTGACAACAACTGTCTTTCAAAAGAAAGACAGGTTAAATCATATCATTACAAATTTGCACTTTTTTATTAAAGTTACATTTATTTACAAATTCTTAAATCTACATCTATATATAATTATAATTCTATTATAATTATATATAGTTAACCAATACCATAAGTAGTAAACTTGATCCGATATCACTAGTATTTTTGTTGATAATTGACAGTTGCTTGACTGTCAACTCCGCTATAACAATCGCAAAAACTTGTTCACATATTTTATTGTGGTTAGATAAATTTTTTATACAAAGACTTGACAAAATTTCGGTTTATATAAACTCAAATCGCAGCACTCTAACCCAACATAAATAACAGTAAGCATATGCGCTACTTGAGGTGCTACTTGAGGTGCCGTCAGCTATCAGCTTACACAAGACTTAGGCAGCCAATCTATATGTAGGCTGTCTAAGTCCTGTTCAAATCGGAAAGATTAATCAGGAAATTTGTCTTTTAAAGCTTGATCAAACCCTTTATCAAACGTTTGTATATTAGATCTAAAGAAGCCAAAATCTAAAACTATTCTCCAAAATCCTTTCCTGTTGCTTGTTGCCTGTTGCCTGTTTGCTATTTCTCCAAAACTTTTACTTCTAGATAAAGATAAAGGAGCTACAATCCGTAACACTTTCTCCAATAGCGAAGGAAAGAAACGCTGACACCATATAGCTAAATGACTTTGCCATCCCACTAAAATTTCCGATGAGTTCTTCTCCAGTTTGGCGACTAGCACCTTAGCGACTTGTTGAGGAGTCATCGGCAACACCCAGCGAAACAACTGTAATCCTCGCGCCATATCAGTATCTGTTAACGATGGCAGTAAAGCCATTACCCGGATATTTTGTGGCGCTAACTCTCCCCGTAACGCTTGGGTAAAACCAACAATTCCAAATTTGGTAGCGGAATAGCTTGCCATCGTCGGTGCTGCCACCTTACCCATCAAACTAGAAACATTGACAATAGTGCCTTCACGTCGTGCTGCCATGCGTCGCCCAATTAGACGAGTCATTGTGTACATACCCATTAAATTCGTGGCGATTTCTTCCTGTAAGTTTTGCAGTTTGGATTCTAGAAAAGGAGCTTGATGAGCAACGCCAGCACAGTTAACTAACAAATCAATTGGTCCGTAACTTCGCCAAGCTCGTGCGATCGCAATATTGACTCCTACTATTTGGGTTAGATCTAAGACAAGCGTCACAACTAGTACCCCTTGTCGTTCAATCTCAGCCGCCACTTCTATTAAACGTTGGCGATTTCGCGCCACCAACAGTAAGCGTCTTATTCCTTGTTGGGCTAATTCCAGAGCGATCGCTCTGCCAATACCACGAGAGGCTCCGGTAACCAGAGCCGTTTTTCCCTGAATCTTCATGTGCTATAATACCTATAGTTGAAAACAAACAAGCATCGGATGCGTCGCTAAACCCACTCAGACTCAAATTAGTCGCAGTGAAGTTAGTGACACTGAAGCTATTGACAGTGAAATCTTGCTCCCACGCAAGGGTTATCCGTAGGCAGTTCAAAATTGGTAAAGACTACCTACAAATAATTGATGGCAACAGCCTTATCCCCGACCCTAGCTATCGGACTATTGGCTAAGGGAGTCAAAGCAGCGGCAATTTGCCATTCAATCTGGTGGATAACTGGTTAAGATATTTCTCCCCGGTTTGTTGCGGAAACTTGGTAGGAATCAGTGGCAGAAATATCCTTCAAATCATTTTGGCATCACTTAATCAATCCGTAGCCAGAATCGGTGTTGATGTAGAGCATGGTTGGTACCCTCCTTGAAATGAGTATTTACCAGTAACTAAGCCATAAGCCTACACTAACAACACCAACTCTCAACTGCAACATATATTAACATAAACCTATTGTTTTTTACATTTATATACGAAAAATTCATACATCAATTAGGATGAAGCATTTAGTCAATATTGTTTGAACCCCTTACCAAATCTAGGATTGAGTCGTTTACTTCCTAAATTTTGTTTTTTTGTTCAACAATAAAAAATATGAGAAAATTAACAAAGTGTTCAGGTATATTGAAAAATTCCGCTCATCCTAGACTTGGCTAGTCGTGGCATGAGCGGGTCATTTGGTTCAAGTAGATTAAAAATATCCGCTCATCCTAGACCTGGCTAGTCGTGGCATGAGCGGGTCATTTTCCAATCAGTATCAAATAACTAGTAAGTACACAAGTACAACAATTACACACAACTGTGAATGCCGATAGAGGGAAGAGTTGCCAAAATGAACTCACCCCCCACCGAGAATAGCATTACACAGTAGCATGACACAGTAGCATTACACAGTAGCATTACACAGTCATGATGTCTTTTTCTTTAGCCGCGAACACTTCATCAACTTTTTTTGTGTATTTATTCGTCAACTTCTGAATCTCGTCCTGCAAATCCCGTGACTCATCCTCAGAGATTTCCTTATTTTTTTCCTCTTTTCGGACAGAGTCAACGGCATCACGACGGATATTGCGAATCGATACTCGACCTTCCTCCGCAAACTTACTTGCCATTTTGACAAATTCTTTACGGCGCTCGCTAGTCAGTGGAGGAATATTTAACCGCACTACTTCACCATTGTTGTTCGGAGGCAAATCCAGATCCGAAAGAGTAATTGCTTTCTCGATCTGGTTCAGCATACTTTTGTCGTAAGGTTGGATGGTGATTGTACTAGCGTCTGGCGTGTTGATATTAGCCAAAGATTTCAGGGGGGTTGGGGTACCATAGTACTCAACCATCACCCGATCCAATAGACTAGTACTGGCGCGACCAGTCCTAATGGTATTGAACGCCCGTTGAGTGGCCTCAACAGCTTTCTGCATACTGGTTTCGACATCAGCTAATTGCACAGGAACCTCCCACTATTGTTCCAACAGTTTCTCCCATAACAGCGCGGTGAATATTACCCCGCACCCTTAGATCAAATACCATAATTGGGAGGTTATTCTCTTTACATAATGCGATCGCAGTACTATCCATCACCCGCAAATCCTGACTTAGGACATGGCTGTAAGTCAGGCTCTGATACCGTCGGGCATTAGGATTCAGGTTAGGATCACAATCATAAATACCATCAACTTTAGTTGCCTTAAATATTACCTCAGCATCGATTTCTGCCGCTCGTAAAGCAGCGGTGGTGTCAGTGGTAAAAAAGGGATTACCACTACCTGCCCCAAAAATGACCACTCGTCCCTTTTCCAGGTGGCGAATGGCACGACGCCTGATATAGGGTTCTGCCACTTCCTGCATTTCGATTGCAGTTTGCACCCGTGTCGGGATATCGTTTCGTTCTAGAGCATCTTGCAAAGTCAAGGCATTCATCACTGTCGCAATCATACCGATATAATCAGCAGTTGCCCGATCCATCCCCCCCGCTGCAGCTTTGAGTCCGCGAAAGATATTGCCACCACCGACAACGATTGCCATTTGAACACCTTCATTCAAAACGGCAGCGACTTCAGCTGCTATTTCCTGAACCACTTCCGGTGAGATGCCGTAGCCCAAATTGCCCATCAAGGCTTCACCGCTCAATTTTAGTAAAACCCTTTGGTATTTTATCCCCATGCCACGACTCTTTGTTATGAAATTGTTATCCACATCAAGATAACAGTCAAATTTGCCATTCGTCATGGGTCATAGCTGATCGCTGATCGCTGATCGCTCATTTTTAATCCCAGCTTAAAGATTATCGCCACTGAATAGGACTACCAGTTACCTTAGTTGATTGTGGTGAAATGTCTTGCCCTGCTAAAAGAGACGCGATCGCACTGTGTAAGTAATGGGCTTGTACTGCGTCACCATCTTCTGGATTATCATCAATCGAACGATTATAGCATACAATTCCCTTATTGTCAATCAAAAATGCCTCAGTGGTTTTCTGGGCACCAAAGCTGTGAGCTACATCTTGAGTTGGATCCCAAAGGTAAGGAAAATTCAATTGCTGATCTTGGCAGAACTGCTTCATCTCCTCAAAACTCTCTGCGGGGTACTGATAAACATCATTGGCATTAATGCCCACTAGGGTAAAACCTTGATGTTCAAACTGGTCTTGAATGTGTTTGAGTCTTGGGATGTAGCAATTGACATAGGGGCAGTTGTTGCCTAAGAAAATAACTCCCACTCCTGAGAAACGTTCTAAGTAACGGCAGAGATGGTGAACCTGCTCATCAGTTCCCGGCAATTCAAAATCCGGAGCATAACTGCCAATGGTGATGATGATGTTTTCTATAGTCATGGGTGATGGGTCATGGGTGATGGGTCATGGGTCAACCCCCTTTAGCATGGAAGCTTTGCTGAAGGGGAGATGATGCGATCGCCAATTAGCTCATAGACGAATTTAGCATCAAGGGTAAATTTCCCGACCCAATTCTACATCGAGCCTATTGACCTGCTCAGAATCTAAAAGAGCTTCTGGAGCATTTTGGCAACCTCTACCATAGGTTGTCGTGGCTGAATAGGCAATCCGTAAAATCACCACTCCTGCAGCTGACGATTTACCAGAGTTAGCCGAGTTTGTTACACAATGTAAAGGTAAATATGGCATAACTTGGGATTTTTTGAGCATGTCCTCCTCTTTCACAGCCCCAATCAGGGATCAGATTGAAACAAAAACCTGGATGTGGCAGGGCTTTTCGATTGGGTATAAAGCTTACGGTAATTCTGGACCAGCTGTGGTGATGGTGCATGGCTTTGGGGCATCTTCCGGACATTGGCGCAAGACCTTGCCAGTGTTGGGGGAAAACTGCCGATGTTATGCCATTGATTTGATTGGCTTTGGGGCTTCAGCTAAACCGACTCCTGGTATAGAGATAGACTATACCTTTGAAACCTGGGGGCAACAAATTGCGGATTTCTGTCGGGAGGTGGTTGGTGGTCCGGCATTTTTAGTCGGAAACTCTATCGGCTGTATTGCCCTAATGCAAACCGCTGTAGATAATCCAGAGCTAGCCAAAGGAGTCGCCCTGCTCAACTTTTCTCTACGACTACTCCATGAGCGTAAACGGGCTGAACTCCCTTGGTATCAGCGTCTTGGCGCACCAGTACTTCAACGATTTTTAAGGATTAAGTGGGTTGGCCAGTATTTTTTTAGTCAGCTGGCTAAGCCTAAAGTAGTGCGTAATATTCTGTTGCAAGCCTACTGCCGTCCAGAAGCTGTCACTGATGAACTGGTTGATCTAATCATGGCACCAGCAGCTGATCCCGGTGCAGCTGATGTGTTTATTGCCTTTACTAGCTATTCTCAAGGACCACTACCAGAAGACCTGATCCCAATTTTGCCTTGTCCTGCCATCATACTATGGGGCACCGAAGACCCTTGGGAACCCATTGACTTAGGACGAGAATTAGCGAAATTCCCCACTGTAGAAAAGTTTATTCCTTTAGAAGGTTTGGGCCATTGTCCCCAAGATGAAGCACCAGAGATAGTCAACCCGATTTTGCTCAATTGGATTGGGGGAAATCCGGTTTAAAGTTACCCAGTTGAAGGTTACACAGTTGAAGGTTGAAGGTTACACAGTTGAAGGTTGAAGGTTAGTGGGTTGAAGGTTAGTGGGTTGAAGGTTGAAGGTTAGTGGGTTGAAGGTTGAAGGTTAGTGGGTTGAAGGTTGAAGGTTAGTGGGTTGAAGGTTGAAAGTTTAAGGTTGTTCGCGTAGCGTGGCCTTTTGGCCAAGGTTGAAGGTTAGTGGGTTGAAGGTTGTTCGCGTAGCGTGGCCTTTTGGCCAAGGTTGTTCGCGTAGCGTGGCCTTTTGGCCAAGGTTGTTCGCGTAGCGTGGCCTTTTGGCCAAGGTTGAAAGTTGTTCGCGTAGCGTGGCCTTTCAACCTTCAACCTGTTAACCTTAAACCCTTTAACAACCTTCAACCTTCAACCGTCCTTGACTGCTACTAGCTCTAATTGATAGCGATAGAGAGCCACAGGTTTTTCCAAAGCTTTAAAGTAATCGGGGTCTTGTGGTGACAGATAAACTGCTGTGACTTGGTCAGCCTTAATAATTGGACTAGGTGATTTATAGAACTGATATGCTGTTGTGGTTTCTACTTCGTTGAAAAAAGGTCGGCGAGTACCGCGAAAGACTTGGTTGACAACTTCTGTGGCAATAAACTGATCCGGAGCTGGTATTTCAGAAGCGCGACCAGTAATCACTGAAACTAGTTGGCTCCCGGTGCGCAGAAGAGTAACTTGACGATTAGGGGAATTGGGGTCTACTTTGACAGCTCTAATTATGGGATCGCCTAGGTAAGCCCTAGCAATATTCAACCCATTGAACGCTCGGTCAGCAACCACGTCTTCAGCAACCACCTCTGAGGTAGGTTTTAATACTGATAGATTTTTTCTAGAACGTCTAGTTCTAAAGGGAATAAACCAATCCCCAAGTCCTGAGCTTGATTTCCCAACTTGTTGAAACCGCACCAGAAAACTAATGGGCTCCTTGAGATGACTGCGATTACCTTCAAATCCTGGGGTGACTATTTCTGGTGCTAGAGGTGCTATCTGCTCGATCAGAGTGCTGGTAACTTTCCAAGTCCCCTTGATCCAAGTGGGATATACCAAATCCCCCGTCGCCGCTGTTACTGGTGGTTTGCTTTTCCAATCGGGAAACTGACCTAAACGCTGAGCTAACTCTCCTGCCTGAGCCTCACCACCAACCAGGAGCAAGGTTAACACCAGACATAATCCCAAAATTCTTCTCACACCACAATTCCTCTCACCTTAGACTTGTAAGCTATCTTGCCGGTAAGGCAGGTCACCCCATCTAAGCGGTGAATCAAAGCAAGAGGGGAGTGCTGACCATTACCATTTTAACTTTGGGTGTCTGCGCTGTCGGTGTTTCCACTGAGATATCCTGTTATATATCCTTTAGCCTAATCCAGGGCTAACTGTCAACTAGAGTTCACTCTCGCGAGAACTGTCCAAAATCTGTAGAGTTCTTGATAATCGATGATTTTACTTACTTTTACTTCAATTACTGGTAATTAAAAATTAATCTTACCAGCTTACCATAGAAAGCTTGAAACTATGTGGCTATATCAAAAAGATTTAGTTAAGTTAATATAAATTAACCGGAACAAAGTTAATCAGTAATGTTAATAATAAAAGTGTATATATAATAAAAGTGTATATACTTATATCTTAATAAAGGCTTCAAGATTTCAGTTAAGGTCACCAGCCTGATGTTTACCAAACCCTGACTCATAGTACTATTCCCCTCAGTATTGTGATTCAGTGTGATTCAGTGTGATTCAGTGTGATTCACTCCTAAGCAGCTGATACCCCAGGGTGCATCTGACCTCAGCTTAAAAACAGACGTATTAGGAAATTGCTAATCTCATCCTGTAGTTGACTAATGCATTTTGGAATTCAGGATAGCCGATTAAAAACGATATTACCCATGAGCCAAATCAAATTAGCTGTGAGTCAAATCAGCCAGTCCCTGGCAGCCTTATCTTTGTTGGTAGCCCATATTGGTGTCATGCCAACTCAAGCCCAGCCCATTCAAGCCGATGGTAGCACTCAGACCCAAGTCACCCTCGATGGCAATCAATTTGACATTGATGGTGGCATCCGCTCTGAAGATAATCTCTTTCACAGCTTTCAGGAGTTTGGTCTAGACCAAGACCAAATTGCTAACTTCCTATCTCAACCGGATATACAAAACATTCTGAGTCGGGTCACCGGTGGTAATGCTTCTGTGATCAACGGTTTGATAAAAATCACAGGGGAGGGCAACCCTAGCCTGTTTTTAATGAACCCAGCAGGGATAATTTTTGGTGCTAATGCCCAGCTGAATGTCCCCGCTTCATTCACCGCAACTACGGCGACTAGGATTGGCTTTGGTGATGACAATTGGTTTAATGCCTTTAGTGCCAATGAGTACTCTACCTTAGTCGGTACACCCAGTGCCTTTGCGTTTGATACATCCGAGACACCGGGACTAATTTTTAATGAGGGTATAGAAATCCTAGAAGGAAATAACCTGACTTTAATCGGTGGTACTGTCATCAACACCAATCAACTGGAGCTTCCAGAAGGAACAATTACTATAGCTGCTGTGCCTGGGGAAAGTTTGGTAAAAATTAGCCAGCCAGGAAGTTTGCTGAATTTGGAAGTTGAACCCCTAACCTCAAATCCCTCCACACCAGAACAACCTTTTACACCGCTCTCTTTACCCAAGCTATTAACCGGGGATGGTGTCAGTCATGCCACAGAATTCACGGATAATGGTGATGACACCGTAACCTTGACTAGTTCTGGCATCACTATAGCGCCTGGGGATGTAACTGTTAAGGACCTAACAGCACCAAGGGCAATCCTGTCTGCTAATAATAACTTGACTCTCAAGGAAAGCCAGCTATCTAGCACCGGGGACTTAAGCCTATTGGCCAAGAATACGGTGCTGATCAGGGACACAACAGATAATTCCTTCCAAGCTGTAGCAGGAGGAAACCTCAAGATTCAGGGGGATGGGGGCATTGATATCCTAGCACTGAACAATCCCGACACCCGCTTCCAGAGTGGTGGCGACCTGAGCTTGGTCAGCGATGGCAAGATCTCTACAGATGCTCACTTTGCCAGTGGCGGTAATTTCTCAATTGAGAATTTAGCTGGTGAACCAGGTAACTTTGTTAGCCTCCAAGACCCAATTATCACTGCTGACGGGGATGTTACCTTTGGGAATTACACAGGGTCTTCTCTTAAAGTAGAGTCCACAGGCAATATTGAAGCTGGGAATATCAAGATCACTGCACCAGATACTGGGCTAGCAGATTTAGACTCAGATTCAGCTTCAGAGATTGGCCAATCAGATATTAATACTTTAAGAAGTAGTCGTGCTGTGATTTTGAGGGCAGGTTTGAATAAAGATGAATTGACCAATCAAGTTACGGACAATTCTGGAGATGCTTCATCCAATCAAGTTACGGACAATTCTGGAGACCCTCTATCCGGGAGGATCACTATTGGTAATATCGACACCAGTGTTAATACTAATGATGATGCTCCTGTAATTGAAGGTAATGCTGGTCCTGTAATCCTATCTGCTCAAGGTGACATTATTTTTCGCAATACTGAGGATTTGAGTTTTACCGAAATAAGAACCACAGAAAGAAATGGTAATAATTCTGGTAATGTATTTTTGGAAACTAAAAATGGCTCTATTAAGATAGAGGGAGAAAAACTCGATATCAACACTGAGGTTTCAGGGGGTGGTAATGCTGGTAAAGTAACGTTTCAGGTTCCAAATTTAGATAATATCGTAGATATTATCGACTCTGATAAGTTGAAGATCACGACAAGAGCTCGGGGTAATGGTAATGCTGGTGATGTAGAGTTTGTTAGTCAGGAAGAGTTCAGCCCAGAGCAGGAAATAAAAATAAGAGATCAAATCCCGGAAGATATAGATGTGCAGGCTTCCGTTGAAGAGAGGGATGGGAATTTGAATATTAGGCTTTCCCCCACAGATACTAATACAAAAGAGGAAACAAACCAACAAAACGACACAAACCAACAAAACGACACAAACCAACAAAACGACACAAACCAACAAAACGACACAAACCAACAAGAAGAAACAGACCTTATAGAAGAAACCGACCTTATAGACACTGGTGAAACCGACCTTATAGACACTGGTGAAACCGACCTTATAGACACTGGTGAAACCGACTCTGACTCTAACCTTAATGTTAGCTTGGGCGAAGGTGATGGAACTGTTAATGACAAACCCTCTGACACAAATAACTCCAACGATATAAACAGTGGTGACCAGACTCCCGGTTCCACCCCTGGCAAGACTATAAGTGACATGCAAGAGTCCTCTAGTTCTGAAGCTAGTAGCTCAGACCCTGGTAGTTCAGAATCTGGAACCCCTACTGCTTCATCTCAATCAAATTCCACAACTGAGGAGGTTTCACCTGAAACTGACCCAGTTTATTTAATTGAAGAAGCCTTCACCAAAGAATATCAGTCACACTTTCAGCGACAGTTCAAGACGAAAATCAACACTCAGAATGATGTCCGCAATCGGACTCGGGAGCTTGAGAGGGAGACAGGGCTAAAGACTGCGGTGATTTACGTCAGTTTTGTCGAAAACTCTAGTACCTTACCAGGCACTCGATGTCAAAGTCCCTCAATCCCTGTTTCCAAAATCGACCGACGGTTTGGTTACCGACTCTCTGAGGTGCCTCAAGCACCAGAGCGTTGCTTACCAAAACCAAACGACCAGCTGGAACTTTTGGTGATCACCGCTGAAGGTAATCCAATTCTGCGGCGAATCAATGGTGCCAGTCGTGATCAAGTCCTAGCTGTGACTAATAGATTTCAGCGATCGCTTAGCAATCCCGACAGCTTGGATGCCAAAGCCCACCATTACCCAGCTGAGCAAATTTATCAATGGATCATAGGGCCCTTGGAGAAGGACTTAAATAACCGCAAGATTCAGAGCCTAATATTTGCTATGGATGAGGGTTTGCGCTCCCTACCTATAGCAGCTATCTACGATGGGCAACAATATCTGGTTGAGAAATATGGTGTTAACTTGGTGCCTAGTCTGAGCTTAACCTATTCTCGTCACACAGATGTGAGACCCTTCCGGGTTCTGGCAATGGGAGCATCGAAATTTCCTTATCAACAGCCTTTGCCTGGGGTAGAAGTGGAGTTAACCACCATCACTGAAAAACTGTGGAAAGGTCGCTCTTTTCTCAACGAAGCCTTTACTCTGGACAATTTAAGGGCTCAACGACAACAGCAGCAATATGGGATCATTCACCTAGCCACCCATGCAGAGTTCAACTCGGGAACTCCTAACGATTCCTACATTCAGATGTGGAACTACAAACTAAGGCTGTATGAAATGCAAAATCTGCTTTATGAGCCATCGGTAGAGTTGTTGGTACTCAGTGCTTGTCGAACTGCTTTGGGCAATCGAGAAGCGGAGTTGGGTTTTGCTGGGTCAGCCTTTCAGGCAGGAGTTGACTCGACTTTGGCAACCCTTTGGTATGTCAGTGATCAAGGTGCTCTGGGGCTGACTACTGAGTTTTACCGTCAGTTGAGAAAGACATCGAGTAAAAGTGAAGCTTTGCGACAGGCACAGTTAGCGATGATTCAAGGCAATGTGCGTATCGAGAATAATCAGTTATATGGCTCGGGCAAGAACATCTCGTTACCGCCAGAATTGTCAGGAGCAGGAAAACAAAGCTTTTCTCATCCCTACTATTGGGCTGCTTTTACCCTAGTTGGAGATCCGTAGTGAATACCAATTATTCACTGCTCATAATTTTGATAAGCAGTAACAATCCTCTGAACGAGGGGATTACGGACAACATCCTTATTGGTGAGTTCGCAGAAAGCAATACCTTCTACAGATCTTAAGATTTTTAGGGTTATCGCTAATCCTGAGGGTTGGTTGCTAGATAAATCGGTCTGGGTCAGATCACCAGTCACTACCATCCGAGAACGTGAACCCAAACGAGTCAAAACCATCTTCATCTGGGCTGGTGTGGTATTCTGAGCTTCATCAATAATCACGAAGGCATTATTGAGGGTGCGACCTCGCATATACGCTAGGGGAGCCACTTCAATAATGCCCCGTTCCATTAAATTGGCAGTCTTCTCTGTATCAATCAGTTCATGGAGAGCATCATAGAGGGGGCGCAAATAGGGATTAATTTTCTGCTGCAAGTCTCCTGGTAAAAAGCCAAGTTTTTCACCAGCTTCTACCGCTGGTCGTGTCAGAATCAGCCGTTCATATTGATTATTTAGTAACGCCTGAGCGGCTATTACCACAGCTAGGAAAGTTTTGCCAGTGCCTGCTGGTCCCACACAGAAGGTGAGGTCATGGCTTAGTACAGCTTTGATATACTGCCGTTGCCGGAAGGTTTTAGCTCGGATTACCTCACCCCGGCGAGTATGAGCCAGCACATCTTGATGTAAATCTTGTAATTCATCCTGTCGCTTAGTATCTAAGGCATGAATTGCAGTTTGGATGTCTACTCCTGTAATCCTTTTACCTTCGATCCAATAAATTTTAAGCGATCGCACTAGGGATGATACCCGCTCGACCTGTTTCTCGGTGCCAGAAATCAATAACTCTTGCCCTCGCAGCACCAGATGCGCACCGGTTTGCCGTGATAGGGTTTTCAGGTTTTCTTCCTGGTCTCCAACCAAGGCGATTGCACTTTCTGGGCTGGGTAGCTCAATTGTTTTGGATACTTCACTCAAGG
Organism: Moorena sp. SIO4A1; assembly: GCF_010672065.1. Lineage (NCBI taxonomy): Bacteria > Bacillati > Cyanobacteriota > Cyanophyceae > Coleofasciculales > Coleofasciculaceae > Moorena > Moorena sp. SIO4A1. The sequence goes on along the minus strand of NZ_JAAHHX010000029.1, from coordinate 64,127 downwards.
TTTATCAACTACAGGCTTGCTGTCTCAACTATCGAAGTTAACTGGTAACTTAAAGTAACTTAATAGACAACTCAATCTACCAATCTTGACCAATCTTCAAGGTTTCCTGCCATTGGTAATGAGAGGTACAGCAGCCGGATGTTCTTCACCCCCTTTTCTCCATTGTCCTCTCATTACCCAAACCTTCAAAACTATTGCAATAGAGAACTTAGGAGGGAAATCTTGGAGTTACTCTAGGTCTGGCAACTCGGCGAGGTAAATTTCTTCTGACAATGGTTCTACGACTAGGGCCATTGTCTCGACGAGGGCTACTACCTGAGCCTGAGCCTTCATAGATATCCAAATAAACAGTTTGGCCAGCAGCTTGGGCTGCTGCTTTAATTACTGTCCGAATCGCTTGAATATTGCGACCACCCCGACCGAAAACTCGCCCTTTATCCTCTCCATTAAAAGCTAGTCGAATCCAGACACGCTCTTTCCCATTTGATTTCTCACAGTCTACGCTGAGGGAGTCTGGTGATTCCAAGAACGGCTCGATTAAAAATCTCACCAGTGCTGAATAATCTGGGTCATCATCTCTAACAGAAGCAGATAGGATTTCAGGTACGGATTTGTTCAAAAACATTAGCTTTTTGCAAGATATTACGCACGGTTTGTGTTGGCTGAGCTCCATTTTTGAGCCACTTCACTATTGCTGGTACATTCAGCCTCGTTTCATCATTTCTTGGATTATAGAATCCCAGTTCTTCTAGAGGACGCCCATCACGGCGTGCACTGCTGGGAATTGCCACTATTCGATAGCTTACTTCACGCTTTTTGCCGAATCGTTTTAATCTGATTTTGATCATTGTACCTAATTAATTCACCTGTTTGATTTTAAGCGATCTTTGGGGGTTTGAAAGTGAACAGGTTGAATTGTGAAGATTGTAACTGACTCAGCAGGCAAGCCGCTACCTGTTCACAATCTTCTCAGCTACCCTACTGCGCACGCCTCAGGGAACGGGCTAACCTTCAGGCTAACCTTCTTCTGTGTCACCTTTTACCGCGTTACCTTCTACCAGCTAACCTACCCTATGGGAACGCCAAAGGCGAACAACAGGCTAACCTACCCTACACCGAACGCCAAAGGCGAACAACAGGCTAACCTTCAGCGTAACCTTGGCCAAAAGGCCACGCTACGCGAACAACTTTCTAACCTTGGCCAAAAGGCCACGCTACGCGAACAACCTTCTAACCTTCTACTGGCTAAGCTTCTACTGGCTAACCTTCTACTATAATTGCCCAAATCCCTTCTTCTTCTTAGCTTTTTTCTTTTTCTTGCCAGAGCCACTACCACGCCAACCAGGTAGATTACGAGGATTTCCACCACCCATACCACCTAACATACCACCTAACCCCCCCATGGCTGGCATCTGACCTTGACCCATTTGCTGCATAAGCGATCGCATTCTGGTAAATTCACTCACCAGACCCCTGACGTCTTTTTCCGTATGACCAGAACCTTGGGCAATGCGGCGGCGGCGGCTCGGAGAGCTAGCTAATAAATCTGGGTTACGACGCTCCTCGGAGGTCATGGAGCTAATCATAGCTTCGGACTGCTTGAGCTTGGTTTCCCCTTGTTGAAGTTGAGAAGAACTGAGTTTGCCCATGCCTGGAACCAGTTTCATCAAACCACCAAGGGAGCCCATGTTCTTTAACAGGCGCATCTGCTTCAAGAAATCGCTGAAGTCAAATTTGGCTTCCAGCATTTTCTGTTGCATCTGTTCAGCATCAGCGATGTCAATCTCTTCCTGGGCTTTCTCAACCAAGGTGAGTACATCCCCCATACCCAGAATCCGGGATGCCATGCGGTCAGGATAAAATGGTTGTAGTGCCTCGACCTTTTCCCCAACCCCAACAAATTTAATCGGCTGACCTGAAATTTGCCTGACTGAAAGGGCTGCACCACCACGACTATCCCCATCAAGTTTGGAGAGAATTGCCCCAGTAATGCCGATTTGCTCATGGAAGGTGCGGGTCAGGGTTGCTGCTTCCTGACCAGTCATGGCATCCACCACTAGTAGGGTATCGTGGGGTTGGACGGTTTCTTTGATGCGGGAGAGTTCTCCCATCATGTCTTGGTCGATTTGCAGTCGTCCCGCTGTATCGATAATTACCGTATCGATAGCCATTGCTTTTGCCCGTTCTACCCCTTGACGAGCAATCTCTACTGGGTCAGCTTCTGTACCTAACTCAAACACCGGTACATCAATTTGTTGACCGAGGGTGACTAATTGATCAATGGCTGCGGGTCGATACACGTCTGTAGCCACTAGCAAACAGCTACGTTCTTGCTTACGCAGATGTAAAGCGAGTTTTGCACTAGCCGTAGTTTTACCAGTACCTTGTAGACCAGCCATTAGCACAACGGTTGGTGGGGTGTCTGCTTGGGCTAGGGGAACATTAGTTTCCCCCATCACTTGCACCAGTTCGTCGTAGACTATTTTGATGAACTGCTGGTCAGGGCGAACACCTGATATGACTTCACTGCCTTGTGCTTTCGCTTCTACTCCAGCAACGAAATCTTTGACTACTTGTAGGTTGACGTCTGCTGATAAGAGGGCGCGACGCACTTCTTTTAGGGCGTCTTGGATGTTAGAACTAGAGATCTTGTCCTGACCCCGTAGTTTTTTCCAAGCATCTTCTAAGCGTTCGGCGAGAGCATCAAACATACGTCAATTGTCAATTGTGATGGTTTTGTTTTTATGGTTACTTTACTGAGTCGCCAGAGTTTTGATATACCACACCTCTTAGCTACACACCTTACTAGCATAGCGCTTTTGGGGATTTTAGTTCAATCTGGTTGGTAAGCATTTAGCCCTGGGCTATTCGTGAAATTTCTTGAAATGGTTAAAATCAAGGCATGACTTAAGAGCTACTGCGGAATTCGGTGAGCGTGAATCAACTGTCTGTGCAAAAGATCAGGGCTAGTTTTTCTGTATGCCAGCTACCACCACCATTAAAACCGCCAGATCTATTGCGGGTAATTGTTCCAAGTGGAACCTTGCGTGAGGTTGATGCTTTCAATCGGGGGATTGAGATTTGGCGATCCCGTGGCTACCATGTTCAATTACCACAGAACTGGAACGCTAGGGAAGGTTACCTAGCTGGGACTGATAGTCAGCGACGCCAACAGTTGCTCGAAGCGTGTCTTGACCCCAAATGTCGCGGCATTCTCTGTGCTAGAGGAGGTTATGGTAGCGCTAGACTTCTGGAAGACTGGACATGGCCAGAAGAGTTGAAGGTTGGCAAGTTGAAGGTTGAAGGTTCTCAAGACAACTTGGAACCAGATAACCTTGGCCAAAAGGCCACGCTACGCGAACAACCTGTAACCTCGACCAACCTGCAACCTTCAACAAACCAACCTGTAACCTCGACCAACCTGCAACCTTCAACAAACCAACCTGTAACCTCTGCTTTGAAGTGGTTGATTGGTTTTTCTGATATTACAGCTTTACTGTGGAGTCTTGGTCAGATAGGGGTTTCCGGTGTTCATGGTCCGTTACTGACTACTATTGCTGGTGAACCGGAATGGTCACTCAATCGGTTGTTTGATTGGGTGGAAGGACGACCCATAGCACCATTAAAAGGGGTTGGTTGGGGAGGTGGTAAGGTTTCTGGTGTGTTGCTACCGGCTAATCTTACGGTCGCTACTCATCTGCTGGGTACACCCCTACAACCTTCATTATCAGGAGTTATTCTTGCTCTAGAAGATGTCACTGAGGCTCCCTACCGCATTGACCGGATGTTGACTCAGTGGCGCATGAGTGGTGCAATGGCCGGGGTGAAAGGTATTGCCTTAGGGCGGTTTAGCCGTTGTGCTCCTCCCAAGGATGTTCCTAGCTGGAGTGTGGAGGAAGTGTTGCGCGATCGCATTTGGGATCTGGGTATACCGGTTGTCTCTGACTTGCCTTTCGGTCACGATGGGGTTAACGCTGCCCTTCCTGTGGGACAGCTGGTTGAACTAGATGCTGAGGCCGGGACCTTGAGTTGGGTTGGAGGTTAGCAGGTTAGCAGGTTGAAAGTTGGCAGGTTGAAAGTTGGCAGGTTGTTGGCTTAGCGTGGCCTTTTGGCCAAGGTTAGCCAGTTAGCAGGTTAGCCAGTTAGCAGGTTAGCCAGTTAGCAGGTTAGCAGGTTGTTCGCGTAGCGTGGCCTATTGGCCAAGCTGGAAAGTTTGTTATTCCCTTTGTTTCCATCTCCTTTTAACCTTCGCGTAGCGTGGCCTTTAGGCCAAGGCACCGTCTTAGAATGTAACTTATTATTAATACTTTTTTAATCTTCTCAAATCAGGAGAGTAAACGGAATACCAGCATGATAAGCTGACAAATACACTTAAAAAAGTATAATAGGATAGATGCCATATGGCTGGGTCAACCCAGGTTCCTTATTTGTTGAGGGCGGCTCGTGGTGAGGAGTTAGAGCGCCCCCCTGTGTGGATGATGCGACAGGCAGGTCGTTATATGAAGGTTTATCGCGATTTACGGGATAAGTATCCAAGTTTTCGCGAGCGCTCCGAAAATCCAGACATAGCGATTGAGATTTCTCTACAACCCTGGAAAGCGTTTAAACCAGATGGAGTGATTTTGTTCTCTGATATTCTAACTCCATTGCCAGGGATTGGTATCGAGTTTGATATTGTCGAAAGTAAAGGGCCAATCATTAACCAACCGATTCGTACCCAGGAACAAATTGACCAGCTACATCTGTTGGATTTAGAGAAATTTGGGTTTATCCGGGAAATTTTGAAGGCGCTACGGGACGAAGTCGGCAATAAAGCAGCAGTGCTAGGTTTTGTCGGTGCTCCCTGGACTTTGGGCGCTTATGCCATTGAGGGTAAAAGTTCTAAAAATTACTCCATCATTAAAGGGATGGCCTTCTCACAACCAGCTATGCTACACCAATTCTTGGGTAAGCTAGCTGATGCGATCGCTATCTATGTCCGTTACCAAATCAATAGCGGTGCTCAGGTAATACAAATGTTTGACTCTTGGGCAGGTGAACTGAGTCCCCAAGACTACGAAACCTTTGCCTTACCCTATCAGCAGCGAGTAGTACAGCAGGTTAAAGCAACTCACCCAGATACCCCCTTCATTCTCTATATCAGTGGTAGCGCTGGAGTGCTTGAACGCATGGGACAGTCCGGGGTTGATATGGTCAGCGTAGACTGGACCGTAGACATGGCAGAAGCTAGAAAAAGATTGGGTCCTGATATGAAAGTTCAGGGCAATATCGACCCAGGAGTGCTCTTTGGGTCACAAGCTTTTATTCGCGATCGCATTGTCGATACTATTCGCAAAGCTGGCCACAAAGGTCATATCTTAAATCTCGGTCATGGTGTTTTACCCGGCACTCCAGAAGATAATGTTAGATTCTTCTTTGAAACTGCCAAAAAGGCAGATAAATTAATGGCTGTTCATGCATAATAGTAGATAACACAAGAGGAAGTAGAGAATCGATAACCAGATTCTGTCCCATTTTCTCCCTCTAGCAGTCATAGGTTTGGGTATCGCTAGTCCCCCCTAGGGTATCCTTCGGTCAGAGTTGGACCGGGCTTTCAAGGTGCAGACGTTTACTTGTCCACGTAGCCCCTCCACTAAATGGAATCCTCGCTTCAGTCTCATCCCCTTGAAGGGGATGAGATTAACAACCTTATACAACTATCTTGAGAGTGCAGATACTTGATTAGACGACTAAGGATAGAATCCTTCAAGATGCATCACCACAACAATAAAGGAAGTGTTATTCACTCGATCAAAACCTTCTTGTACCCCTAGAAGTAGTTGACCTAGTTGTTTGTTTGTGTTAGGTCAGGATCGGGAGTACATAATTGAATTGAAAATCCAAAATCCCATGACCTCTAAGCGGATTTTTATCACTGGTGCTAGTGGCTGCATTGGTCACTACATCACTGAAGCGTTAAGTCTCGACACTGACCATGAGTTGTATTTGTTAGTCAGAAACCCTGACAAATTAAAGTTTGACGACTTGAAGTTTGGCGACAAGGGGCGTGCTGGCATTACCATCCTAAAAGGTGATCTGCGGCAGATTGAAGACTTTGGTGACTTGCTCAAGACAATGAATGCGGCAATTCTGGCCGCAACCGCTTGGGGAGGTCAACACGAAACATTTGATATTAACGTTGTCAAAACTATCGAGTTAATCAACTTGCTTGACCCTACTGTTTGTGAGCAAGTAATTTATTTCTCTACTGCTAGCGTATTGGATAGGAATAACCAATTACTCAAAGAAGCTGGTGAACTTGGAACAGAATATATCTATTCAAAATACACTTGTCTGAAGCGCTTATCCCAATTAGCGATCGCTCCTAAGATTACTACCGTCTTTCCTACCTTGGTACTGGGTGGAGACGAAACTAAACCCTACTCCCATCTGTCATCGGGACTCCCAGATATTGTCAAATGGATTAACTTGATTCGTTGGTTTAGAGCTGATGGCAGTTTCCACTTCATCCACGCCCAAGATATTGCTCAGGTCGTGCAATACCTGATTGATCATCCTCCCTCTCAAGGATTGAGTGCAGAAGCAGAGTGGATTTCTAGTGGTAGATTGGTTTTGGGTTGTCAGCCGTTGAGTGTCAACCAAGCCGTAGAAGAAGTTTGTAGGTATCTTGGTAAACAAATTTATTTTCGCCTACCATTGTTTATCTGGCTTGCCAATATCTTTATTGTGCTGTTCCGGATTCAGATGGATCCTTGGAGTCGGTTTTCCTTGAATTACAGACATTTTATTTATCAAAACCCCGTGAATCCAACCACCTTTGGTTTACAGACTTACTGTCCTACACTTACTGACCTTCTCAAAGTTAGTGGCATTAGCAGAGATTAGATTTTTCAAATCGTGACACTTTAAACTAGAAACAGGACTCCTAGTTAAGTTGTCTTTAAGTTTTCCATTGCTGAAATATAAATTATGCTTAATTTTAACATAACACCATCAAATGATCCATAACTCGGCTCAAGTACCCTAGCTTAATTCTTTGATAGTCTTAGGATAAACGACGCGATTAACCGAGGTTGCTCTAACTCACAGGGAGCAGGTCTTGCGTTGCAGAACATTTGTACTATGTACCATTAGAGCAAGCTTAAACCCATGAGGGGGCTATAGATAATGTACAAATATTCTAGACATCTCCAAAAATTAACCTCAAACCCTTGTAATGCCTGGGTCAAAACCGATTTTATGGAGATGTCTTCTGCATAAGGACATGCTCCCCCTATTACCTATTACCCATTACCTATTACCCATTACCTATTACCCATTACCTATTACCCATTACCTATTACCCATTACCCAGATTTAGTACAAATGTTCTGCATAAGTGACATGCTCCCTAACTCACAAATTTATCTGAATAAAATAATACTATCATCTCCGGTTGACTAATTATTAGAATCAGTAATTAGTCTCGGGGGGATACAAGCGCACCAAAATACTTACCAGAGCTAAATTTAGCAGCTCTAACTTTACCAGCTTTAGGTTTAATATCATGTCAGGATAATTACCCTTAATAAAAACCTCCCCCATCTCCCCATCCTCATAAGGGTAGGTTTTTTAGAAAGGGGCGAGTAGGTACTTTGATTACGTATAAATTCCTCAAAATATGTATCAAAATACACAATATTTTCCGGGATAATTCTCCCCATTTCCCGCTTTTCCCGATTCCCGACTCCCGATTCCCGACTCCCGATTCCCGACTCCCGACCCAAATGTAAAAAACCTACCCCTGTGAGATCTCCCCATCTCCCCATCTCCCCATCTCCCCACACTTACCACCCTCCCCACACTTCCCACACTTACTCTAATTATGGGTATTCAACCTGACTTGATATAAGGTCACTATGCTCCACAACTATACCTAGACAATCATGAGCATAGTTTTAATTACTGAGAACTAAATTACTGAGAACTAAATCCCAGATTATTCCCTCCAAGTTGGATAAAAATCAGGTTAATAAATTGCGTAAATGAATTGGCTAAATCCAGAATATATCAGGATTATAGACGACCATTTACCCTTTTATTTAATTGGTAATTATTAATTGGCACTTTGTAGTTAATTTACGATTACCGATTATATTATGTCGGGATAATTACCCTTAATAAAAATCTACCCATCTCCCCATATTTACCTCCTGGGAGGGGTTAGGGGTGGGTCCCACCCTCCCTCTAATTATGGGTATTAAACCTGAATTGATATTAATTATTACCTATTAAACACAAGCTATTAAAAGCTTTTTAATCATCCAATAAAAGCTTTTAAAAAATCCTTTCCCTGCCGTAAATTAATTTTACAAAATCTTTAACTAATCGGTAGGTAGAATTACACTGACTTTATAATCAATAGCGAATTTTTCGCTTATTATTAATCTATAAATGGAAGTATTCAGCCGACAGCTAACGCCATAGGCGCATCTACCATTGCCAGCTATCAGCCATTGCCTGAGCTGAATGCTTACCTATAAATAGGGATTTTTTTCCGGTTAAGTATATTATATGAAGCAAAAAAAACATTCATTATAATGATATTCCGGATTTTTTTAGGCACCAATCAATATCTGTGCTCACTGTTGAATACAACAATTACAACGTAAGCTAATGCGCTACGCGCAGGCTACGCCAACAGCTATCAGCTATCAGCGTGTCGCGTATCAGCTATCAGCGACCACTGACCACTGACTACTGACTACTGACGGCTGAATGCTTACATTACAACACTAGTATCAGAACAATTATTGTGCCTTGAATTTCCCAAATTGAACCGCAAATTTAGGCAGTTCAAAAAAAACTTCGCTGGCTGAAATTTATTCCACAACACCCAGACAATTATGAAAATGAACAAAACCATTGCTAAAAAATTATTACTGTTCGCTACAGTAACCGGTTCCGTTCTCGCTGCTGCACCAAGTTTGGCTGCTACTTTCGCTTTGTCTAAAGGATCCTTTGACTTCAAAAACTTTAGTACTGATCCTCTGGAAGTCGTTACCCTGACTGAAGCCGACACTTTTGTGATTTCAAGTGGGGGTGATGTGATTGCTGAGGCGAACGCGGTGTCAACTTTTAACCCTGATTCACCCGATCCACTAAAACGAGCTGGTAATAAATCTTTGAGTACCGCTGAGGGTGAAGGAAGCAACTACCGTGGTGTGGCGGAAAGTTTTGCTGGACTTATCGGTTACAACTTCTTTGTCGATGCAGGGGAAACCTTTTCTTTCGATTTCAATGGTTTTCTCGATCTAATCACCATGATCGACAATCCACCTGCAGAAAGTGCAAGTGCCGAGGGCACCGTAGTTTTCGAGTTATACGATAGCAATGACTTGAGTACTCCCATCGACTTCTTCGCTCTCTCTGGTAACTTAGAGACTCTAGGATATGATGATTTCCTTGTGTCTGCTCACAGTGACAATGTGTTTGCTTATAACGACTTTACTAAGTTGTTTGGAGGAACAGAGGAATTTGCTCTGGCTGATGTTCAGGGTTATTATGAGCGCACTTTCGAAACAGCAACTTATTTGACCTTAGTCGAAGCTAAAACGAATAAGGCAACCGTTAAAGCTCCTGAATCGTCAAACTTGCTAGGCTTACTTTTCTTCGGTTTACTGAGCATTGGATACCGAGTCAAAACTAAAAGTTTTACCGATAAGTCAAAGTTATTAAGGGATTAATCATAATAATAATTAAGTCCGGTTAATCACTTATTAACTCCTGGATTTTTGGTCATAAGCAATCGGTAATGGGGAATCGTAAACTACCAATTCCTAATCCCCCAATTACCAATTACTAATTCCCCGATCAGGAATATGATAATTATTCAACCGGATTTGATATAATTAGTTATTAGTTGGAAAAAAAAACCGCTAGTGGGAGCATTTTGCTCCCTTATTTTTTTCCTGATGTTGCTCTCTTATCTTTGACCGTAGAAGAAGCAAAGCTAGAGCTGGAACTTCTGCTATAACTCCTGCCTGACTCTCTGGTCACAGTAACCTCTTGACTGGTGTTTGCTTGATCACCAGATGCAAATGCCCTACTTTCGGATTGGACTACTACCTTTCCATCTGGTGAAACTATCCATTTTATGATTATCCGGGAGTGAATCATAATTTAATGCCTCCATGGCTTTTTTGATTGATGTTTACCAACTTTAAAGGGTAAGCATTCAGCATTCAGCTGAATGCTGACTTACCCATTACCCATTACCCTCAATCATGCCACTACTGACCCAACGTCTAGGCAGTTTGACTATCAACATTATCAAGCATAGTGTCACTATGAAGCATATAGTTTAGTTCACGATTGAGCCAATCCTGAAACAGTCTATCCAATATCTCGTCGTACCGTTCCGGTGTTAATTCAGCAGGGATAAACCTTTCTACCATCAAGATATGATAACCCTGAGGAGTTTTGACGGGATTGACCACTTCTCCAATAGGTACACCAAAGACAATCGCTGCTATATCTGGACGTAAATTCCAACGGTAAAGCTTTCCTTCAAAACCGCACTTCTGTCGGCGTTCCTCATCAATGTCGTAGATATGAGCTGCTTGATAAAAGCTAATTTCTTTTTCTTCAATTTGATAGAAGAGTTCTTGGGCAAGTTTATCGTTAGCTACAATAATTTGATAGAGCAAAATTTGGTCAAAATCTAGTCGGTTTTGACCAAAAAACTTTTCCACATCTTTATCAAATAGAGACTTGGCTAACTTTTTAGCTAGCAATTGCTGGCGAATTCCGGCTTCCCAGTCATCGGAAGTAATCATATTATCCGCTAGCCAAGCTAGAGTGTCTGAAGCTTTCTCCAAGCGATTTTCGTGACGGAATTTATCGGCTTCTTCCTGAATTTCTTCGGCGGTGACGGTTAAGTTTCTTTCCGCAGCAGCTAGATTAATGACTTTTTGATACAAAATTTTCTCAGAGACATCTTTGAGCTGGATTTCTCGTTTCAGAAACTCAGTAATTTCCTGTGGTTCAAGGGATGCTCTAGAAAGAATAGTCATGGTTAGCTTTTCCTTGTTCAGATTTTAGCTGATCGGGTAATGGGGCAACATATGGGGCAACGGATGAGTTAACAGATCTAAGGGATGGGGTGATTCCGACTACTTATCAATTTTCTGCTAAAATTGTATCAGATCCTGTGATGAAATCAGCATTAGTTAGGGTGCTTGCACCCTGTCCATCGACGGTTGCTTTGACTACAGCTAGAATATCGTTATTGAATTTCACCAAAGTGGCATCAGCAATGCCATTACCAGTGCTATCAAATACCTCTAGTTAAGCGATCGCTACTGCTTGAACTCCAGCCATTAGTCCATGAACTGCTATTTGTGCTATTTGTTTGTGAGTCGTTAGTTCCTATCCTACTACGATCGTTACCATTGATAGTGAGGCTATTGTTTCTGATGATACTGGAAAAATTGTTGGAAAAATTGTTTGTAGTCGCAGTTGAACTAGCAATTAAACTATGGTTCTGTTCGATGCTGTCTGTGATGGGCTTTGTCAACCTCTGTGTGAGACTCTTTCCGAGACTCTTTCTAATCAGACTCACACGAGGAAGAATTGTCAATGTTCTGCTGAAATCAAACATGGCTATTAATCGGCTATCAGCCTTGTGTTACCGTTGAGCTGCACCTGCTGAATCTGCATTTTGTAGTGTTAACTGTTGAGTGTTGACCGTTAACTGTTCTACTGCTGCACAGACAGGTCTTCCCTCTACCAAGCCTCAACTGTTAACTATCAACAAAAATCGCTCATTTCAAAAACTATGCCAATTAAATGGTGATTAGCCTAAGCCTTTAACCTGTCTCTATAATGCTGCTCCACTCATAGGATAATTGATTGGTAATTGATTGGTAATTGATTGGTAATTGGTAATTAAATATCCATGATTTTAGGGAGTTTAGGCTCAACCTAAAAAAGGAATGAACATCTTTTTACCTTCATTCCTAATTCGATTCCCTCCTGATTATCAAGTTAGGGGCTGGGTGGTAAACTATAGAAACTTTAGTTTCCATCGCCCATCCCCTAGTCTCCCTTACCTATTACCGAAAATTACCGAAACCCCTTATTGATTTATCGCCGGATTTACCAAAATCGGTATTATCTCTTTATACCTAAAAACAAAGACAAACTGTCAGACTGAGCCCGGAAAAGTCCTTGCTTAGTCCTAGCCTCAGCATCAGCACTCGCCTTGGCGATGCTCTTCTTAGAAAACTTGCTATTTATTACTCTTGAATCAGTATCAGTCCCTGCTGAGGTTTGATCGCCAACAGCCAATGCATCAGCCTCAGCTAATGCCACGTCAGCTCTAGCAAGTGTTCTGGTATTTGCCTGAGCAATTCCACCGCCTATAATCCAGTTTTCTTGAACATGTTCCCGAGCAAAATCTAGGTTATTAATAATCATTAATCAACCTCTACCTGTATAGCTGTGCCTCTTAGATTGATGATAAGCATGGATAAGCATCACATTCCTTTTTTAACAAAAAGGGTGTTCTTATCCCAAAATACCTAATTTGAAACTACATTTAAAACTACCTGGGCATCACTAGTTTTTGTTAACTGATAATTTTCAGTCAACTAACGTTACGCAAACCCTTCCTTCTCTTGATGCAGTCGCTCATGGGGGAAACCACGGCAGTTGCTCATGGGGGAGACCCCCAAGACCGCACTGCCTCCCCAAGACCGCGCTGCATCGCTTCTGTTCCAGGTTTTCCGTTCCTTTTTTCCTTGTCTCCACCCAGTTAATTTGAAGTGTTTCCAACGACTTCCTGCTAAGCCATGAGCCTAGACAATCTTCCTTATTTCGTCCTATTTGCCTTAATTAAAGGGGAAGCATTGGTCTCTAAATCTAGAGATGAATTTATCCTAGATAGAAAGGCTTCCCAATTTCATCTTTCTATTTGCCTTAATTAAGGGGGAAGCATTGGTCTCTAAATCTAGAGATGAATTTATCCTAGATAGAAAGGCTTCCCCCCCAGCAATCTAATCAGGTACTACAATTAGTCCCTACTAAGATTATTAGCCGACCGCAGCCACAGACAAAGAAATTGAATCAGAGCTGTATTCAGTAGCTTTAGCGTCACTAAAGGTTTCACTAAGACTATCGTAACCATCGGCACTAGCAGTAGCTTCAGCAGTAGCCAGGTTGCCGCGAAGGTTCACATAAGAGTCAACATACTTGTCAATATCGACATATTCAGTGATATTAATGGTCTTACGATCATAGAAGTTTATACGACGGTATAGGCTTTCACCACCAACGATATTGGTTTCTTCTTTAACAACTTCGATGTGATTTAGGTCAGAAATATTCATGGTTGGTCTGCTCTTTTGTAAGTTTGGTGTTAGTGAACAACTTGGTTGTTGTTAGTTTTATTATACCGCTAATTATTCAATTTGTATCACTTGTCAAGCCAATTTGGCGGAAACTTGAATTAAATTAGTTAGGTAGCTAAAAACAACTTTATTGTTATTTTTATCCTACCTCTCTTAAGTCAATTTGTCTCGCTTGTCACGCCAATTTGGCGGAAACTTTAGCTCGAACCTTGATTAAGTTAGGTAGGTAGCTAACAACAACTTTGATTTTGTTGTTGTTAGTTTTATCCTACCTCTCTTAATTGAATTTGTCTCACTTGTCACGCCAATTTGGCGGAAACTTTAGCTCGACCCTTGATTAAGTTAGGTAGGTAACTAACAACCCCTTGGTTGTTGTTACTTTTATAGTACCGCTCTTAGTTGAATTGGTTTTACTTGTCACGCCAATTTGGCGGGAAAGTTTTAGGGATAGTTTAACGTAACAAATTGTTATGAAAAATGCCCAAGTTATGGAAAACTAACTTGGGAGTATTAATGGAATTTATGCAGTCTCAAAAAATTAAGAAAAACAAAATCAATTCAGTGATTGGGGGACTGTCAGCATTGAGTTATCAGCCCCTCACCTTAATGGTGAGATTACCAGTCCCTAGAAAAACCGTACATTCCTAGTAGTTTAGTAGAATTTTTGCAATTTGTGGTTAAACCACTGTTCTTGAGAGCCCCCTTGCACTAGTTGGCTTCTCCTGTCAAGGGGCTTTGCATAGTCGAGATCTTTAATATTCCTTAAGCACTTAGGAGCATCTTCCCTATCCTGCTTGAGGCTGTCGGTTGTAGCTTGATTGAGTGAGTCCATTTTCTCGTTATCCCGTCGCAATCGGCAGTAGGTTCGCGACGGTATGTATTCTAAGGGGTTAAGACCCAAATAACGCAGCATCAAAACACAAGCCCACGAATACTTGCGATCGCGAATTGCTTCTTCAATCAAACTAATCTTTTCAGGATCTAGGGTTTTGCCCACTGGGCGATTAGAACGACGAAGCATGGAGTAACTCATGATGATTTCTCTGTGATCTGAAGGTCAACGAATTGGATTTGCAGGATTTACGCTTGAACTCTACCTCTAGTTTCAATAGTCAGTGATTCTGGTTGGTCAATTAAGCGAAGAGTTAGAGTACTGATCTAACCATCTGATTTGAGTTGTGAAACCTGCGAAGATGGCGTGATCGGGTGATCGGGTGATTGGGTGATCTCGAATAATCTCACAACCTGTTCTTTTTTACCAATCAATTATGATTGATAGATCAGGATTCTCTTCTTCTAAATCTCCATCAATCATCGCAATTTTGAACAACACCAGATTCTTCCCCCCTTGCCCCTAGTTGACTGACAAACCTCTAAAACTTGAAACACTCTCAGTAAAGACTATTTTGAACAAAGCTTTATGAAAATTTTGATCAGATTTCGTGAAAATTTTGATCAGATTTTGTGAAAAGATTGTGAAATTCTTTATCCACAGGGGATTCACACAGCTTTTCCATGACCATGCTCAATGCTAGCTCTGACCATAAATTTCCATAACTGGGCAAAGCCCACGACTTGTCAGTCAATCCATTTCCCTCCTTTGTACTCCTCTTCCCTGACTGGTTGTGCCACCAGGGTTAATTGACCTGGATTTAGGACCACCCCTATTACCCTACAGGCAGTATGTCGATGGCTAAATTGCGTTAGCTTCATCCGCAGCCTCATCACGAACATGCCCAGCATGAGTGTGAGATGAATTGCGGACAGGATCTTTCATCGTTTATACTAGCTATAGTAGGGAAGACCAAATAAGAGCTAACCGCCACCTACGTGCTTAAAAAATAGAACTTATTGTATTGTTCCGGTGCGGAGGGGCATCCCGTATCGTTAATAAAGCTTACCGAGTATCCGTTCGCGCAGCGTCGGCGAAAGCCGATACCGTTGGGTGGAGTTGGTAAGAAGCCCACACTGTAATCCTCGATTCAGTGTGGGAGTATGTCACTCCTGCTATAGATTGACACCACCTTTTTGCAGCTGTCGGATTGGATCTAACAAGAAATCCACAATCCGACGGCGGCGGATAATGATATCAGCTTTGGCTGTCTGACCAGGTTTAAATCGGATCATTTGATCGTCCTCTGTAACGTAGTCACGGTTTAGGGAAACTTCCACCTCATAAACCGAACCAAGTTGTTGATCAGTTTTGGCATCGGCAGAAAGGGAGGTAACTTTCCCTTTGATGATGCCGTATTCCTGATATGGATAGGCATCAAGCTTGATTTGCACCGGCATTCCTTCTTTGATAAAGCCTGCCTCTTGATTAGGTAAACTGGCTGATAACACCAGGGGCGCATCTTGGGGCGCTACTTCGGCAATAGTTTGACCGGGTTGAAAGACTTCACCAATATTGGCAACGTTGAGGGAGGAAACTACTCCATCCACCGGTGCATAGAGAAACTTTTGTTTGAGCCTAGCTTTTGCACTAGTTAGCAGATTGCGGTTTTCAGCAATTTTGGCATTTAGTTGAGTCAGTTCGATCTCCAACTGCTGAAGTTTCTGCTTGGTCTCGAGCTGAGTCCGATGGACTTCTGCTTGCTTCTGAGTTAAACCTGCTTGAAGTCGTTGGATTTCTGCTAAGGTCTGGTTGAAATCGCTCTGAGTGAGAGTGATCGCGCTGTTGTGATCGCGTATACTCTGCTGGGCTTGATAAATTTGGTCTTGGTTACTGGCTGCTTCTTGCAGTTGGGTTTGGGTAATCACCCGCTGACTCGCTCGTAGGCTATGTTCTGCTTGAAATACTTGTTCTTTTGAGATTGCCCCTGATGCTAACAGGGGTTTGAGATTCTCTAGGCGTTCTTTCAGGGCAAATGCATCATCCTCTCGTTGCTGGAGCAGTGCTTGGGTAGTCGCCTTGAGTCGTTTTAGCCGTTCTAGTCTGTCCTGACTGGCGACTTTTGCCTCCTGATGTTGGAGCAGTTGTTCTTGTAAGGCGGCTACTTTAGTCTGTGCCTGAGCGATAGCGGCCTGTTGTGCGTCAATGTCCGCTTTGGCAATTTGCTGACGGGTTTGGGCTTCTTGGCGGATGTTTTCAATCAGCCCTTGCATCTGAATTAATTTGATTTGGTCAGCATTGATCAGTTGCTCCAAACGCTCTACTTCCGTAGCACCAAGTTTTGTATCCAGTTCCACCAAGACTTGCCCAGCGGTAACCGATTCCCCTTCTTTGACTGCAATCTTGGCCACCTTGCCGGATTCGATCGGGTGAATTTTATACACTTCTCCTTTTGGCACTAACTTGCCTGTGGCTTTACCCACTTCGTCAATTTGCCCAAAGGTTGCCCAAACTCCACAGACCATACAGAAGGCGAATCCGCCCAAAAGCAGTCTCTGGGGCAGTACCGATGGGGGCTGATCCAGTAGATTTTGTAGGGCTGTTGACCAGTTTTGAGTGTTGGTAGCTCCTAGTGATGATGTTGGTGTGACCGGATTTGGGACATGATTAGGTGATGGTCGGACTAGTGGTGCTGATACCGCTGTCCCTCCATAGATCGATCTAATCTCAGCTGAGGTTAGATTAGGGTGAGCGGTTTCTCCCTTAGGGAGTCCCTCTCTAGACGGCATAGATGCTTCTGGTTTGTTCATGGTAGTTCACCGATAATCACTGCTAGTGTTGTGTGTATTGATTTGAACTGAGAAGACTAACCTTGGCGAAAGTTAATCTTGAACACAGTGGGCGATATCAGGGAAAATACAAGAATCAATAAGGAGCCATTATTCTCAACATTATTGATAATAAAATTCAATAGTCCTAATAAGCAAGGCTGAATATGGTCATAATTTTTGCCCCGTATCACATTTTTGCTAAATTTTTCTTGGGCTTACCCTGTGGGCGATATACTGATCAACCCTAATCACCCCAAGAGCTATTTTTTAAGCAAAAAATTGATAAATTTCATAAATGCCAGGGTTAAAGATCCAGCTGCTGCTGGGCTAGGTGGTAGTACAGACCTTTCTCAGCCATGAGTTCCTCGTGGGTACCGCGCTCTGCGATCAGACCTTGGTCGAGGACGAGTATAGAGTCAGCATTGCGCACCGTAGAAAGACGGTGGGCAATGATGAAGGTAGTGCGATCGCGACTAATGCGAGCTAAATTTTGTTGAAAACGTCGCTCGGATTCTGTATCTAGGGAGCTAGTCGCTTCATCGAGAATCATAATCTTGGGGTTACCCAGCAAGGCTCGGGCGATCGCAATCCGTTGCCGTTGTCCCCCAGACAGGTTAGACCCTCTCTCCCCAACCTTGGTGTTGTATCCCAGGGGCAGGTTTTGAATAAACACATGAGCTTCAGCCAATTTGGCAACTTCTACCCCTTGTTCGAGGCTATACTCGGGTTTGTATAAGGTGATGTTCTCTAAGATCGTCCCTGAAAACAAAAAGCATTCTTGGGGTACCACACCTAATTGAGAGCGTAAAGACTGGGGAGAAACATGTCGGATGTCGTGGCTATCAATCAAAATACGGCCTGTAGTTGGCTGATAGAGTCCTTGGAGCAGCTTTACCAAGGTACTTTTGCCCGAGCCACTGCGTCCGACAATGGCTATGGTCTTTCCAGGGGCAACCTCGAAGGAAATGTTTTGAAGGGTGTATTGTTCATCATCCTCACTATAGCGAAAGCTGACATTGTCAAACTGGACATGCCCCGCGATCGCGGGCAATGGCATCAGGGGTTTTTGGGTATTCTCTTCTGGCTGGGTGGTCAAGACATCATCGAGCCGTTCCACCGATACCAAGATTTCTTGGAATTCATCCCAAAGTCCCACCAAAGACAAAATCGGGCTAATCACCCGACCAATGAGCATATTAAATGCCACAAACTGACCAATTGTGAGCTGTTCCTGAATTACCAGACTAGCCCCGAACCACAGTAAAGCCGTGCCGCTGAGGTTATTAATCAAGCCACTGACTGACCCTAAGCCGTTGGCCAAGTTCTGTCCTTTGAATACCATATTCAACTGACCCGTGAGGCGGTCTTCCCAGCGCCAGCGCACCTCTTGTTCAGAGGCTGCTGCTTTGACAGTTGCTACTCCCGACATCATTTCTACTAACAGGGAGTTTTGTGCCGCTGCTTCTTTAAAGATTTCCCTGGACACTTGGCGTAGAAATGGACTGGCAAGTATGGTCAAAATCGCAATCGGTACAATCGTTGCCAGCACCAGCAAGGTTAGGTGCCAGTTGTAGTAGAGCATCAGCCCCACATAGACAAACATCATTACCACATCCAGCCAAGTGGCAATGGCTTGCTGAGTGAGGAACGCCTGAATTTTACCAGTTTCCTGGACTCGGGTTAGGATGTCCCCCACCTGGCGGGATTCAAAAAACTTCAGGGGTAGTGTGAGGGTATGCTTAATAAAGCCACTGACAAAGGTAAGACTGAGTCGATTGGAAAAGTAATCCAGCAGGTAGCGTCTGGTGACACTCAAGCCTATGCTCCAAAGGCCAAAGATGACTAGACCAATGGCAAACACATTGAGGGTAACAACACTTTTGTTAACCACCACCTGATCCAAAATGATTTGGGTAAACAGGGGGGTAATCAGACCAAAAACCTGGAGCAGTAGGGAAGCTAGGATAATTTGCAACAGGACTGTGCGATGGGGCCATAGCAATCCCCAAAAGCGATTCAGAGAAATCTTTTGATTAGGAGTCCCTGCTAGCTGGGGAGTGGGATTCAACAGCAGCGCATATCCTGTCCAACCCTCTAGAAATTGTTGTCGAGAAAGCGATCGCTTTCCTACAGCTGGATCCGCAACAAGTACCTTCTCCCCTTTGACCCAATAGACAACTATATAATGATCACCTTGCCAGTGAGCAATCCAGGGGTTACTCCGATCCGCTAGGCGAGCTAAAGACGCTCTAACTGGAGTAGCTTGAAATCCCAAGGTTTCTGATGCTCTGGCTAACCCTTTCAGGGATGACCCAGAACGCCCCACCCCTGCCAGATTCCGTAGGGAATTCAAGCTAAATCGTTTGCCCCAGTAACGTCCAATCATTGCCAAGCAAGCAGCGCCACAATCTGAAGACGATTGCTGTTCAATGAAGGGATAGCGTTGCCACAACCCCTGAAGAAAAGGTCGCTTCGTCGGTACGGGAAATGGGATCAGTTTAGACTCAGCCTGGGTCGAGTTACTTTGTGTTTCACCATTTCCATTGCTAGGGGGGTTGGATGGAATTAGCGGTACTCTGTGACCCGGCTGATTACGGATTTGGTGAACTATGGCGCTAGTGGCGTCTGATTTCTGGTGTCCATTTTCAGAGCTTTGACCCGTCTGTGGACTCAACCTTGCCAGCACCGGTACCAGGGCTTGGGCAGTGTCCCAATGTTCCTGAGGGAGATAGGTTACCCATAAATCGCTTTGGGCAATCCAATCTTCCGGTACTGGCTGAGGATAGCCCCAACTTTCGCCAATGGCAATGGTTAGTGGGCAATTCTCTTCAACTCCACCCCTTGCAATCTGACCACTACGTAGCCAGTAACGACCGACTTGGCCAGACTCAACTAAGGACTCCCCAGCGGAAATCCGTGTGTCTACCAGGTAGGGCAACAATTGCTGTAGGGTGATGCTGTCAAGCGATCGCAATTCTGTCAAGGTCTTGAAGAAAATCAAGCGTTGCCGGTGCTGAGCTTGTTGCTGTAGGTGTTCGAGCCACTCCGGTAGCTTTTCTAACCAAGATTGCAGTTCCGCTAAGGAGATCCGAGCAATCTTTCCTGAACTCGCTGCGATCGCTTGGTAAGGATAAGATAGGTTGCACAACAGTTCCTCAGCCCCAAAGGTTGCCCCCTCTTCAAGAACCTGTACCGATACGTCCCGCTGTTTTTCCTCATCAAAGCTTAGCAGCCGCACCCGCCCGCCACAGACGACGTAAAAATACTTATTTGGTTCATTTTGAACAGAATCTTGGCTTAACTCCCGTCTAGGATAGGATATAATTTTATCACCTAGATCAAAGTTATGAATTTGGAAGGATTGACTAAATTCTGGTAATAGTGTCTTTGATAGCGTCTTATCCAACCAGTTCGCGATTAGGTGTTCAATAACCTCGGAAGATTTCTGGGTCGGGTATTGGCCAAGGTAATCTGGTGGTTGCCCTGATTTTTCTAAACCGACCGTTTTCTGATGCATTAGGTAGAACCCCTTCTTTAGTTAGTTTTACCTTGTCTTGACTAGCGCCATGGTTAGGTGGAGTCTTCGGCCCCATTTGATTGGCACGATTCTTGATTGTTCAAACAGTACTCTGGGTATTCACATAGACTCTGCTCTCCCTTTTGACCTAGTGATAGTTCCAGTAGTGTTCCCTGGGGTTGACTTAGGAGTTGACTTAGGAGTACTGTGGCATCCAACAAGTGTTTGCCGTTTTATGCCACCTAAGCCATCCCAGCTAATCCAGGTAATAAGTAATAATTTGATGGTCACCCTTGCTCGGGGAGGCTAATCGCCCTTTTTTAGGTAACTTCATAAAAAGCTTGTGAAATCAATTATGAGTTTTTTCCGCTGAAAACTCAATATCTTTACATATTTCTTAAAAATTCAAATCTTTTCTACATATTCCTTACCAGTAAACCCATGGACAATCTCCGGAATAATCCTATGTGAAGTAAATTGGTGCTGTCAAGTTGTTTTCACAATAAATTCACGGTTTTTAAGGGAACTTCAATAAAATTTTAGAAAATCTTATTGAAGTTAAGTCGCCAGATTGAAGTTAACCAGCCAGATAGAGTTGTCAAGTTTTCCTAACATTTTTACTAAACTCATATAATCAGTTTAGTAGTTATCAATAGTTTCACAAGTACTTTACCAACTCTTCATTAAATTTTACTATAAACTTTAAACAAAATTCACAAGTACAGCAATGTCTCAGCTCCTAGAGAAGCTTTGTGATTCGTGATATAGCGGTTTTTAGCCTAATGAGGTACACAGGATTTTTTACCTTTTCTTTCTTCTGACTTTACTGCTCCGAAGTCCCTGCTCCCTGCTCCCTATAAACCCAAAAACTTGTACCTTACTAGCTTAAAAACCGCTATAGTGTGATACGGTTTATCAATTACCCTAGGGGTTATACCCATCAATAATTCGCCAACTTAAATTCGCCAGCTTACAGAGCACCATACTCCCTATCTGGTCGTCATATCATCGACCCTTAATACTAAATCATTAAAACTGATCGGGAGATGGGGAGAAGTAAGGGGAGGGAAGAACGTGGATATTGTTAATCATCACTCATCCTCCGGACTTGCTATAAGTTAATCAATAGTTAAGTAGCTCCACTTAATTAAACATCAAACGTTCAACAGTATAATTTCCCTGTTGACCCCGATTTTCCATCCCCTCAATAATTGCTAAAGCGTTGGTCGTATTCATCCTCAAATACATAACTACCCAATTCTTGACGTTTGAGATGTAGCCCTTGGTCTTCAATACGGTTCATTTGAGGAGAATAAGGAGGAAGAAAAAAGATGCGTGGGTCCTTGTTTTGACCAAATTTGATGACGTTGTTGAACTACCTTGGCACGATGGATTGAAGCGTTATCGTGAATAATCACTGTGGGCTTTCCTGTCTCAAATAATCGCTTCATCGCTTTTTGTGCTTGCCATTCCATCAAACGAAGATAACTGTTGGTGTTGTAAGTTCCCACTTTCAAGGTATATTCAAATCTTTTGTCTTGTTCCCAAACTCCGATGCGGATTGACTCTTCTTCCTTTTCTACTGGTTTGAGAAATAGATTTTTGTTTACCAATGGGACTATAGCCGTAAGCATTCAGCAGTCAGCTGTCAGCCGTTGGCCACAGACCCAAAGCTGATAGCACCTCAAGTAGCGTGGCCATTCCCGTAGCGTGGCCATAGGCCAAAGCCCAAAGCTGATAGCTAAATGCTTACTCAAGACAAGGTCAAAAACGGTAATTATTTTGTATAATTGATTTAGAAATGCTATCGGTAAACTACTTACTAGAAGAAGCATAGCAAGAGGATGAACTTCTGCTATAAATTCTGGCAATAGAGTCTCTTTTGACAGTAACCTCTTGAATAATGGTTGCTTCATCCCCAGAGGCAGTTGCTGTACTTTCGGCTTGGACTACAACCGTACCATCTGGTGAAACTATCCATTTTATGATTGTCTGGGAACGTTTCATGGTTACATCACTCTAGTTAGTAATTTTAGTTATTAGGTAGATTCAATTTTATTACCCCTGCTCCGAAGCTCCGTTCGCGTTCGCGCAGCGTCTGGCTCTGCCAGTAAGCGTGGCCCACGGCCTTAGCTCCCTGCTCTCTAAAACCATTAATAGCATTGGGATTATTCCCCAGTATTGATGGTACTAAGTTCACTATGGATCATATAGTTAACTTCACTATTGAGCCACTCTTGAAACATACTCTGTAAAATTTCTTTAGACTTTTCTTCGGTTAATTCAGCTGGAATAAATTCTTCAACTAAGAAAAGATGATATCCTTGTTCGGTTTGCAGGGGATGAGTCACTTCTCCTGGCTGAACACTAAAGATAACGGCAGCTATCTCAGGCTTAAAACTCCAGCGATGCAACTTTCCTTCATAGCCACACCGTCGCTGCCTTTCTGGGTCTATATCATAGAAATGAGCAGCTTCATAAAAACTGATTTCTCCTTCTTCAATCTGATAGAAAAGCTCCAGAGCAATTTCCTCAGAATCCACCAGAATTTGATAAACCAACACTTGCTCAAAGTCCAGTCGATTTTGAGCAAAGCTTTTTTCGACATCCTTAGAAAATAAGGACTCAGCAAGCTTTTGGGCAAGCAAGCGATCGCTAATTCCCGCTTCCCAATCCTCTGCTGTCACCATCTGATCTGCCAGCCAAGCCAATGTTTCTGCTGCCTTTTCCAAACGATTGGCATAACGGATCTCATCCGCCTGAGCTTGCACGTCTTCTGGTGAGACTGTTATCCCTCTTTCTTGAGCTGCTTTATTGATAACTCGTTGATACAAAACTTTTTGACAGATGCCCTTGAGATGTATCTCCTTTTTCAAGGAGTACATAATTTCCTCTGGAGTCACCGATGCTTTGGAAAGGTCAACCATTACACCCGATTATGAACTATAATTGGAACTACTTACAGTCTTGGTCAGATTCAGCTGAGTCAACCCTCTGACTATTATCATCATACAAAAAGCAATTCCTAACCTCTGCCAAGTTGCCGAATTGAGGGGGGAGTATTTGACAGTCAAACCTAGAGTTTAGACTTATACCTCAATCAAAACACCTCGCCCCTCAATCCCCGTTTTGAAGCCAGCACACAGAAGCTAGATTAGATTTTATTAAGCTTATAGCTTCAGAAGTATCTGCTAAAGAAGTTAAATCTCATGAAAAAAGGTTCCTGAATATCAGGTGCTGAGAAGTTATCAGTACCAGCGCTAGCTTCAACAATACCCGCAGTGTTTGTGGCTTTACTAGCAGATGCTTGCACTGCACTCGTAGCCATGTTTCCATCAGGATCGATGCTCATGGCATTAGTCATAGTACTTGCTGCTTCAGAATTTACTTCCGATACAGATATAATTGTAGAACGACTAGCCTTCATCGTTGTAAATGAGCCAGGTAAAGCCCATAAATCAAAGCTATCAAACATAATCGTTAACCTCCTTTGTTACTAATGGAACGAGTTAAAAACAATTTTAATTAGTGAAAAATTAACTATATTTTTGGCATAATTCGGTAACTTCGTATCGGATAACTTAGGCTCAGCGGACAATAATTGATAAAATAATTATCATAAAAGCGATGCAGCGCTGTTGCCTGTTGCCTGTTGCCTTTTGCCTTAAAATAATAAGCAAAGTACCTCACCCAAATAAGAACTGCTATATATTTGTTGAGTTACCCAATGAAACCATAAATCGCAAAGGCATCGTAGACAGAATGACCCGAGTAAAAACGATCCCTAGCCCTAGCCTCAGCTCTTGCCCTAGCTTCAGAAAAGAACTGGTCTACATCGGTAAAGCCTTTTACCGATGTATCGGTATGCTGACCGAAAGCATCGGCCTTACCATTAGCGGTAGCAATGCCAGGACCAGCTAAGGCTTGAGCATTAGTAAAAACAAAACCACCTAAAATAGGGTGGTCTTTTACCTTTAGCTCGAAATATTCTAATTCAGAAATTTTCATGAATGATTCTCCTGGTCAAATTAGGTAATAGTTAATTGTGATTGGGAGCATTTAAAAGCAACTAAATATAAAAGCAACTAAATATGATAAATTGGGAGCACCGTTTTCTGTAAGTACCGAGCAAGATGCTCCCACTACCAATTACGTCCTTATTTTACTCACCACAAGCAAAATGCTTCCACTACCAATTCACAAAAATGGGATGCTCCCATTGTGATTAATGCTGCGGAAAGATGTTACTGATTTTTGCTTCATCTTTCCGCAGCATTGATAGCCTTAAGTCTCAACGATTACTCTAAGCCGTTTTAGTAATAATGCTTCTTATTCTTAGAAGAACTAACAGATATTGTACTTAGGGTAGATTGAGAACCATGCTCAGTAGTGGTAGTACTGCCAGTGACGTTAGTGAAGGTCTCCTCACCAAAGGCTTGTGCGCGGCCATCAATCGTAGCTACGTTCTCTTCAATGTCAATACCGACGTTGATAAATTTGTTAAATCCGAAAGGTAAGTAAGGTTGGTAGTAGCCAGAGCCACCCACAACTTTGGGGTCTTCAGCAATAGTTTCTAAATGATTTAGATCAGAAATAATCATTATTTATTTATCTCCTTTTTGTTAATCAAAATGCTTAAATTACACTTCAATTAAACTATCCTTTTTCAAAATTATTGTCTCGCTAATTTGGCAATCAACCTATTTAATTACGGTTTGATATAACTACTGATAATTTAGTATATTGAAGTCAAAAAAATGAGTTATTCCCACATAAAAATGATTGTAATAATCTTGATATATAATTGAATTTAATGCATTATATTAGGATATGAAGACACCCAGGGTTACAAATTACTTAATCACAAAAAGTTCCTGATTAAGTACTAACGGCTGATAGCAGAGAAGCCAATACCTACAGACTTGGAACCAGTTACTCCACCTTGCTCAATAGTGATGAAGACGCTTTCTTGCTTAGTAGCAACGTTATTACCTTTATCGCTAGAAGCTTCAGATGTAACACCACCTGAAGCGGTAATACCATTAATGTCTACACGAGAGATAATGCTGGTATTGAAAATTTCGGTTTCGGTGATGTTGCTGGTGGTGTTGAAAACGCTGTTGACATTGTTGTTGAATGTGATTCCAGCAATAGTAGTACCACCTTGAACTTGGCTAGCGTCAACGGATTCTAGATGGTTTAGATCAGAAATAAGCATTGATTTTCTCCTTTTTTATTGTGGCTCTCCTAGAGTGGCTATGATAAATTAGTACAAAATAATCGCCATAGTCCTTGCTTAGTAAGCTCTTGAGTAATTTAAAAATGCAATTTTAATAAAAGCGATGCAGCGCGGTCTTGGGGGTTTCCCCCGGAGACAAAACCTTAGATAGTGGAGCCTTTATAGTTAGCAGGTTATGCAGAAAAGGGTTAACTATTTTTTAATAAGGCGACCCTATCTTACGGTAAATTCAAACCATGAGCGACTGCATCAAGACAATGTATTTTTAGTTTATTGAATCCCTTGCTATTTAAGGGGTTAAGCTCATTTAAACTACTAATTTACTATAATCAGTCTAGGAGAGCCTTTATTGTTAATAATGAATCAAGGCAAACGCATCTAAATTATAGAAACGTTACTCAGAAAAGATTTCAAACTTAATAAGTTAAAATACTTATCATATGAATCTCATATCCAGTAGGCATTTCAAAATAAGATGCGTTTACCCTGAATAATGAATCGAGGTTTACAAATTACTTAATTAGTAACTTGTCCTGATTAATTAATGACGGCTGATTCCAGAGAAGCCAATACCTACGGACTTGGAACCAGTTACTCCACCTTGCTCAATAGTGATGAAGACGCTTTCTTGCTTAGTAGCAACGTTATTACCTGCATCGCTAGAACCTTCAGATGTAGTACCACCTGAAGCGGTAATACCATTAATGTCTACGCTAGAGGTAATGCTGGTATCGAAAACTTCAGTTTCGGTGATGGTGCTGCTGGTGTTGAAAACGCTGGTGACATTGTTGTTGAATGTGATTCCAGCAATAGTAGTACCACCTTGAACTTGGCTAGCGTCAACGGATTCTAGATGGTTTAAGTCAGAAATAAGCATTGATTTTCTCCTTGTTGGTTGTTGATGATGAATCGAGATTTAGAAACTAATTAATCAGAAACTTTTCGTGATTAATTACTAACGGCTGATACCAGAGAAGCCAAGACCTACAGACTTGGAACCAGTTACTCCACCTTGCTCAATAGTGATGAAGACGCTTTCTTGCTTAGTAGCAACGTTATTACCTTGATCGCTAGAACCTTCAGATGTAGTACCACCTGAAGCGGTAATACCATTAATGTCTACGCTAGAAGTAATGCTGGTATTGAAAACTTCAGTTTCGGTGATGGTGCTGGTGGTGTTGAAAACGCTGGTGACATTGTTGTTGAATGTGATTCCAGCAATAGTAGTACCACCTTGAACTTGGCTAGCATCAACGGATTCTAGATGGTTTAGATCAGAAATAAGCATTGATTTTCTCCTTCTTTGTTGTTGATTTTATTTCTGTGGAGCAGCTTTGTTTTAGCTGTTGATATAACTATATCCATATTCCCCTAGGCATGTCTCGCCAATTTGGCTTCAAGCTTTTCTTTTTTGAAAATCACTGGATTTACTAAAAGGATGTAGTCAGCAGTAACCAATTCTGGATTATTTCAAAGATATTGGTAATATTTATGGGGTTTTAGTCAAGTAAATTATTATGAACAAACTTGTCATTATATCTAATATAAAAAAAAATGAACGCCACTTTGACTTGAGATTGATGCTTGACTCCTCCCACAACTAAAGAGTGACTAGTAACCGATTCTGAATTAGTTCAAAGAGATGGGTAATGTTGATGAGGTTTTATTGAAGTAAATTATTAGTAATGAGCGGGTTATTATATCTAATCTAATTAAAAAAATGAACGCCACTTTGGCTTGATATTGATGGTTGAATCATCCCACAACTAAAGTAGGTGCTAAAGTCCGTGGGATGTTGAGTCATTAGTTAATAGCAAAGGGAACAGCGGAGCAGGGAACAGGGAGCAGGGAGCAGGGAGCAGGGAGTGTGGGAAGTGTGAGGAGAGGGGGCGTGTGGGGCGTGTGGGAAGTGTGGGGAGATGGGGAGATGGGGAGATTAAATTAATAATGTGTAGCCCTGTGAGGGCTAAGAATTGGTATAACCTGAGTTCGATATAAGCGATCGCTTGACGAAAGAGTAAGAAATACAAGGGTTGGGCAACTAGGGTAGATTAAGGCTTTCAGGGTTACGTCGAACTTAGGTTAACTAGGGATTAGCCACGCTTAAACCCCTTAGATTAGGCCCGCTTAACCATTAACCGTGCCACCTAGCCCTAACCCTCAAAACTAAATTGACAAAGTACTAGGGCTGTTTTTACTAGGGCTATTTTTACTAGGGCTATCTTTCCTAGGGCTGTTTCATACCGGTCTGTGATCAGATCAAAAAACGCCTCGTCCATCAACACGGACAAGGCAGTTCTTAATGAATTAGTTTGACCACAGGCTTAGTCTGATCCGGTGTAGTGCTAAGCAGTAGTGGTAATGACAAGGAGCATGGGTAGGAAAATGATTACACCTGCTCACCACAGGGAAACCAAACAGTCTCGCCGTAAATAATCCGCTAATTTCTTGAGCATGGATTCCTCTTCTTCCAGTTCAGCGATCAACTGCTGTTCTTGATCCCCACCGTGGACCTGTGAGGTTTTCTTGCCAAGCTTCTCTACATAAGCCAGATCTTTGATCTGGCTCAAACGCTTCCGTGCATTCAAGGCTTTAGTGCCATTGTTCATCATACTAGCTTGCTTCTGTAAGATCATATCCCGGTTTTGTTTGAGCAAGCGGCTGTAGGTTCTAGAAGGCATGTAGTCTAGGGGGTTATGGCCCGCAAAGCGTAGCATCAACACACAAGCCCAAGAATACTTGCCATCAAGGATGGCTTCCTCGATCTCGCTAAACTTATCGGTATCCATCACTTTGTCGAGCTTGGTATTGGCAGAAGGAATACGATAGGTCATGGTTATTTCTGATCCTGTAAGTCTAAAGGTCAATAGTTTATAAGGTCGGGTGCAGTTAACTTGCAGATTTCAAGGAATTACTAGCAAGTTGACTACTAAGAATTAACGGTCAACTGTTAACCGTCAACGGAAAACGATCAGTCAGTGATGAAAATGAGACAACAGAGCACTATAGATCGATGCCACTTTTTTGCAGCTGTCGCATCGGATCCAATAAGAAATCGATAATCCGACGGCGGCGGATGATGATGTCAGCATTGGCGGTCTGACCAGCCTTAAACCGGATGATTTCATCATCTTCAATCACATAGTCACGGTCAAGGGACACTTTCACCTTATAGACTGAACCCATTACTTGATCAGCTTTAGCATCGGAAGAAATGGAAATCACCGTGCCTTTGATGATGCCGTAATCCTGATAGGGATAGGCATCAAATTTCACTTGCACCGGCATTCCTTCGTTAATAAACCCTGCCTCGCGAGTAGGCAAACTTGCCGATAGCACTAGGGGGGCACCTTGAGGAGCGATTTCGGCGATGCTATGTCCCGGTTGCACGACTTGACCAGTATTAGAAATGTTGAGGGAAGATATTATCCCATCCACTGGCGCTTTAAGAAACTTCTGTTTGAGCCTGGTTTTAGCAGTATTGACCAGGGTTTCATTTTCAGAAATTCTAGCTTTGATTTGGGTCAGTTCCACTTCCAACTGTTGAATTTTCTGCTGTGCTTCTAGGCGAGTGGTGCGTCCCGTCGCTTGCCGATGCTCTAATTCTGCCTCTAGTCGTTTGATCTCTGCTAAAGTTTGTTGTAGCTCACCTTGGCTTTGACTAGTCGCCGCTTCGCGATCGCGTATACTTTGCTGAGCTTGAAAGATTTGTTCGCGAGTACTCAAACCCTCTTGCAGTTTGCTTTCGGTAACAGCACTTTGGCTAGCACGAAAGCTTTGTTCTGCTTGAAATACCTGTTCTTTGGAGATTGCTCCTTCTGCCAACAGAGGCTTAAGATTATCGAGTCGTTCTTTAAGAGCCACTACATTAGCCCGCCGTTGCTGGAGCAGTTCTTGGGCTGTCGCCTGCACCAGCTTCATCCGTTGTAATCGTTCGCGATTAGCGGCTTTAGCTAACTGATGTTGAATGATTTGTTGTCTAATTGCCGATGCACTAGCTTGTGCTCGTGCGATCGCAGCTTGTTGTGCTTGAACTTCTGCTTGGGTAATCTGCTCACGAGTTTCTGCTTCCAGACGGGTTCTTTCAAGCAGTCCTTGCATCTGAACTAACTTAATCCGGTCGGCATTAAGCACTTTCTCTAAACGCTCTACTTCCTGAGTAGCAAGCTCTGTATCCAGTTCCACCAAGACTTCCCCAGCTTTAACCGCTTGCCCTTCTTTGACCTTAATACTAGCAATCTTCCCTGGCTCAATCGGGTCAACTTTATAAACGTCCCCTTTTGGCACTAAGCTTCCATGAGCTTTACCGACTTCATCAATCTGCCCAAACGTTGCCCAAGCCACAAATATCGTACAGAAGCTTAACCCACCCAACATCAGCAGCCGGGGAAGGTTCGCCGGAGGCTGGTCAAGGGTAGTTTGTATGGAGGTTGACCATTTGGACGTACTAGGAGCATTGGCAGTATTGGTTCCTACCTCTGTGCTGGGTGAGGCTACAGGCTCTTGGTCATAATCAGGTCTCAGGCGACCTGATGGCATTAAAACGACGTTACCCTGACGACTCGTAGCCGCCTCAGGTGGGGAGTTGATTGGTTTTGCTTGTGTCATGGTGGTAGATCACGCTAAATTAACATTTTAGGGAAATGACCAATGTTTTGGGAAAGTCAGCGGCCAATTCTCTTGCTGCCCTTAGCTTCGCGGGGCGAGTTTGGCATTGTTGGGCAGACCGAAATCCTTGGCATTACCTGACTCTACTTGGCCCTTTTTCAGATAGCTTCAATGCACCCCAAGATCAGAACTTAAACCCTTCCCCTTTAAGTAGCCGTCGGTCGGTCAAACCGCTTGGCTGAGCACGCTGTGAGGTGTGGACTTGAGCAACCTAACCCCTAGGGTTAGGCTCTCCAAGTTACCTCCGTCTCACCTTTGGTGGGGTAAATGGGAATCAATTAAACAAAGGAATGGAATTAAACAATCCTGTGAGTGTGCGTCATGGGGGATTCTCAGGGGATTCTAAACGGTTGCGCTTGAGATGGGTGTGGAGCCATATCTAAACACGTTTTTCTCCCCTTCTGTTCACACAGGGGTTTTCCACTTTTCTGATAAAAGATCAATTTCATCTGAGTATGTTGCTA
The DNA here is from genome assembly GCF_010672065.1 of Moorena sp. SIO4A1. Taxonomy (NCBI): domain Bacteria; kingdom Bacillati; phylum Cyanobacteriota; class Cyanophyceae; order Coleofasciculales; family Coleofasciculaceae; genus Moorena; species Moorena sp. SIO4A1. The sequence goes on along the minus strand of NZ_JAAHHX010000029.1, from coordinate 33,185 downwards.
AATTGGCAGATTTTTGTTTTTTTTTTACAAAGCTTGACATAGCGATAGCTAGCTTCAAATTTCATTTGTCCTTAGTCATTATTCCTTTTCACATCACTGTGTTGCCAAATTGGCAAATTTTTACATAGTTTGATATAGTCATAAGTAGCTTCAAATTTTATTAGTCATTAGTCCTTTGTGACTAACCAGGGTCTGTTGGTATTTACAAATGACTAATGACTAAATAACTAATAACTAATAACTCATGACTAATGAGCACTTGTTAACGATATATTAAAGATCTAGCTGCTGCTGCGCTAGATGATAGTAAAGACCTTGACGATCCATGAGTTCCTCATGGTTGCCTTTCTCGACCAGAACACCTCGGTCTAGGACAAGGATGCAGTCAGCATTGCGCACTGTAGAGAGGCGGTGGGCGATGATGAAGGTAGTGCGATCGCGACTAATGCGAGCTAAGTTTTGTTGAAAGCGGCGCTCGGATTCTGTATCTAGGGAGCTAGTCGCTTCATCCAGAATCAGAATCTTGGGGTTGCCCAATAGGGCTCGGGCTATGGCAATCCTTTGTCGCTGTCCACCAGAAAGGGTAGATCCTCGCTCTCCGACTTTAGTATTATATCCCAAAGTCATACCTTGAATAAAGGCATGGGCTTCTGCTAGTTTAGCTACCTCTACGGCTTGATCCAGGCTGAAATCTGGTCGGTAGAGAGTGATATTTTCGACAATTGTCCCCGAGAACAAGAAACATTCTTGGGGTACCACACCCATTTGAGAGCGCAAGGATTGGGGAGAAATATGGCGGATATCGTGTCCATCTATCAAAATACGACCATTAGTCGGATGATAGAGACCTTGGAGTAGCTTCACCAAGGTACTCTTGCCCGAGCCACTGCGCCCCACTAGAGCTATGGTTTCTCCAGCCTTAACGTGTAGGGAAATATTCTGTAGGATATTGCGATCCTCATCCTCCGAGTATCGGAAGGTAACATCTTCCAATATTACATCACCCTTAATCTCAGGTAGAACCAGCATCGGTTCTTGAGGATTCTCCTCTGGCTTAGCAGATAAGACATCATTCAGCCGTTCTACAGACACCAAGATTTCTTGAAACTCATCCCAAAGATTCACTAGAGCCAAAATTGGACCAGTCACTCGGCCAATGAGCATATTAAACGCGACATACTGACCGATAGTGAGCTGCTCACTAATTACTAAGCTAGCGCCAAACCAAAGTAAAGCGGTGCTGCTGAGAGTATTAATTAGAGAACTAATTGACCCCAACCCGTTCGCTAGGTTTCTACCTTTAAATTGTACATTCAACTGATTGGTGAGGCGATCTTCCCAGCGCCAGCGCACTTCTTGTTCCGAAGCCGCCGTTTTTACAGTAGCAACTCCTGACATCATTTCCACTAACATAGAATTTTGTTGGGCTGCTTCTTTAAAGATTTCCCTGGACACCTGACGTAGAAAGGGACTGGCGATCACAGTCAAGATGGCGATGGGTAAAATCGTTGCCAGCACCAGGACAGTTAGACGCCAATTGTAGTAGAGCATCAGTCCAATATAGACAAACACCATCACCACATCTAGCCAAGTAGCAATCGCTTGCTGAGTTATAAAACCCTGAATTTTTCCAGTTTCCTGAATTCGGGTCAGGATATCCCCCACCTGGCGGGATTCAAAAAACTTCAGAGGTAAGGTCAGGGTATGGTTTATGAACCCACTGACGAAGGTGAGACTAAGCCGATTAGAAAAGTAGTCGAGTAAGTAGCGTCTGGTTATACTAACCCCAATCGTCCAAATGCCAAAGATGATTAGACCAATGGAGAAGACATTGAGAGTGACCAGGCTTCTGTTGACAATCACCCGGTCAAGAATGATCTGGGTAAATAGGGGACTAATCAGACCAAAAACCTGAAGGATGAGGGTAGCGAGGATAATTTGCAGCAGAACTGAGCGATGGGGCCATAGCAACCCCCAAAACGGCCCTAGAGAGCGTTTGTCGCTGGGAGTAACTGCTAGTTGGGGAGTTGGATCCAATAGCATGGCATACCCAGTCCAACCTTGGAGAAAGTCTTTGCGAGGAAGCGATCGCTTCCCCACTGCTGGATCTGCAACAAGTACCTTATTACCCTTTACTTGGTAGACAACAATATAGTGATCTCCTTCCCAGTGAGCAATCCAAGGATTACTCCGATCGGCTAAGCGACCTAAAGAAGCCCTGACTGGACTAGCTTGAAAGCCTAAACTTTCTGCTGCTTTAGATAAACCTTTGAGGGATGAACCAGAACGGCCCACTCCTGCCAGTTCCCGCAGGGAGTTGAGAGCAAACCGTTTACCCCAATACTGCCCAATCATGGCTAAGCAGGCAGCACCACAATCCGAGGAAGCTTGCTGCTCAATAAAAGGATAGCGCTGCCAAAACCTTAGGAATTTCCAACCCTGCTTTGCTGGTTTAGGAAAATCAAAGCTTTCTGACTGACTGGGTTCAAGGGGCGTTTGTTGCTTAGGAGGTTCTAAAACTCGCCGAGTCGGTCGTGCTCTAGTCTGGTTTGGATGTGGTGACGGAGTATGGGTCTTGTTAACTAGGCGTTGATGGGATGGAGATTTACCGTCACCATTTTTAGCAGTTTGCCTGTTCTCCTGATCTGGTGAGTCCGTGGAGTTAGCCAAAACTGGTGCGATCGCGCAAGCCGCTTGCCAATGCTCTTGAGGCAGCTGGTAAAGCAATACATCAGTTTGGGCAATCCAATCTGTTGGTACTGGCATCGGATATCCCCAACTTTCTCCGATGCTAGGAAATGGAGCAGAGGAATTTGCCTCTGTTCCTTCTGGCGTTCCGATTTGACCACTACGTAGCCAGCAATGCCCAGCTTGGGAAGAGGACACCAGAGACTCCCCAGCCTCAATGCGTGTTTCTACGATGTAGGGCAACAGTTGATTTAGGGTAACAGCGTTAAGGGTACGCAATTTGGTCAAAGTCTTGAAGAAAATTAGGCATTGCCGGTGCTGGGCTTGTTTCCCCAGGATTTCCGACCACTTTGGCAACCTTTCCAACCAAGGCAAGAGTTGATTTAGCGAAATACGAGCAACTTGTCCTGAACTCGCTGCGATCGCTCTGTAAGGATAGGATAGACTACCTAAGAGATCATAGGCACCAAAGGTTTCCCCTTCTTCGAGTACCTGTATGGAAACCTCCCGCTGTTTTTCAGCATCAAAGCCTAGTAGTCGTACCCGCCCCTGACAAACTAGGTAAAGATATTGGTGATCTTGTTCAATCTCAACAGAATCTTGGGATAGCTCTGGTTTAGTATAGGCAATGATTTTATCCCCTAGCTGGAAGTGATCAAGGTCAAATGATTGACTAAATTCATAGTTGAGCTTTGGATCAACTGAGTCTAGGGTCAAGCTTTGAAGCACTACTGATAAATTGCTAGCAGGGTCTGGGTTGATGGCAGACGGTGGTAACCCATGCTCTGCCGAATCCCTGATTATATTCTTCATATGTTAAACATTGAAAATTGATTTTTAACAATTAACCATTTACAATTAACCATTTACAATTAACTACATTTAGTTAGCTAATAACTTAGGGTTTGTCAAGTCATTAACCGGCTCTTTACCAATAATTCACAAAAAATTCACCAAAACTTTAAGTAAACTTCATTTAAACTTTAAATTACCCCTATAGCATCTGGTGTAAAGTAAACCAAGACGGGTAGGGGGTAGGGAGATAGGAGGTCAAGTCTGAGTCAGATCATCAAGCCAATAGATGTCAGCTAGATGCAAGCAGATAGGGCGGTTGATGCGAGTGCAGTTCAACAGATTAAAAGGGAAGACGTTGACAAGTAGGCTCTGCATCAATCATCCATCAATAATCCATCCAACTGACCTAGGCAGGTGGGTTTTGTTCAGACTTGATGAATCTCCCAACTTTCCCGCTTAGCTGACTAGACCTTACTAACAACCTGTGATTGTGAGACAGGGGTTTTGCCAACTGGATGCTTACCAGCTTGACTATTTTCTTTGATTAACCGATTGTAGGTTCGGTAAGGGATGTAATGGAGGGGGTTGTAGCCAGAAAAACGCAGAACTAACACACAAGCCCAAGAATACTTGCCTGCGATGATAGCTTCTACGACCTGGTTAAGCTGCTCATTAGTCATGACTTGTTCAGAGCTCGTAGAGGTTGATGTTGGTTGAGATGTTCTACTAGTTGATGGTCTACTAGTTATTGAAAGCAATTTTTTGGCCATGGTAATCACCCAGAATTAACGACATCTTGTAATGGTCTATACCCAACTGGCAAAGGGAAGTTGCCAGTTCACCGGGGTAATAATTAAGCCTTGGAACAGGTTAAAGATTATTGCAATTGCGACCCATCTCTTACTATGGGGTTTTAGCTCATAGTTCTTGGTCTAAACATTGTATAAACACGCTTTGCATAAACACGCTTTGCATAAACACGCTTTGCTGCTACAAACTACCGTGGGGGACAATAACAAACTCTCAATCCAAGGATTAATCGGTGGCACATGTTGAGGCTCATTTACTCAACATATGCCACCGTGAACATTGGCCACAATGGATTCAACAACTGCTGGAGTAGAACAGAATTGAGTTTGAGATCAATTACCAACTTAAATACTTGCCAGTGGGGTGGGATTTTTCCAATCAGCCCCATATCAGTCCCTTGTAATGCGGGCAGAGCAGTGATTGCAGTTATGTCACAGAAGACTTTCAGGAGATTGAACATCCCTTGCAGTAAGCTGATTTCCCCCTTTTTGGCTCCCACCGATACTGATACGTTTGACGATAGCACATCATTCCGGAAATAGCTGCTATCCTGTTCAATGGCTTCAGTGCCAACACCCGTGTCGGAGGTGTCAGATGTAAGAGCCCTCAGCAATCTGTTCGAGATAGTTAACCCACAGCACTGCCAGCCATGGCTAGGGTCGTCAGTGGGATTTAAACCTACTGCTTTCAGGTTCAATTTGCTAAGCACCCCTGAAAAGCTCTTATTAAAAAGCTGGATTAGAGAACGCGGCGATGGCTTCCGCTTTCCTAATGGTATGTTCATGAGTATGTCGGATAATTTTTTCAAAGTTGATGCTGTTGTGACACCTAATGTTACACCTAATTTTTCACAATACCAGAGGCTTCCCTAAATAGACTAAGCGCAGATGTAGTGAAACATTGATCCTATTTCAGGCCCGTTACAACAACAAATACAAACCCTTATTAAATTCCTCTGTCTTTAGACAGAACACTTTTCTGTTGTCTGGAGTAAATCCCCAAACACCTAGACACCGAAACAGATGAGCACCTGAATTTACAAATCTTCTAGAGTTTTTATCTAGAGTTTCTGTGTGGCTAACTGCTGAGCTGAGCGCTTTAAGTATATCTACTCAGCCTTAGCTCCATAAAGGCGATAGCGTCTAGCCTGAAGTAGTTACAAGTTCTATTAAAAAAGCTGGCCGAGTGAGCTGAAACAATAAAATCACGCTTCTTGAGCATAGTTACCCTCTTTGATTATTTCAAAAAAGACAAATCCAAAATTGGATTAGTTTGGCTGTAAGGTTGATGAAGTTATATTTCACGCCGATGCTCTTGAACGTGAAACTTTGTTCATCTACAAAAGGAAATCTAGTAAATTCGAGGGGTGGTTGTCAAGCGAAAACTCACATTTATTTTAGACATTCACATTTTATTCATATTTTCTTCACAAAATGACCAAGATTACGCAAATTTCACAGAATCTTCACGTAATCTTGAGTAAACTGACAAGGAAATCTAGGAGCTAGATGTCACCCTACTCAACTTAAAGGGAAATTTCATGAAATCTTTACTATATCTTTACTAAAACTTGCTCCAGCCCCAATGTAAATTTTTGTGACAAATATCATGGTCAATCTGCCCCCTCTGTCCCCTCTTACGGTCTATTCTCCCTCTGGGGCTAGTGAACTAAGGGACTTCGTCAAGTGTAGTCGGCTCAGTGACCAATTACCATTTACCAATTACCGTCAATCATTGCATGAATCAGCAACGCCCTCCCTATTGCCGATCCTCTTGGCTTTATGACGTCATAGAGATTGCGATAGTTGAACATCGGAGGTGGCATCAGGGAAAGCCAACCACAACATTGACTCATCTGTTACGTTAATACCCCGTCGAAGTGTTAAAATCAACCATCATCTGTCTTTTTACTAACCTATTCCTATGAGGCGGTTAAGACAACTCTTCCAAAAACTTAGAGATGCAGGCAAAGATGAGAATTTCTTATACGGGCTAAATCTGTTCGAGGGTTTTGTTTCCAAAGTTCTCTCTTTGGTGATGGTGGTGGTAATATTGGTGGCACTTAGTAGCCTAGTTATTTCACTAGTTAAAGAAATAACCAATCCAGAAGCAATAGTTTTGAGCAAAACACTTTTCAAAATATTTGGACTGTTTCTAAATATTCTCATTGCACTAGAAATTTTAGAGAATATCACCGCTTATCTGCGAAAACATGTTATTCAACTTGAGTTAGTTGTTGTTACGTCTTTAATTGCCGTTGCCCGTAAAATCATTATTCTTGACCTGAAAACAACTTCTGGAAGCCAGGTAATTGGATTAGCAATTGCAATTATATCTCTATCAATTAGTTACTGGATTATACGGAGTACTAGCACAAGAAAACATTATTAATGAATAATTTTGAGAATATTATGACTAATTTTTTCCAATTTGAAGCGGATTTTGTGGATTCTTTACGCTGTATTCCTATGCAAGTGCGAATGAAATTAGACACTTGCGGCATCAAACTTAAACTGAGCCACTGGCATCAGTTTAATCAACAAGAGCGTCAGCAACTGGTAGAGTTACCCTGCACTACGACCGAGTCAATCCAAAAGTATGGAGACTATGTTCAACAGCTAGTTATAAACTATACAGGAAAACCGGCTTCTAATTTACCGGTTGATCCCCAAGCTCCCTGGATGAATTCTCAGGTAATTCCAGCTACCGTGGCGGAAAAAGCTATGGAATTTGGAGTCGTAGTAACTACTCAACAGTGGGCAGCACTAACTCCGATCCAACGTTTTGCCCTGATTAAACTGACGCGCCCTAGTCATGAAAACAAAAACTTTTTACCAGCACTCAAGGAATTCCAATTAGTTGTTGTTGACAGTTAACCTACCCGATAAGGGAAGCATCAGGGGAACACCCTTTAAAAAACTCAGAGCAAGTCAAATATGCCGATTAAATCTCGATTAGCTTAACTGCTAGAAGTACCTACCTGATCTACCATGACCTGATCCCGACAAGACTGGTTTTGGGCTTTCTGTATTAGCTCTCGCATTTGATCAACATTATCTAAGGCTGAATTAAGCTGGCTTTGACGTAATTCTGATGATAGGTTAGACTGGTTAAGTAGGTTTTCTAGAATAGCTTGAATAGTGTTGAGCAGGATACACAGTTGATAATCTTGACTGGTACCCAAGTTACTTTTGGGATATTTGAAAGCCTCACACTGTTGGGAATGATTTAATCCTTGACCCTCTATCGGTTGTGACAAAATCACTGTTAGTTCTCTGTTTTGGTCTCTGTTGGGTGGCTCTGATTGATGATTAAAACTATCTCCTGATAAAGCGATCGCATTTTCTGGAACCTCCCCAGACTGCTCACCAGGGGTAATCGCTTTGTGGGATTTGTTAACAGATTCTTTTGCTGGGTCTAATTGCTCAACGGTTTGCTGCAATGTCTCCACAATGCCATACATTTCCATTGGGTCAAACACTCGCAGCAGGGTGGTTTGGGTGACAATACCGATTCCTTGACCCCAATTCCAAGACACCACCAATCGCCGCACACGACGCTTTTGCATTTCCTGATGAGCTGTCCATAGAGAATCTTCAGGACTCAGCAGAAATAGAGGTGTACTCATGACATCCTGAGCCTGGACTTTAGACAAATTCAGCTTGAGAGACTGAAATTGGACAATATCCCGCTCTGTGACAATCCCCACTGGCATACAGCTATCCTCTCCATGGTCGGAGGTAATCACCACACAACTAACTCGGTGCTTATTCATGAGTCGGGCTAAACTCAATACTGAGACAGTTGGAAGGGCATTAACCACCTGGGGGGTCATCACTTCTGATACCCGCCGTAACTTGAGCAGATTAGCTGGTCGCAATACCTGGCGAATTCGCTCTGGTGAAACAACACCCACGAGCTGACCGTGATCATCGACAATTGGTAAGTGGCGAATCCGATACCGACGAAATATGAATAAGGCGGCAAAGATATCCCGACAAGCAGTTTGAGGAAACGTAATCACAGGCTGTGCCATGACCTCAGCTACTGTTACCTCTTCAAAGTTAATTCCATTAGCTGTTAGCCGGACAATATCCCGCTCAGTAAAGATTCCCAGCAACTGGTCTGAGTGCATTATCAAAACGCAGCTAGACCGTGGCTCACGAATGCTGAGCTGGTCTGACGGTGAGTGGAAATTCGGCAATGAACAACTTTTGCCTCCCTCCTGACTCATCAAAGCAATTATGTCTATTAGGAGAGTATCAGGAGCAACGATCAAAGGCTGATGGTCAATTGCCTCTTCTAGGGTTGGGGCGCAGATAAGTCGGTCGTTGAGTTGCATAATTGATTTGATGGGTGAACTTCCTTGACCTACGACCGCCGCCAACCGCTACAAACTATGGCGCTGGTGTCATGGCGCTGGTGTCTTTACTGAGACTGCTCAGTCAAGGATTTTTATTTTGTCTTGCCAGCGGTTGCGCGATGAAGCGAACGCGCCCCGCGTGGCCTACGGCCTCAGCTTCCGCGCTTGAGCGAACGCATATCCATGAACTGCTTAACCATCAAGACAAAACCCATAAAGATACTGGTAACCTTGGGTTTTGTAGAGGGATGTTACGGACAAATCCCACAAATCCAGAAATAATATGCACATAACTTGTATAAAGGTATATAATAAATAGATGTTACAGCAAAATCATCTTTAATCCTTATATGACATAGCTTTTGGCTTTCAGAGGTGGCCAGGGATACTGGGACTTTAACCATTTGGGCTTAGGGGCAAATAATTAGGCATTGCTGACCTAGCTTGGCAATTGTCCGATGGGATTGTCCGATGGGATTGTCCGATCAGGTACCCTGGCTTATCTAACGTTCTGTTTAAGGTATTCTAACTACTTTACCAGCTTGGAGCTTACTGATTTACTTACTGATTTAAGTTCCCTTGACTGGGTTTTTGAGGCAAAGTAGACACCCTAGGGGTTCTACCGTATAGCCGGTCTAAAACCCGCTTAACCGAGATCCGTTTCCACTGCTGACCACGCTTGGTTGTATAGCCATGCTGATTGAGCCAGTTAGCGATTTGTTGTAATGACTTGCCCGATTTATGGTGACGGCGAATTAACTCAATTACATGCTGTTCTTGGGGATCATCCACCAACTCACCATTTAGGGCCCGTTGACCGAAGGCCGGTGAACCATAACCTGCATAGCCACCCATAGTTGCCTTCGCTTGTCTACCTTGGTTTAGCCTTTCGATCAGGCTATCCCATTCCAATTTCTCAGCAGCCATAACTTAATGCATCAAGCAACTTCATAACAACCATGGTAAACCAAACTATAGCCTTAGCCATCCTGGTTATTACAGCTATTACAACCGATTAACCGCCCTTCTTTATTAAAGGAAGATAAAAGGGGTAACCATGTTGAGTGTTATTGACTTTTTACCCTTTACCGTTGACTATTAGTTTGTGGTAGTTTTTCAAAATTTAAGGAATATATCATGAGTACAGTTGCTTACATCAAAGACAGTGAATTTAAGTCAGTTTTAACCTCTGAAGTTCCAGTCGTCGTTGATTTTACAGCCCCTTGGTGTGGGCCATGTCGTAAAATTGCTCCTTTAATGGATAAACTGGCTGAAGACTACAAAGATCGGGTTAAGGTCGTAAAAATCGATATTGATGCCGACAAAGCTACTGCCAAAAATTACAGTATTCGTAGTATTCCTGCTGTGCTGATTTTTAAGGGCGGTGAGGTGGTATAAACTATTGTAGGAATTGCTCCCTATGATAAATTTACTGCCGCACTTGAACAGCAACTTTAGGTTTAATTAAAAACATAAAAATAAAAAAAATTTATGAATTATGAGTTTAATTATGACTTATTTCCTTCAAGCAATGACATCTAAATGAGGAGAATCGGCAATGGAGACAACTCAATCAGTCCGATGTCCCAACTGTGGTAATATGGCTCAACGTTACTACTTAATCGGTTCTCAAGCATCACATTATGCTTGTGCTGGAGACCAGGTCACCAAAACTGAATGCCCAGGTTGTGACTATTTAATGGTAATCTGTTCTGTGAGCGGTAATGTGATTGAAGCTTACGCACCAGGTAGACAAGTTATGGCTAATTCGGACAAATTTCCCGAAGTAGTGCAGGGAGAAAGTCCTGCTCTTATAGAAGTAGGGATTAATCGCCGCAACAGGTTAGTGGCTAGTAGAAAATATCAATTAACTACTGTAGGGTAAAACAGGTAAGCTATCAGCTAATAGCTGATAGCTTATGGCAAAAGGGGACTGGGCTCTATATTTTTTATATGATTTCAATAATAGACAGTTGAAAGGCACAACAGCTGAAAGGCACAACAGCTTATCGAGTATACTGCTGAATTTTGGCTTGAGCTCTGGGATAGGCGGAGGTACCTTCAGGAATCTGTCTCAAATAATCCAAAGCCTTAGTGTAGTTGTTCAAAACAGCTTGATTATCAGCCATCTTTAATAGATAGTTAGCCCGAATTTCTTGCTTAGCGGTATAGTCAACAATTTTTTCCTGAGCCTTCGGATAGGCATCGGTATGTTTAGGAATTTTTTTCAAATATACCAATGCACCGGTAAAGTCTTGCTGAGCGGCTCGATTGTAAGCCTGCTGAAGAAGAAAGTTCGCTTTGATGTTTCGCTTTTGAGTGTACTCCGGAATTTTTTGTTGAATTGTAGCGTAGGCTTTTGTTCCTTTTGGGATTTGTTTAAATGTGTTGAGTGCACCAGTAAAGTCTCTATCGATAGCCTGGTTGTAAGCTTGCTCTAGTAACTGGTAAGCTTCCTGCTCAAGATTGGCTTGAGCTTGGCTGACCATAGGTTGTATTTGCTGTTGCCAGAAGACAATATTAGGAATCTGACTAGCCTGCTCAACTACTTCTAGCCATTTCTGTTGCTCAAAGGCGGTTTTGATCTGGGGGAATAGGGCTTTGGCATCTTGCCAATCTTTTTTCCACTGAGCGATCGCACTTTGAGCATCTTGATAGTTTTCACTATCTTCGGGTATCGATTTTACCAGCTTCAGCGCTGCGTCTAAATCCCCTTCCTGGTACTTTTGCTCAGCCTGTGCTAGCTTAGTTTCTGCCTGGTTGCCACCCGATGAGAACAAGTAGCCTCCAGCTACTACTAACAAGGCTACAGATGCGGAAACTCCCATGGCGGTGAGATTAAGTCCACTAGACCTTCTGGTAGGAATAGTAGGCACAGAGGGATAATAAATGTCTTCTGTTTCCTCTGCTTCCTCTGTTTCCTCTGTTTCCTGTGTTGGAAGAGTCTCTGGTTCAATTGGCTCACGCAGAGTATCGTCAGTTTTTAGTTTGTAGGGGTTTGGGGATGTTGGTGGTGCTGAAGACATTGGTAAGTTTATAGATGGTTTAGAACTAGTTAAGGAATCGAGTGCCTCCAAAATCTGATCAGCAGACTGGTAACGGTCTTTGAAGTAATAGCGCACCATCTGCTGAATAATGGCAGCGAAATCTTTAGTGACTGTGGCGTAGTCCTGCCAAAGGGCTTCTCCGGTTAATGGGTCTTCTTCTAGCTGTATGGGTTTGAGTCCTGTGAGTGCCTCAATGCCAATCATCCCTACAGCATATAGGTCACTACAGGGACGAGGTTTACCCAGAACCTGCTCTGTTGGTATATACCCGAATGCGCCCAAGGCCGCTATGGCACTAAATTGAACACCAACTAATGGTGTGCGCACCTGCTTAATACCGCTAAAGTCAGTTAAAACTAATTTGCTATCCTCTGATCGTCTGATTAGATTGTCTGGCTTGATATCACCATGAATCACCCCTTGGCGATGGACAAATGCCAAAATCTCTAAAACCTCTTGTAGCAGATTGATTACTCTGCTTTCACTCCAGGGTTGATTGAGTTCCTCACTCAGGGGTCGTCCAGGGATGAAATCTTGAACTATGTAGAAGCTATGGTCAATTTCTAGACAATCTAAAATTTTGGCAACTTGGTCATGCTGACAGATAATCTCCAAAATTTTAGTTTCACGATGAAATATATCTTTTGCAGCTTGCCAGGAGTCAGGGTCATCAGTAACAGGACGGAATTGTCTAACAATACATTCGGGATTTCTGGGTCGGTAAGTGTCTAGCGCAATACAAGTTTGACCCCAGCTCACACGGTTAAGGATTTCAATAACTTGATAACGTCCATTGATTAACTGTTCTGGTCCTGCTCCTGGGCTAAACGCTAATCTAGACATACGCTTCTTACTAACCGCTTACGTTGATGTTTGCTGTGAAAGTGTTGATGGTGCTTCCATCGCAAGGAGAGCAATAGGCCGAAGGTGCCGAAGAATGGAAGAATGGAAGAATAAAGTATTTCTGATCTCCGTGATCTGAGCTATCTCCCGTATCTGGCCGTCAGACTAGATACTATTGAGCAGATTAAACAGGCCTTAGGGGGGGACAGATAGTAGAGACGGTAGAATTTGCCAAGAGTTTCAGATCAGCCATCACGAATGCCTCAGATCCGTTAGAGACTCCTCAATAAAAGTCACACTTAATGTATTCTTCAGCCATCAGCTACTCGATCCGGATGGTCAGAAACAAGCTCTGTGCAAAGGGCTGATGGGATAATGGTATGATGGGATAATTGGGTGATATGTAGTATTCTTTGTTCGATGTTATATTGCTGTTTGCCCTTTTGCCTTTATGCTGGAGAAGGGGCGATAGTAACACAAGCATGACCATTCATCAAAAACAATCAATCCAAATTGCCGTTGTTGGAGACATTCATCAACTGTGGGAACCGGAAGATGCTATAGCTCTTGAGCAGTTGGGTGTGGATCTAGTCTTATTTGTCGGGGATTTCGGCAATGAGGCGGTGGATATAGTCCAGATGATTGCTGCTATTGACCTACCCAAGGCAGTGATTATGGGAAACCATGATGCTTGGTATACTGCCTCGGAATGGGGAAGGAAAAAGTCTCCTTATGACCATGAAGTAGAAGATAGGGTACAGCAACAGTTGGACTTACTGGGGTCAACCCATGTGGGTTATGGTTACCTTGACTTCCCAGATTTGAATCTCTCTGTAGTTGGTGCTCGCCCTTACAGTTGGGGTGGGCAAACTTGGCGCAATAAGAAGTTTTACAGGGAACAGTATGGAATTAATAGCTTTTCTGAATCAGTTGAGCGCATTCTAGCAGCAGTCCGTAGTGCGGCTTACGAAACGGTAATCTTAATCGGTCATAATGGTCCGACGGGACTAGGTGATCAAGCAGAAGCTCCCTGTGGTAAAGACTGGTATCCTGCTGGTGGTGATCATGGGGACCCGGATTTGGAAGATGCGATCGCAAAAACCTATTCCTTGGGTAAAAACATTCCCTTAGTCACCTTTGGTCATATGCACCACATCCTAAAGCACACCAAAGACCGACTACGAACCATGATTGTTACTAGTCCGGAAGGGACTGTATATTTAAATGCAGCCAGTGTCCCTCGAATTATCGAAACCGATACAGACCGATTGCGGAATTTTTCGATAGTGTCTCTCAAAGGCGGTATAGTGGATCAAGTCTCCCTGGTCTGGGTGGGTAAGGATTACTCAGTGGTATCTGAAGAATTGCTTTACCAGGCTTCTGAAGCGTTGCTGGTATAAAACAAAGTTTTTAACTGGCTAGAAATAGTCGCCATCCGAGCCCACGGATTGTTAATATAGATTTGCCTGGAGAGGTGGCAGAGTGGTCGATTGCACTCGACTTGAAATCGAGCGAGCCGAAAGGCTCCGGGAGTTCGAATCTCCCCCTCTCCGTTTTATATTTTATATTTGTTAACAGTTGAGACTTGAGGGTTGACGGTCAACCCTCAAATTTTTTTTCTTGATGCAAAGGGCGAGTCAGAAAGTAGGTTTAAGTTCATGTAGGGTGGGCAGTGCATCAGACAGATAATGAAGCTTGCAAAGCACGTTGGTAGGCACTGCCCACCCTACGATTCATGACAATGGTGCAAGATCTCAGTTCACGTAGGTTTAGTTTGCTCCATTGCCCATAAATCCCATTACTAGGCTGTCCGGAGCCAGGAAATGACTCAAATGATAAGCTCGCTCTTCAGTCTTGAGCAAGATTTTCTCATAGAGATAGCGGGTGGCTCGATCACCTAGGCTTTCTGCTTGAGCGGCTTGACTGCGTACTAACTGAATGATTGACTGCTCAGCTGCTAAGTCATGCTCTACCATCTGGCGAGAGTTGTAAACTCCATCAGATTCAGGAGTGAAGCAGCACAATTCAGCTAATTTGGCAAAACTAGTAGCTGGAATTCCTCCTAGTCCATTCAAACGCTCTCCTAAGTCATGGACATGATCTTGAGCATCGTCGTAGCTTTCTTCAAAGAACTTATGCAAGGAGTAAAACTCTGCTCCTTCCACAACAAAGTGGTGTTTTTGATATTGCAGGTACAACCCTTGGAAGCTGGCTAAAGCAATGTTTAATCCTTCACAAACTGGGGTGGTAACGTTTTTTTCCAGCAAAATTGGATTGTCAGCAATTTCACCAAAGGAGCGTAGTAGACCCTGAGTTGTAGACATAATAGTGTTCTCCTATCGTTTTCATTAAGTGTAGCTTATTGCCAGGCTTTTATGTAGGCTAACACATATCATTTTATTTAACCTAGACTCTCAAAGGTCCCTAATAACACAATTTTTAACTTCTTCAGAACCTCTGTTGACGATAATTTGTGATAGATTAGTTGAGAGATATTTTCTATTAGTCACGACTCCGTGAACGGGATTTGTCTTGGTTAAATCGGATTAAACCCAGCACATTGCCAAGATTCAGTCCACAAAAATGGCCATTTTTAAGGTTGATTAAAGAAAAACAGTTTTCCTAGAGGTAAATAACTATGTCTAAGTTGAAAGAGCCAGTCTCAGAGTTTAGTGTAGTAGGACAGTTATTAGACTTTGTCATTAAGGATGGCTATAAAATCAAGTACTTAAGAATTACTGTTTCAGATATCGAATATTGGATTAAGTTATCTAAACCTCTCAGAGAGAACTTAGATCCAGCCATTATCCCTGGGGCGTGGATTGAGGTGAGTGGCACCAGTAAACTAAAGCTCAAAACTGGAAAACTTAAACTGAAAGCCTATGAGGTGAACCTTGCTGCTCCCCCCCACCAGCAGCCAACAACTGTTTTGGTTCCCAAAACTCCCACCCGCAAAGCGAGCATTTTAGTTTGTCAGAAATCCAGTTGTCGGAAACGGGGGGGTCAAGCGGTCTGTAATGCGATCGCATCGAGTTTAAAGGACCATGGTTTAGAAGACCAAGTCAAGATTAAAGAAACTGGCTGCCTCAAACAGTGCAAACATGGCCCTAACCTAGTGATGATGCCAGACAAAGCTCGCTACAACCAAGTGGCTCCCCAGCAAATTCCCACCCTGATCGAACGACACTTTGTCTAAAACATTGCTCTAGTATTAATCATGGGGAGATGGGCAGGATGGTTTGATTCTCCTAAGCACGCCCTCAGGCTAAAGCCTGGGGTGACATGAGTCTAGTCCACCTAGGTGACGAAATTTTTCTTTTATACTCGACACGGGCATCAACTCTGCTTTCTATCTTTTCTCCCCTCTGATTAATACCAAGTTGCCTTCATACCTAGCACTTTCTTCCCATCACCCCATCACCCCATCACCCCATCACCCGATCTCCCTATCGATTTCCCTAGCATTGAGGTGATTCGCCAACAGGAGCATAACTTGCTATGGAGGGTTTTCAAGTTTTTCAAAAAATAATTGATAATTTTTTTTGTTTATGTGATAATCTACTCTGTAAAGACGATACTCTATATCTCTAGTGGCAAACGCCATAACATTGGTAATTGGGGGTTAAAAGGAATAAACTCTTCCCCAGTTACCTGTTCCTGAACCCTATAGGGGATTCGGTTTTCCTGGAAATCTATTACTAAAAATTATTAATAAGCAAACGTTGAGTTATCGATCATGGACGATAAAAACAATCCGGATAGCCAACAGAACCCTTCCCAAAAGTCGGGAAATTGGAAATTTACGTTTTTAGGGGGAATGTCCCAAACTGGGCCTTCAGACGATAACCAGGCAAAACTGCCCCAGACGTTTGCTAATCAAGAATCATTTCCGTTAGCCCTGTCTCAGGTTGGCGATCGCGTCCAGATTCTTGGCTTCAAAACCCAAAAGATGGTCAATCAATTCCACACCAGAGGGTTGACCCCAGGAGCAGAACTTCAGGTGATCAGCCGTACTTCTAGTGGTTCAGTGATGTTGCTGTGCAAGATTATTACATTGGCTTAGGGTCAGCTATGGCTAACCAAATCCTAGTGACTGACTCAGAGCATTGAAGATTACTGCTGTCGGACTTACAGCAAAAACCCGCTTTCTTCAAGTAATTACACCGATTTCAGCTTTTGATTTATAGCGATGCAGCAAGGGAACAGGGGGTCCCCTCCATGAGCGACTGCATCAAGACAACCAGAAACCAGGTTTTATCTGAAGTCACCCCATCAGTGGACTGCCGTGATGATGGACCAAATACCAAGAGCCAGCCATAAGCTCAAACATATTGGTTGCTATGGATTCTGCCTCAATCCTTCTACCCTTGCTCACTTGCAACACTTTTTCTAGCACAACAACGTAGGCAATAGTTTCCCTGACTTCAGTAGCAATAATCTCTGGTTCAATTTCCAGGTATTGGGTATTCTTGAATATCATTTCCCAAGATGAGCTAATCTCCCGCCAACCTTTGATTACATCACGTCCGGGGTGAATACAAAGACTACCAGTGCCTTGAGACCAGACCTTACTCATGGCTTCAATGTCCTTTTTCTCAAAAGCTCGATAAAACGCTGTGTTGGCGGCTAATACGTCTGTGCGATCGCTACTCATAGTTTTTTGTTGACTTTCACAATTGTGAATAGCTTTAATTATATATAGTTAAATCGAATTAATCACATCTAAGCAGTCAGTGGTCAGCCGTCAGCCGTCAGCCGTCAGCCGTCAGCCGTCAGCCGTCAGCCGTCAGCCGTCAGCCGTCAGCCGTTGGCACCTCAAGTATCGTGGCACAGGCTTCGACGCTGTGACCTAACCCATAGCGCATAAGCTGTTCAAGTACCGTGCGCTATGGGCATAAACTCATAGCTAATAGCTGACCGCTGATAGCTGATAGCTGATAGCTGATAGCTGATAGCTGAAAGCTGATAGCTGATAGCTGATTGCTTACGGATTGCGCTCTTGGAGCCGTATCATAAATATGGGTGAGATTATGTTAATGGTGGCATGGAAACAATTTGGGAACTCGATTTTTACTCCCGCCCAATTTTGGACGACAATCAGAAAAAACTTTGGGAAGTCTTAATATGCGAGAGTCCTTTGGACATCAATCTCTCACCTGAGACACTGTTTCAATACGCCAGTTGGTGTCCCAACCAGCAGGTGAATTCAATTTGGTTGGGGCAGGCTTTGGCAGATGCGATCGCAAAAGCTCAACAGCCACCAACCAAGATTCGCTTCTTTCGGCGTCAGATGAACAATATGATTACCAAAGCCTGTAATGAGCTGAATATTCCAGCTCAACCCAGCCGTCGCACCTATGCTTTGGAGCGATGGTTAAAACAAAGGATAGAGGACTTTTATCCCAATCAACCGGGCTATGACCCCGCAGCCGCTGCTTCCTCATTTGTCCGTTATCAATCCCCCATCCCGAAACCATTACCCGATGCCTTGCAGGGACAGAAGTGGGCAGTTGTAAGTCTACAAGCCGCTGCCTTTGAGGAAATGAATGAGTGGGAGATTGACTTTGGTGAAGCTTTCCCGGTCTCGATCATGGACATTGCCCCAGAAACGCCCATTCCCGGTCTGATTATATTTTCCCAACGAGCTAAACCCCTAGCGGCATGGATGTCAGGTTTGGAGCTATCCTTTGTCAGACTTGACACTAGCGATGATACGCCAAAGTTCTTACTGGAAACTGGTGCCAATGATAGCTGGATTATCGCTAACCTGACCAAACCCCAAATTCTGGCAGAGGCAAAAAGCTTTGAAGAAGCAAAGCAGAAAGCTAATCTTGTCCATTTTCTGGCCGTACAATCGAGTCCAACCTCAGAACGGTTTGCCGGATTTTGGCTATGCCGGGAGTTATAAGACAAGGCAAAAGGCAACAGGCAAAAGGCAAAAGGCAAAAGGCAGAAGGCAGAAGGCAGAAGGCAGAAGCTAAAAATAAATTGTGAGTAATTTTTCTTACCTACTCCCTACTCCCTACTCCCTACTCCCTACTCCCTACTCCCTACTCCCTACTCCCTACTCCCTACTCCCTACTCCCTACTCCCTACTCCCTATTCCCTTTGCTATATGAGTGCTGAAACTATACCCCAAGAGCTGCAAGCTGAACAACTGTTAGACTTAGCAGCTAAATCAGGAGCGACTAGTGCAGAGGTTTATCAGTCGCGGACGCTTTCTCGTCCTGTGTTTTTTGAAGCTAATCGGCTCAAACAAATCGAAAGTAGTCAATCGGAAGGGACAGCGCTACGGTTATGGCGAGACGGACGTCCGGGACTAGCAGTGGGCTATGGAGCAGTGGCAGCCCAAGATTTAGTAGACCGGGCAATGGCCATGACTGCACTCAATGAACCGGAATCCATAGAACTGGCTGATGGTCCTAGCGCTAACTATTCCGACTCACCAGAAACTATACCGATAGAAGAACTAGTAGCAATCGGCTCGGATGCGATCGCATTAATTCGCGATGCCTACCCAGAAGTATTGTGTACCGCTGAGTGGGAATGGGAGTCAGAAACCACTAGCCTAATTAACTCCGAAGGATTACATTGCTCTTACACTGACACAATCCTCAGTTATTTCCTGGGGGTTGAATGGGTTAGGGGTGAAGACTTTTTAAGTGTCGGTGATGGTACAGAAATTCGATTAAGCCCATCTGAGCCCAAGGAAACCCTAAACACTAACAAAGTCCTAGAGCAAATTTTACAACGCCTCAACTGGGCAACGGAAAATGTCTCTACTCCGAGTGGTCGTGTGCCAATTTTGTTGACGTCTAAAGCAGCGGATTTGCTATGGGGCACTGTGGAAGCAGCCTTAAATGGAAAACGGGTACTTGAAAAAGCGACCCCCTGGAGTGATAGTCTAGGTCAGGTGGTTACCTCAAAAAACCTGACCCTGTTTCAACAACCCAATCCTGAATTTCCCTACAGTTGCCCCTTTGATGATGAAGGCACCCCTACCCAATCCCTAGTATTTATCAGTGAAGGGCAATTGCAACAGTTTTTTTGCGATCGCACTACCGGTCGCTTACTGGGAACTGGCACAACAGGCAATGGATTTCGCCCTAGCCTAGGCAGCTACCCAACCCCTGATCTAGTCAACTTACTGATTAAACCAGGCCAAGGGTCACTCAATGACTTAATTGGGCAATTAGACCAAGGATTAGTCATAGACCAGATTCTCGGCGGTAGTGCTGGCATCTCCGGTGACTTTTCCGTCAATGTTGAGTTAGGGTATCGAGTCCAACAAGGCAATATTATTGGTAGAGTCAAAGACACCATGGTAGCTGGGAATGTCTACAATACCCTTAAACAGTTAGTAGTACTAGGTGATGATGCTGACTGGCAGGATAGCATCTATACACCCTCTCTAATTGTGGAAGGACTATCGGTAACCTCTAGTCATTAGTGGGTTAGTTGTAACTAGAGAAATTATCCTGGTATTTAGAAAGTACCTAGGAATAATCACTAATGAAAATTAACCAATGATCAATCAATGATCAATCCCATTACCCAATGGCTGATCCCCAAAAGAAGTCTTGCCCTTGCCGAAGCCTGTCTGATTGGATTGGTCTCAGGACTCTCAGCAGTATTACTCAAACACAGTATTGGCTGGTTAGGGAGTTGGCGGCTTCAAGCATCTGTGATCCTACCCCCTAGCTTTGCCCTACCTGCTTTTGGACTCTGCTTAGGATTACTGTGCGGATTCCTGATTGAGTTTCTAGCATCAGAGGCAACAGGTAGTGGCGTACCTCAGATTAAAGGTGCCCTTGCTCGGTTTCCTATCGCGATGAATTTACGGGTGGCTGCGGTCAAGTTGGTCAGTACGATCCTATCTCTGGCGGCGGGAATGACCATGGGACGGCAAGGCCCAACGGTTCATATTGGAGCAGCTTTGGCAGCTCAATTGACTCGTTGGGTACCCACCTCTCCTGATCACCGACGTCAAATGATTGCTGCTGGGGCTGGGGCTGGATTAGCCGCTGGGTTTAATGCTCCCCTGGCTAGTGTAGCCTTTATCTTTGAGGAACTGTTACCAGATTTATCTAGTATAACTCTGGGTAGTGCTATTATAGCATCCTTTATTGGTGCGGTGGTTTCCCGGCTCTTGGGTGGAGGTACCCTAGAGCTGAATCTGAAACTAAGCAACTTTTCCAGCACCTTTGACGCTCGTGAGATTCCCTTCTATTTATTGTTGGGGGTGTTGGCTGGATTGCTAGCAGCTTTGTTTAATCAGGGAATTCTGGCCAGTCTGAATTTTTACGACCGCCTTAAGCTCAGATTACCATTGCGGATTGGTATAGCTGGGATGCTTGGTGGGTGTATTGTAGCACTGCTACCGGAGCAGTTCCATAACAACAGTGGTTTGCGGGAGTTGTTGCTCAGTGGTAATGTCGGCTGGAAATTTACCAGTCTCGCTTTTGTAGTCTACTTCTTACTAACCATAATTGCCTATGGTTCTGGAGCACCAGGGGGGTTGTTTCATCCGTCCCTAGTTTTGGGTTCCGCATTAGGCTATTTAGTCGGTATCGGTGAGTATCATGTGCTCGAATTAGGTTATCCGATTACCTACGCCTTGGCAGGGATGGGAGCATTTTTTAGTGCGGTTTCCAAGGTACCGATCACAGCGATTGTGATCGTGTTTGAGATGACAACGGACTTTAATTTAGTCCTACCGTTAATGATCACCTGTGTGGTTTCCTACCTAGTTGCCGATCAATTAGCCAAAGGGTCTCTCTATCAACGTTTGTTGGAGAGGAAAGGCTACAGCTTGCCTCAAGTAAAGGTGGATAAAAGAACCTTAGCTGGTTTGAAAGCATCTGACATTATGCAGCGCCGGGTAGAAACCCTAGGGAGTCAGATGACCTTAGAGCAAGCCATTCAGACCTTTAGTAACTCTAGTCATCGCGGCTTTCCAGTAGTTGCTCAGGGTAAATTGGTCGGGATAATTACTCAAGAAGATATTGCCAAAAATCGAGACCAACTGCCTGGAAACACCCCTATAAAAGAGGTGATGACTCCACAACCGATAACAGTTAGACACAATGATACCTTAAGCCACGTTCTCTACATTCTTAATCGTTATAAACTCAATCGGTTACCTGTTCTAGAAAACAGGAAGTTAGTTGGAATCATTACCTTTAGTGATATTATTCGTGCCGAAGCTAACCAACTTAGTGGGGAAAAAGAGCAACTAGGACCAAGTCCTGATCCGTCCTATGGCGTCTATTATACTCGGGCTCCAGCTACCGGCAGTGGACGGATGTTGGTTCCCTTAGCTAATCCCCAATCAGCACCAGTATTGTTGGAAATAGCTGCTGCTATTGGCCGCGATCGCGACTATGAAATCGAGTGTTTGCAGGTAATACCCATCTCTCGCAGCAGTAGTCCTGCTCAGACAGCAGTTGATACTACCAAAAGTCGCCGATTGCTACGGAAAGCTGAAAGGCTAGGGCGACGCTTGGAAATGCCAGTTCACACCCAAATCCGGATATCCCACGATACCGCTCAAGCAATTCTAGAAACGATTAAACAACGACATATTAATCTGATTTTGATGGGATGGAAAGGAGCACCATCTAATAGTCCTAATCAGATTTTTGGTAATATTATCGATACCTTGATTCGACAAGCTCCCTGTGATTTAGTCTTGCTGAAATTACCCCAAGGCAAGGAAGTAGTAGAAGATGTTAAATCTACTAAGTACGGTTCACTAGCTAAGACCTGGAAGCATTGGTTAATCCCCATTGCTGGTGGACCCAATTCCAGGCGTGCCCTACAATTAATTCCGATACTAGCAACCCTTGCTAAAGCAGAGAAAATCGTAGTAACTCAGGTTTTTAACCCTCAAGCTGGGGAACCTGTAATGACTAGCTTGGAAAAAGCTACCTATTTCCTCAAACAGCAACTCAAAGGTATTAGTAATGTGGCATCAATTCCAATCCGTTCCTATTCTGTTTCTGATGCTTTAATTCGTTTAGCCAAGGCTCACAAGTATGATGTAGTCGTGATCGGAGCTAGTCGAGAGGGATTATTGGAGCAGGCGATCCATGGCAATATTCCAGAAGCGATCGCACGGGGTGTTGACAGTACTGTGATTTTAGTTAGGGAAGCGCTTCATTAATTAGGGAATCGGGAGTCGGGAGTCGGGAGTCGGGAGTCGGGAGTCGGGAGTCGCGTAGGGTGCGTTAGGGGCGGGCTGGCACTAATTTTCCGTCTCTTCGCGCCTTGTTGGAACAGCCCGCCCCGTAACGCACCACTGGGTCAAACTATCAGCTATCAGCTTATGCGCTACGCGCACGCTACGCGAACAACTAAAGGCTGATTGCTGACCGCTGACCGCTGACCACTAACCGCTAAAAACTGACATTTTATAATTCTATGTTCCAATTTCAGCTATCAATTAAACCAGTAACCATGCTAACCCTTGAATTGTAAATAATTATTACAAAATTTACAAATTGCCTTGACTTTTTTTTGTTTTAGGTTGATAATAAAGTTACCCAATGGTTATACTATAATCATGAAAAAAAAGCCGCGCTTTCTGCCGAGCAAGCGCCAAGCGCGGCTTTCTACCCAATTACAATTGAGGTAATTCTATAATAATGCGAAAAAAACGATTTGTTTATCTTCCCATCGATTACCACGAAGCGATAGAGCGTCTTGAGCAGCTTGCACAGCTTGAACAGAGGGAGTCTCAGGAGGAAAATTCCTATCCCTATCCCATCACCGAGCGCGAGCAAATCCTAATCCGACTGTACAGTTACTGCCAATTCGGTATGACACCGCAACAGTTCTACCAGAAGTGGGACTTGACGAGGGAAGATATGGCCTTGATCTGCTCCTGTTCCGTTCAAACCGTTAACGGCTGGTTTAGCACCAGTCGTCGCTGTTACCCTCCGACTGCTGGTCACTTGCGCCATCTGGCCATCATGGATTTCTTGCTTGAAGATTTTGAAACAATTCCTAAACCGTTATTGGAGCGATTGTGCTCGAAGGAGGTCAGAATTTAGAATTTAGAATGAAGAATTTAGAATTAAAAATGAAGAATGCAGAATGGTGAATGAAGAATGAAGAATTAAGAATGAAGAAAACATAATTATACATTATACGTTCCCAATTCTAAATTTTCAATTCCCAATTCCCAATTCTAAATTTCCAATTCTAAATTCTACATTCTATAGCAATTCTGTTTCCCATGAGGTACCAATGGATCCCCCTAAATCCCCCTTAAAAAGGGGGACTTTGAGGTTGCTCACTGTACCTCATACATGCAATAAACGCTATAAATTATACATTCCCAATTCTAACTTCTAACTTCTAACTTCTAACTTCTAACTTCTAAAATATGCTTTTCCCCTTGCCAGATAAATACATTGACCTGCTCACGGATTTCGGCTTTAAGCGCGTCTTTGGCACTGAGCCCAACAAGGCACTGTTGATCGATTTCTTGAATACGCTGTTGCCTCCCCACCATCAGATTCAGGATGTTACCATTAAGAATCCCGAGTTTTTGGGTAATACTTTAGTGGATAGAAGAGCGATTTTTGATATTTATTGTCAGAGCACAACCGGTGAACGCTTCATTGTGGAAATGCAAAAGGCAAAACAAAATTTCTTCAAAGACCGCAGTGTTTACTATTCCACTTTCCCCATCCAAGAACAGGCGCAACAGGGAGATTGGAATTATCAGCTAACCGCAGTCTACACCGTTGGTATTCTGGATTTTATTTTTAATGACCATAAGCAGGATTCAGAATTGTTGCATGTGGTAGAGCTAAAAAACCAGCGGTGTGAAGTGTTCTACGATAAGTTGAAATTCATCTATGTGGAGCTACCAAAATTTACTAAATCTGTTGATCAACTAGAAACCCATTTTGACAAGTGGTTATTTTTATTCAGGCATCTTGCCCAATGTAATGCTCCCCCTGAACCCTTGCAAGAGGATGTGTTTGCCCAGCTGTTTGAAGTAGCCGAGATTGCCAACTTTTCTTCTGAAGAGCAAGCCCTGTATCAGGATAGCCTCAAGGTCTATCGGGATATGTATAGTGTTACTCAAACCTTGATTCAAGAAAGTCTCGAACAAGGTAGACAACAAGGTATAGAACAGGTTGCTAAACAGATGAAGGCAGCAGGATTACCCCTGAAGGATATTGCTCAATATACGGGGTTGAGTGTGGATGAGATTAATCAGTTGTCGTAAGAATGCACCCCCCGTAACGAACCACTGTATCTATTCTTTTCTTAATTTTTCTAATTGGTCCTTAGCAAACTTCCGCAGTTTAGGATCAGGGTCATGCTCTGCTCTATCTTGCAATAAGGATCGGGTTTGGGAATGGTTAGGATAATATTTCAGGATGGCCTCAAGAGCTATTTTTCGAGGATTGTATGTCCTTTGTCCCTTATGCTCAAAGGGGTCATGGAGAGTGCGATCGCATAAAAATTCCCATAACCAAGGCTGGTCTTGCCCACCTTCAGCTAACTGTTCAAATGAATAGTTATAACAGCGAGCCCATTCTTCAAGTAGGGGTAAGATATATGGGTGGTCTTTCCAACCTTGAGCTAACTGTTTAATTGTTGTAGCTCGCACCCTCGAATCAGGATCAGAGCAAGCCCATTCTTCAAGTAGCACTAAGGTATCGCGATGGTCTTGCCAACCTTGAATTAACTGTTTAATTAAGGTATGGTGATGGTCTGGCCAACCTTGAATTAACTGTTTAATTACTTTATCTCGCATCTTCCAATCAGTATCAGAGCGAGCCCATTCTTGAAGTAGGGTTATGGTATCGCGATGGTCTTGCCAACCTTGAGTTAACTGTTCTAGTACTTTAAGTCGCACCCTCGAATTGAGATCACAACGAGCAGATTGTTGAAGTAGGCGTAAGGCATATCGATGGTATTGCCAAGCTTGAGCTAACTGTTCAATTGCTTCACCTCGCACCGACGAATCAGTATCAGAGCGAGCCGATTGCTGAAGTAGGCATAAAGTATCGCGATGGTCTTTGTAACCTCGAGCTAACTGTTCAATTGCTGTACCTCGCACCAACGAATCAGTATCAGAGCGAGCCCATTCTTGAAGTAGGGGTAAAGTATCTGGGTGGTCTTTGTAACCTTGAGCTAACTGTACAATTGCTTTAACTCGCACCCTCGAATCAGTATCAGAGCGAGCCGATTCTTGAAGTAGGGCTAAGGTATCGCGATGGTCTTTGTAACCTTGAGCTAACTGTTCAATTGCTCTACGTCGCACATCCGAATCAAGCTCAAAGTGAGCCGATTTTTGAAGTAGGGGTAAGGTATCTGGGTGGTTAGGATAGTATTTGAGGATGGCATTAAGGGCTACTTCTCGAGGATTGGTCTCCCAGTCTTCCTTACGCTCAAAAGGATCATTGACAGTGCGATCGCATAAAAATTCCCATAACCAAGGCTGATCGTGCCAACCTTGAGCTAACTGTTCAATTGCTGTACCTCGCACCCTCGAATCAGTATCAGAGCGAGCCGATTCTTGAAGTATAGGTAAAGTATCTCGGTGGTCTTGCCAACCTTGAGCTAACTGTTCAATTGCTGTACCTCGCACCTTCGAATCAGTATCAAAGCTAGCCGATTGTTGAAGTAGGGGTAAGGTATCTCGGTGGTCTTGCCAACCTTGAGCTAACTGTTCAATTGCTGTACCTCGCACCTTCGAATCAGTATCAAAGCTAGCCCATTTTTGAAGTATAGCTAAGGTATCTGGGTGGTCTTTGTAACCTTGAGCTAACTGTTTAATTGCTATAGCTCGCACATCCGAATCAGTATCAGAGCGAGCCGATTTTTGAAGTATAGCTAAGGTATCTGGGTGGTCTTTGTAACCTTGAGCTAACTGTTCAATTGCTGTAACTCGCACATCTAAATAAGTATTAGAGCGAGCCCATTCTTGAAGTAGCGCTAAGGTATCTGGCTGGTCTTTGTAACCTTGAGCTAACTGTTCAATTGCTTTACGTCGCACCCTCGAATCAGTATCAGAGCGAGCCGATGCTTGAAGTAGAGCTAAGGTATCTGGGTGCTTAGGATAATATTTGAGGGTGGCATTAAGGGCTATTTGTCGAGGATTTTCTATCCAGCTTTGCTTACGCTCAAAAGGATCATTGACAGTGCGATCGCATAAAAATTTCAATAACCAAGGCTGATCGTGCCAACGTTCAGCTAACTGCTCAATTGCTGTACCTCGCACCCTCGAATCAGTATCAGAGCGAGCCCATTTTTGAAGTAGGCGTAAAGCATCTGGGTGGTCTGGCCAACCTTGAGCTAAGTTTACAATTGCTGTACTTCGCACCTGCCAATCAGTATCACAACGAGCCGATTCTTGAAGTAGAGCTAAGGTATCTCGGTCGTCTTTGTAACCTTGAGCTAACTGTTCAATTGCTTTACGTCGCACCTCCCAATCAGTATCAGAGCGAGCCGATTCTTGAAGTAGGGCTAAGGTATCTCGGTCGTCTTTATAACCTTGAGCTAACTGTTCAATTGCTTTACGTCGCACATCCGAATCAAGCTCAAAGTGAGCCGATTCTTGAAGTAGGGCTAAGGTATCTCGGTGGTCTTTGTAACCTTGAGCTAACTGTTCAATTGCTATACATCGCACCCTCGAATCAGTATCAGAGCGAGCCCATTTTTGAAGTAGGGCTAAGGTATCTCGAGGGTCTTGCCAATGGGTGGCTATTGCTACAACAGCTTTGCTGCGAATATCATCGCATGATAATTCATGGAGAAAGACTTTAGTGCGAATATCCTTGACCAAGATTCCCCTAACTCCATCCCGGTAATAAGAATACTTTCGAGCATTATCAATTAAGTCTTTGAAGCAATTCAGTAATCGAGTATCCGTTGATTTAATCTCATAGCGATTCCTAACTTCAGACAAACAATCCCCTGCCAAAAATAAATTACCAAACTTATCCTCTTCTCCATCTTGTGCCATCAAATACTCAATAATCTCTCCCGCTTTCTTAGAATCAACCATGCCCACAATCAACCTCAGCACTTCATGCCAAGATTCATCCCGCCAGTGTTTACCAAATACTTCGGTTTGTAAGTGTTCTAGGGAAATCTCCTGTTTTTTCTCAAATTTCCTGACAAATTCCCAAGCACAGAAATATTCCAAAAATGTCCGATGCACAAAGGCGTAGTAATCTTCTCCCATGAAACACAAAATAAAATTGCGGGTGCGCAACTGATTAATCATTACCTTAGCAACGGCTCTGGGATTAGTAACGTCTCGTAATTTCAGCTCCTCTTTGATAATCCGTTCTAAATCTTCGCCACTAATCAGATTTCCCGCTAACCCCGCTTGATTACCCTGCATGAAATATGCCACTTTTCCTAGCATCTGTTGCTTATCTTGATAATCAATAGTCTTGGGGTCAAGACGATTATCTTCTAGTAATGCTCGTTCCACATCCCATTGATGGAGCAGTAATCGAGACGATTGGTTATAGAGTTCAGAGCGGTCACGAGGCAATTCTTGATTGCGATTCAGGATTGCCATCATCGTTAGTAATAGGGGATTTCCCGCCAGTTGTCGAATCGGGGAGGATGTCTCAATTGCTTTTTGTAAGCGCTCCCGTTTCCTAACTTTATCCCCTTGATCAGTAAAGGTTAATTCATGCCACTGGTAGATAAACGTTTCAATTTGTTCCGACTCCAAGTCTTGGAGCATAACATGACTAAATTCAGCATCCCTTAGCCGTTGGGGTTTATAACCAATTACCCGAGATGTAACAATTACTCTTACTTTAGGATACTGATTCGTAAAGCGATGAATATCCGTAATAACATCCTCTCGTTTCCCTGGCTCAAACACTTCATCCAAGCCATCAAACATCACTAACACCTTACCATCTTTTAACTGCTGATCAAGGTCATGTTGATTCAGATGACATATCGCTCCACTACTTTGATGGCAGAATTCCAAAAAGTTATTACATTGTCCACTATCGCGATTCCGGATATAAGTGCGTAATTCAATCAGTAAGGGAATTAGTAGAAAACTCTCAGTAGTTAGATCGGTTCTTGCCCACTCCAATGCTAAATATTGCAGCAAGGTAGATTTACCAGAGCCTGGGTCTCCTAAAACCACCAAATAGCGATAGCCTTGAGAGTCTTTAATCACATCCAATACGGATTTTATCGGCTGTTGATAATAACGCTTTTTAGCTCGTTGCAACTCCTCTTGGTCAATTTCCTTGTCTAGTTGACCACTCTCTAGCAGTTTTTGATAATAATCCTTAGGCAGTTCATGAATCGCCTCCGGCATCAGGTCATGAACCTCTCGCACATTTTGTGGGATAAATATCCTCCAGAGTTTTAGTTGATTATATGCACAGCCACTAGTATCTAAACTATCCAATTTGACATTACCGTAGCTCTCTAGGAGTGCTTCCTGATATTCCCTTAAGTCAAAATCTGGGGTAATTCCTGCTTTCGTATTTTCTGCGATCGCTTCCAAGGTTTGGGAATCCCGGATAGGCCGTAAATCATCGGATTCCCGAATAATCGTTTTTACTTCCTTGAGATACCGTTTACCAATATAGTGCCAATCAAATCCTTCCGGTAATGGGAATAAGTCAAGCTCAATCCAAGTCTTATCTAATTTTTCGGTATCTATTCGTTTACAGCCATACTTAAACGCACTGCCCAGGATAGCTTTAATGGATTTATGTTTAATATACTGCTTGAGGGGTTTAGTATACTGTTTTACGTCTTGCTTAGATAAATCAGCATCTTCTAATTCTTCTTCCACTAAAGCCATAAATTCTTTTAAAGCTTTACCGAAGAGTTTTTTCTGGGTATTTTGATCGGATAGTCCGGTATACTCTTTGATAGACTCTTTGAAAAACTCTTTAGTGTAGTCTTCTAGAGCCTCTTTGGCCAAGGGACCAATTACTTCCTTGGCGAGATAGCCACCGGCACTATAAATTCCCCAAATTGCTAACCAATCCAGCATCTTATTGGTAGTTGTTTTTTGGTTTATTTATCATTATAGAGCAAAGGGAGTAGGGAGTAGGGAGTAGGGAGTAGGGAACAGCGGATCTGGGAACAGGGAATCGGGAGTCGGGAGTCGGGAATCGGGAGTCGGGAGTCGGGAGTCGGGAATCGGGAGTCGGGAATCGGGAGTCGGAACAGCGTTTTTCATAAGTATGAGGTACACAGGATTTTTTTCCTGTTCCCTGATCCGAAGTTCCCTGATCCGAAGTTCCCTGATCCGAAGTTCCCTACTCCCTACTCCCTGTTCCCTACTCCCTACTCCCTTGCTAAAATCAAAGTCATCAGTCGGAAAAATTGAGGTAATTTCATGTCACTTGCCAAACCCTCATTTAAAAAAGTTATTCTCCCTCATCCGGCCAAAGAAACCCTGCCCACCATGTATGATTTACCCAGTGAAGATCCGGAGGAGCCGGGTTTGCCTGACGAATTTCATATTTGGCAGCCACAACTGTGTAGTGAGACCTTTCGTCCTCCCAATTATCAGAGCGAAAGGGTGTTTGTGGCCAGTGACTTAAACTTATATTATGACCCCAACCATACCGCTTGGTACAAACGACCGGATTGGTTTGCGGTAGTAGGGATTTCCCGACTCTACCAAGGACGAGAGCTTAGAATGAGTTATGTGATCTGGCAAGAAGAGGTCAGACCAATTGTGGCGATAGAGTTGCTCTCTGCCAGCACCAGAGATCAAGACCTTGGTTACAGTGAACGAACGGGAAAACCACCCACCAAATGGGAAGTGTACGAGCAGATTTTAGCTATTCCCTACTATGTCACCTTCGACCGAGTCAGCAATGAATTGCGAATTTTTAAGTTAGATGGCAGGAGCTATCAGCTCCAAACCATAGACAATGCCCAATTTTGGATCCCTGAGTTGCAATTGGGTATAGGGCTATGGCTTGGTCAATATCGAGGCTTGAATCGGTTGTGGCTACGTTGGTATGATCAAGATGGGAATTGGATTCCCACTGAGGCTGAACGAACCGAACTTCAACGGCAACGAGCCGAACTTGAACGGCAACGAGCTGAACATGAACGCCAACAGAAGGAACTGGCTCAACAACGAGCTGAACAACTCGCAGAACGGTTACGACAGATGGGTATTAATCCCGATGAAATTTAACCCCTGTCTGAGTTTTTCTGAAAGCTATCAGCGAACAGCGATTAGCGCTACGCGCACGCTACGCGAACAGCGAACAGCGATTAGCGCTACGCGCACGCTACACCGAACAGCTAAAGGCTGACCGCTGACCGCTGACCGCTGACCGCTCAAGGATTATTGGGGATGTGATCGATTTGGGCGTAGCCACTGAAAACTAGCTTTTTCCCTTGGGTCTCTAGACGATTGATGCGCATAGTAACACCATCCAGGTTGAAGCGGTCTAGATCCACCATATTGTTCAAGATCTCATCCAGGGCTACTGTCAAAGTTCTAGATATCTCTTGTAACGACTCTGGTATTTCATTAGGTTGAAACTGGGAGTCTTTAAACAAAATCCGCCGTCGTCGCTCTACTCCGATGGTAGATGTCATACTAATCGGTACTATGCCGTAATTAGGTAGGTCAGCCTTAGCAAATAACCGTAGACCATTGTTCGGTTGCAGCTGCACTTGCACCTCAGTAAAGGAAACCGGAGCACCACCAGATAGTGCGGTTAACCCTGGTGTAGAAAGGTTTTCCAGCCGCTTTCTAACTAGTTGTGCTTTAAAGGATTGGTTGATGTCAGCTTCAGTAAGAATAACTTGAGCGATCGCTTGAGTAGGTTGTTTCAGAGAAATCTTACCCTGAAGCACTGAGCTGAAATCCAGAGAGACAGCATCGGTTTCAAAGGACATCTCCTCTGTCCGGAATTCCCGACGAATCACTAAACCACGGCCACTCATTTTGAAACTATCGATGCTACCTTGTAGCAATTTGCTAGAGGGAAAGCAGCGCACAGAAACATCTACCGATTCGCTTGTGGTAAACAGGTGGCGAATGGTCTTGCTGGCGACAGTATTCAGCAGCTGTTCACCCCAGTCGGTGCCAGAATTATTTGTACCGGTGAAGCCACCTAACATAACCATCTTGCATCCTGCGAGAGTTACTTCTATATTTGTAACAAAATGTGAAGAACTCAGCAATCGATCCTAGGGATGAAGGTTATTTGGTTATTCCCCATTGACATCCAGTCTCAGATAGGTTAGGGGGTTATTCACCTTTGGCATCCACTTTAGGGTAGGTTATTTGCTTGCTTATCAGTTAATCATTAATCAGCTGTAGTATCTCAAACCTGTTAGCTCCAGAGGTCTCGGTTGTGGGGCTTTGGTTGTAGGGCTAAAGGGGTCAGAACCCAGTCTCAACCTTTATAGCATTTGTCATAGTTATCAGATCCATTCAATTTTCTTATCCCGTCTTGATGCAGTCGCTAAATACAACAAACCTACCCCTGTCAACTGCTCCCTACTCCCTACTCCCTGCTCCCTGTTCCCATTAACCCACCGGCGTAAGTAGCTGACCCAATTAAGAACTGCTTTATAATCCTTGACCTAATTGTTTACTTTCGTAAAATGTAACTTAGTATAGTTAAGGCTTTATAATACTTGTAAAGGTTAGTCAAGAGCAAAAATTAAGCTAACGTTGCGGTCTGTAACGTAATTAATGGGATTTTTCGCATGAGTATCACCAATTCTCATTTACCGATTACCCCTTACTAAACTCAGTTACAGCAAAGACTCCAGGTCAATACAGCAACCAGAGCTTTTTTTGTTCTCCTACTTTGTCAGCACCCCGCTCGCCCATAGACGAGGCCATAACACCAATAGTTAATCCCACACCTCCGAAAGCGGGTAGGACCTAGGGCTAATCTTGCCCGAATAGCTAAAAAACTCCGTTAAAAACTTCTAGGTATACGATTATGAGCGATAGCACTGCAATCAATGAAAACGTTACCGCAGTTCAGCTAGCAGAAGCTCCAGAACAGGAAACCTCTGCCTTGGATGCAATTGCCCCTTTACCTGGAAACCGTCCCATTGCTCCTAGTGACCTTAATATTAGTGAAACACAAAGCATAATGGGACATCGACCAATTGATGCCAGTAATCTCCAGGTATTAGAAACTATATCTGTAATGGGAGACCGCCCCATCACCTCTAGCAACATTGAGGTACTCGGTATCATGAAGGTGTCTGGGGAGCGACCAATTGCTGCTAGTAATCTTCATCTTGATGAAATAGAGTACATCATGGGCAAGCGTCCCATCGCCCCAAATGATATTGATGCTGATCCACAGCTGATGGGTTATTTAGATTAAATTCAATCACCCGTCGATAAGCGCGATCGCGTAGCGTAGCCCTTCGGGCTAATCGCTCTGAGCAATTGTTTGTTCCAAAATTCCCCTGTTTTGAAACAGGGGAATTTTGGGTGTTTAGTAATAATGGAATGATTTGAATAGTTTTGTGGAACGCAATTTTTGAATTAAGAATTAAGAATTAAGAATTAAGAATTAAGAATTAAGAATTAAGAATTAAGAATTAAGAATTAAGAATTAAGAATTAAGAATTAAGAATTAAGAATTAAGAATTAAGAATTAAGAATTAAG
>NZ_JAAHHX010000289.1:0-2409 GCF_010672065.1 Moorena sp. SIO4A1 | reverse complement strand
GGCTCTTGATTCACCAGTGACCTATGAGCTTGAGCTTTGCCATGCCCAGAATCTTGAGGGTGGTCTCAACCTAGAAAATGTCGTTGTTCAAGATACTCTTCCGGTTGGGTCAAGTTTTCTTAGTGCTACCAATGAGGGTACCCATAACTCAGGGGTTGTCACTTGGAATGTCGGTAACCTCAGTATTCAGAGTGGCAGAAATTGTTTCAACGCACAAGTCTCTGTTGAGTATCCTAGTGCTACCTTCAACACTAGTGGTGCCAATAGTACTGTGATTAACCCAGCTGCCGCAACAGGAGAACTGATTGATGGCACCCCGTTGAACTTAAATGGTGAGGCTGAACATGGTTTTGCAGACCCGAACTATCAAGGCACATTGAATTCTAAATCATTCTCGGGTCAGGTGGCTATTGGCAATGAATTTGAGTTTCGGCTTGACCCAAGAAATACCGGTAATGTACCGATTACTACTCTAACAGTCACTGACGACCTAGATCAAGTCAATGAGGATGGGATTAACCTCTTAGATCAGGTGCGAGTCACTAAAATTAGCACAGGCAGATACAACAATTACACCGGGGATGTGATTGTCCGCTACAAAACTAATCTCAACCCCTTGACAGCCGGTACCTCACACCCTCAGAACACCACCCTCACCATTGGGACGGACATCACCTTAGGAGCAGGGGAATACATTACAGGGGTTGAGTTCGAGTACACCAATGTACCGGTTTTCAAGCTACAGGAGGCAGTAATAGACCAAAACTGTTTGTAGAGGTTCAGCCTGACCGCGAGATTGGGGAGACGATCAAAAACTGTGCCCAACTGACTTGGACGCCCAATTCACCAACAGACCCCCTGGAACAGTGCCAAGAGACAGAAATCTCGGCATTACAAGCCATCGTAAATCCAAACAAAAGAGACGAAACTAGTAGTGGACCCTATGCTCCTGGTGACACCATAGAATTTCGGCTACAGTTTCGCAACGAGTCGAGCGCTACCGCAGATTATGTCAATCCCATTATTGCCGATTTACTGCCAGCAGGGCTTGAGTATGGGGGTGCCTGGAGGTTTACCAATGGGGGATCGAGTAGTTTGCCCGCTGACCCTCCCATCAACTTCGAGGCCATTCCAAACTACAACGGCACCGGTCGCACGTTGCTGCGTTGGGAAATTACAGGAACCCAAATACCAGAGAATAGGTGGCTGAGAATCTATGTCGATACAGTGGTTGAGCAGGGCGTGAGTACAGGTTCGTTGACTAATGAATTATTCATCATGTCCAACGATAGTGTGTTCGATTGCAACAATAATAACCGCAGAACTCAGGATACGGTTGATGTGGATGGGGATGGCATCACCGATGAGACGATTTGTCGCAGAACAGCAAACGTTGAAATAGCTGGCATCGCAACCCTCGATTCACAAAAGGTAGTTCAGGGTGAGGTCGATACCAGTTTCTCCACTAGTGGCACCACGGTTCCGGGGGGACAGGTAGATTACCAGCTCACGATCACCAATCAAGGCACGGTGCCGATGACTAATATACTTGTAGTCGATATGTTGCCTGCCATCGGTGATACTCAAGTGCTCAATACTAGTACAGCCAGGGGTTCCCAATGGCGTCCTAATCTCGCTGGTCCGGTTACCGTGGCAATTCCTGGTGTTACGGTTGAATACACCACCAACTCCAATCCTTGCCGTCCCAATCCTAGTGATGGTCAAGACCTTAATTGGCCTAGTGGCTGCGTCAATGACTGGAGTACTACCTTTCCCAGTGACCCCAGTGCGGTCACCGCTCTGAGGTTTAACTTGGGCAACCTAGTTCTCGACCCCCTAGAGTCGGTGGTCCTCAACTGGCCAATGCGAGCACCGGCTGGAGCACCAACCAACGGCGAGATTGCCTGGAATTCCTTTGCTTTCGTCTCGACACGAACGGATCAATCCGGTGCGGCAGCTACCTTGTTACCCGCAGAACCCCCCAAAGTCGGCATTGTGATTCAACCCCCCACCCCTGCCATCATTGGAGACTTAGTCTGGGATGACCAAAACGGTAATGGGATTCAAGATAATAGTGAACTGGGTATCAATGGGGTGCGGGTTGAGTTGTGGCAAGATGGAGGTGATGGTCAACCTGGTACCAGTGACGATAGTTTCTATGGGTTTACCTTAACTGCTCCCGATGGTACCGGTAATGATGGGGTTTACCTTTTCTCGAACGTGCCAGCGGGAGATTACTTTCTGAAATTCATTCCCCCAGACAACCTCAATCTCTCTCCTCAAGACCAGGGTGGTGATGAGACCGCTGACTCCGATGCGGATCCCAATACTGGACAGACAAACGTCTTTAGTGTTAACCAGACTACAGATACCCGTGATTTCGATGCTGGACTAACCTCTGTAGACCCA
>NZ_JAAHHX010000288.1:0-2422 GCF_010672065.1 Moorena sp. SIO4A1 | reverse complement strand
GTGGTAACAATCAAACCATCACCCATGGGTATAGGTGTTGACTATGGGACATAATATTAAGTTATCTCCTGTAAGGGGGACCAAGAGCCAGCCTTCCAGCCTGACGAAAACTCTAAGGCTGGCTCTCCCCGTGGATTTTATTCTCCACACTTTTAGTTTACCACAAAAATTTTACTATTGTAGCATTTTTTGAAAATTTTTGTAAAATTTTTTTTGAGGGAGTCGGGAGTCGGGAATTTAGAAGCGGGAGTAGGGAGTAGGGAGTAGGCGGTGTAGGGTTTGTGATAGTGATTTTGTCTTGGGATTTAGCTGGGGGAAAGCGCGATCGCTTTTAGCGGAAGCTTTGCTTCATCGCATAACCACGCGCAGTGGTGCGTTACTATTGCCTCTTGCCAATTGCCTCTTGCCTCTTGCCAATTGCCTCTTGCCAATTGCCTCTTGCCAATTGCCTATTGCTAGCATGCCTATTGCTAGCATGCCTCTTGCCTCTTGCCTGTTCCCTACTCCCTACTCCCTACTCCCTCTACCTCACAACCAATTTCCCAGCAAAATAAAAGCTGACCAGTAATAGGGGTGATTAAATTGCTTGTTTTGCAACAGCTCCTGTTGAGCAAGACGCAGAGCTTCAGCCTTGGTAACCTTGCCTGTGGCTAACTTCTCGTAGAAGCGAGTCATTAACTCTGTAGTGGCTAGATCGTCCACATACCAGAGACTGGCAATAGTACTGCGTGCCCCCCCACGCACGGCAACACCAGCCAATCCCAAAGCGGCTCGGGAGTCTCCCACGGCTGTCCGACAAGCACTTAGGATGAGTAATTCAATCGGATTTTTTTGCTTTTGATCGGCTCTGATTAGACTATTTAACTCATTGAGATTGATCACATCATCCCAGGTCAGCAGAAAGGTTTCTTCCGCTACTGAACTAAATTCACCATGAGTGGCCAGATGAACGATTTGGTAACTAGAGGTATTAACTACTGTATTGAAGTTAGATTCAGTAAAAGATTCATTGAGTAAAATCAATGAGGGAACTTGAGCCTTGATATTCTCTAATTCCACCTTCACCCCAGGAAGTGATCCGAAATTGGGACGATGGGGACGAACTTCCGTGACTCCAGCACTCAGAACTGAAAAATTTTGTCTGACATTGGCTTGAGAGTCGATTAATTGTAAACTAGGTGCTACCGCAATATTATACTTCTCGATAGCATAGCGTTCTCCGTCATAAAGAACGGACATAGGAATATTGCGCAAATCCCCATCCGGAATAAATACTAAAGTGCGGATATTACTGTTGGCTAGTTCGGTTTCAATGGGGCCGATTAACCAGTCGTGTATTGTTTGTAAGTTTTCCTTTTTCAGACCTCGCCAAAGGTTAGTAATATCTCTGTTTACCGAAGCGATTTGTTTTTCTATTTCTGTTTTAGGTAAGTTAGTGGTGATCTGGCGCAGAGGTTGTCCGGGCAAAGTGACAATTACTTCCAGGCGGTCTGGCAAGATAATGGTATAGAAGATAGCGGCGTTAGGATCTATTTCGTCAATATTAACTGGTTTAGCATCTAGACAGGCATCCCGAAAAAAGTTGTCTAGTTCTGCTAGTTGTAGGGATTCAATTACATCTCGTGCTTGTTTGAGGTTTTCTTGAGATGCATTGGGTTCCAGCAGTAGTCCTACTAATTCTCGGTAGACTGGTTCGACGCTTTCTCGAAACCCAAACTGAATATCGCTACTAATCGCGACTAGGTCGCTACGGATAGATTGGAGGGTTTGCACCGATTGAGCATAGGCCGCAATCGCGTTTGTTTTATCCTGTTTTAGGTTAAGGATTCTGCCTAGTTGCCATTGCCATTGATAGGCTAAATCCGGAGCCTGGATTTCTTGGGCAATAACTAAGGCTTTTTCGGTTAAGTCTTGGGCTTCATCAAGACGTTGATTGTATTCGTATAAGCTTCCCAAGTTACCAATGGCTTCTGCTTCCGCTCTTTTATCTCCTAAATTCCTAGCCAACTTAATAGCATCAGCGAGATAAATAGCCAGGGCTTTGGGAGTTTTTAGTTGTGTGTTTTCAGATTTTAACAGGGTTTTGGCTAGCTTAATTCTAGCCTTTATTGCTTTTTGACTTGGAGATAATGTGGTTAAGGTCTTGTCTATAGCTGGCAATAACGCTCTGGCTCGTGACCACTCTTGTGTAGCTATCAATACACTCAGTTGATTTAATTGTCCCTGAATTGTAATATCTGCTAAGGGAGATTCCTTCACAACCCGTTGATAGAAATATCTGGCGTCTTCTGTCTTTCTTTGTAATCTAGCTGTATCCCCCAAACTGAGGAGATTTTCAGCAATCAAAGTCTGATTTGATAAGTTTTCGGCTATGGCTAAACTTTGTTGTAAAATTTCTTGAGAGTCTTGGAATTTTCCCACA
>NZ_JAAHHX010000287.1:0-2431 GCF_010672065.1 Moorena sp. SIO4A1 | reverse complement strand
TAATTTCTTTTTCTTCAATTTGATAGAAAAGTTCTTGGGCAAGTTTACCGTTTTCTACAAGGATTTGATAAAGCAAGATTTGGTCAAAATCTAGTCGGTTTTGACCAAAAAACTTTTCTACGTCTTTATCAAATAGACACTTGGATAACTTTTTAGCTAGCAATTGCTGGCGAATTCCGGCTTCCCAGTCATCGGAAGTAATCATATTATCCGCTAGCCAAGCTAGAGTGTCTGAAGCTTTCTCCAAGCGATTTTCGTGACGGAATTTATCTGCCTCTTCCTGAATTTCTTCGGCGGTGACGGTTAAGTTTCTTTCGACGGCAGCTCGATTAATGACTTTTTGATACAAAATTTTCTCAGAGACGTCTTTGAGCTGGATTTCTCGTTTCAGAAACTCAGTAATTTCTTGTGGTTCAAGGGATGCTCTAGAAAGAATAGTCATGGTTAGGTTTTATTTGCTCAGATTTTAGCTGATGGGGTAATCGGGCAATATATGAGTTAACAGATGTAAGGGATGGGGTGATTCCGACTACTTATCAATTTTATGCTAAAATTGGATCAGATACTGTGATGAAATCAGCATCAGTTAGGGTGCTTGCACTCTGTCCATCCACGGTTCCTTGGACTACAGCTAGAATATCGTTATTGAATTTCACCAAAGTGGCATCAACAATGCCATCACCATTGCTATCTAATACCTCTAGTAGGATGTCCTCCCCAGATAGTCCCCCAGTTAAACCAATCTTGTCATTGTCAGCAGTATTGAAATCAGTGATTACATCAGCTAGAAAGGGGTCAGTTATCGGACTAGTTGTTTCCAATCCCAGCACAAATGTATCGCTACCGTTTCCCCCTGTGAGAGTATCCGTACCAAAGCCACCAATCAAGACATCGTCCCCATCTCCGCCAGTTAGTTCATCATTGCCTTGAGTACCCCGCACTGTACTATTGCCATTAATAGTAGTGATGCTCATCACATTGGAGCCTACACCTGCCCTCACACCACTGATTAAGCGATCGCTACTGCTTGAACTCCAGCGATTAGTCCATGAACTGCTATTTGTTTGTGAGTCGTTAGTTACTATCCTACTACTATCGTTGCCATTGATAGTGAGGCTATTGTTTCTGATGGTTCTTGAAGAATAGTTTGAAGAATAGTTTGTAGTGCCAGTTGAACTAGTAATTAAACTACGGTTCTCTCGGATGCTGTCTGTGATGCTGTCTGTAATGCTGTCTGTGTCTGTAATGCTCTGTGTGGTGCTGTCTGTGTCTGTAATGCTCTGTGTGGTGCTGTCTGTGTCTGTAATGCTCTGTGTGGTGTTTTGTGTGGTGCTGTCTGTGTCTGTGGTGCTCTGTGTGGTGCTCTGTGTGGTGCTCTGTGTGGTGCTGTCTGGGATGCTATCTGTGATGCTCCGTGTGATGCTCTGTGTGATCGGCTTTTTTAACCTCTGTGTAAACCTGTCTTTGAACCTCTCTGTAATTCGGCTTACACGAGGAAGAAATGTCAATGTTCTGCTGATTAAATTAAACATGGCTCTTAATCGGCTATCAGCCTTGTGTTACGCTTGAGCTGCACCTGCTGAATCTGCATTGTGGAGTTTTAAGTGTTGAGTGTTGACCGTTAACTGTTCTACTGCTGCACAGACAGGTCTTCCCTCTACCAAGCCTCAACTGTTAACTATCAACAAAAATTCCTCTATTCCAAAACTATGCCAATGAGTTTAGGGAGTTTAGGCTCAATATAAAACAAGAATGAAAATCTTTTACCCTTCATTCCTAATTCGATTCCCTCCTCATTACCAAGTTAGGGGCTAGGTGGTAGGCGATGGTAACTAAAGTTCCTATCGCCCATCTCCTAGTTTCCCTTACCTATTACCGAAAATGACCGAAAAATTTTATTGATTTATACCTGGATTTACCAAAATCAGTATTATCTATATCTACCGAAAAACAAAGATATACTGTCAGACTTAGCCCGGAAAAGTCCTTTCCTAGTCTTAGCCTCAGCATCAGCACTCGCCCTGGCGATGCTCTTTTTAGAAAACCTGCTATTTATTACTCTTGCATCAGTATCAGTCACTGCTGAGGTTTGATCGCCATCAGCGAATGCATCAGCCTCTGCTAATGCCACGTCAGCTCTAGCAAGTGTTCTAGTATTTGCTATAGCAATTCGACCGCCTATAATCCAGTTTTCCTGAGCATATTCCCGAGCAAAATCTAGGTTATTAATAATCATTAATTACCCTCTACCTGTATAGCTGTGCCTATTAGATTGATGATAAGGATGGATAAGCCTCACATTCTTATTTTAATAAAAAGGGTGTTCCTATCCCAAAGTCCTTAATTTTAAACGATATTTTAAACTCCCTGGGCATGAGTAGTTTTTGTTAACTGATAATTTCCAGTCAACTCACTCTACGTAAACCTTTCT
>NZ_JAAHHX010000286.1:0-2431 GCF_010672065.1 Moorena sp. SIO4A1 | reverse complement strand
GCGCGACCTGAACTGGTCAAGTAAAGCGGGGAGCCGACTCCCCAGGGTAATTTACACCACCTACCCTCACGTAAAACAACCTTTTAGGTTGGACTCAATACCTTTTGGTAACAAAAGGGAAATATGCAGAGTCACGAATGTAGCCGAAGCTAGGTAAGGTCAAACCCGGTTAGGAGCTAGAGGGCTTCTCCGATATGGATGAATGAAAATGAAATGCTAATAAACCGCGTAATCTCATGACCAGCGTAAAGACCTGACACGCTGAAGGCAAAAGCCAAGTGGGTAGGGCCTATAGCTAGTTTCTCTATAAGCCGTGTAAACAAAACTCCCATCCGTGGAAGAGGCATCATCCGAAGGAGAAATAAATTTACTTGACACAACAGGGTAAGCCCCACAGAGTCCTTAGAAGGTCGATATCTAAGGTAGGTCTGAGGCAACAAGGACGGAACTCTCTGGGGGGTAGAGGATGAGGGAAAAAGCAAACGCCTCTGGTAATACGGAGGATAGGGGTTCAAACTTTGCCCCTGAACGAAAGTAATAGCAGACTTCCCTTGGGTCTTATACGAAAGATTTTCGAAAGATAAGGAATCGAACCTGATGAAAAGTTTGATACGGGGCAATAGCCCGGTAAATGGACAGACGGCACAACTTACAGACTGGAGCCAGGTCAACTGGAAGAAAGCCCGTAAGATTGTTAGAAACCTGCGTCGAAGAATCTTTCGTGCCAAAAAGCTTGGTCAGTGGAAGCAACTGAGAAGGTTACAGAAACTGATGCTGAAAAGCTACGCCAACTTACTACTATCTGTCAGACAAATCACTCAGATAAATACCGGAAAGCGAACAGCAGGTGTCGATAAGGAGGTGGCAACAACACCTAGCCAACGAGTGAAACTTGTCAATGAGTGGAAGATACCCAAAGCCTCACCAGCACGCAGGGTATACATTCCTAAGTCAAATGGCAAGAAACGTCCTCTAGGCATCCCAACCTTAAAGGATAGAGTCATGCAGGCAATAGTAAAGAATCTCCTAGAACCCGAATGGGAAGCCATATTTGAACCTAATTCTTATGGGTTCAGACCAGGTAGAAGTTGCCATGATGCCATAGAGCAAGTGGTAAACAGACTAAATTCCCTCAGAAAGGATAGATGGGTTCTAGACGCGGATATAAAAGGCTTTTTCGATAACCTAGCCCATGAAACTATCATGAAACAAATAGACTCTGCTCCAGGCAGGGAAATAGTAGCAGGATGGTTGAAAGCTGGATATATAAGTAAAGGAATATATCACGAAACCAATAAAGGAACACCCCAAGGGGGAGTCATCAGTCCACTTTTAGCCAACATCGGATTGGAAGGATTGGAAGAAAAGCTCAACAACTGGGGTGGAATAAGAGGAAGATATAACAAGAAAGGAGAGAGAAGAAAAGTCTACAAACTCGGATATATTCGATATGCCGATGACTTTGTGGTCACGGCAGAAACAAAAGAAGAACTGGAAAAAGTTCTGATCCAGCTCAAAGCATGGTTATCAGAAAGAGGCTTAGAAATAAGCGATGAGAAAACAAGGATAGTCCACATATCCCAAGGGTTCGATTTTCTGGGTTTTAACGTAAGAATGTTCGGGAAAGGAAAGAATGAAACACTTCTGACCAAACCCGCCAAAAATAAAGTTCTCTCATTCTGCAAAGAAATTGGGAAAATTGTCAAAGCATTTAACGGAAAAAGCCAAGAACAATTAATCAATAAACTGAATCCGATTCTCAGAGGTTGGGCTAACTACTACAGACATTGCACATCAAAGAAAATACTCAGTTACGTAGGTAACAGGGTATGGAAATATCTGTGGGATTGGGCAAGGCGTAGACACAAAAAGCGTAAATTAAGATGGGTCAAGGACAAATACTTCAAGGTGATATACAAGAAAACTCCGTGGAGTGTGTCCAAAAGAGACTGGGTATTCTCTTGTGAGTCCACATCCAAAAGAAGAAACTCAGAATTGCGAATATATGATGTCGCAGGAACACCCATTGTGAGACACGTCAAAATAGAAGGGAGCAACTCACCCGATGACCCGATTCTCAAAGAATACTGGCTCAAAAGAAGTCTAAAAGCTAACAAAACCCTCTGGGAAAAAAATAGCAAGTATGACCAAGTAGCTAGAAGAAAGGGGTATAAATGTCCAATCTGTAATGACTGGTTACGCAATGACGAAGAAATCGAAACCCATCACATAATTCCCATAAAAGAAGGTGGTTCTAACCTGGCTGACAACCTTGTACATCTTCATAAAGCTTGTCACAAGCTTCTTCATGGCAAAAAGAAAACCAAGCAGAAGGCTTGAAGTAAGGCTTGAGCCGGATGATGGGTAACTGTCAAGTCCGGTTCTTAGGGGAGGGGAGTAGAGTAATCTACAAACCTTACCCGACTTCACG
>NZ_JAAHHX010000285.1:0-2434 GCF_010672065.1 Moorena sp. SIO4A1 | reverse complement strand
TCCCATCCAAAATTAATGCACCCAGAGTTAAGCCGATTGATAGAATATATAGGAGTTTAGTTCCCGTTAAGTTGAACAACTGCCCAGACAATCGTTTAGAATCTACCACAAGCCTCTTATTCCTTTTTTTCGAACACTCCTCACAAAGATACAATTCCCTGTATCTTTGTTCATATCCGTATAATTTACGGTTACGAGTCAAATCCTAACATCAAAGGTATGCGATCGCTCAGGGTAGGATTGATTTTTGGCAATTTACGAGATGATCAAGGCATGACCGGATCACAGTTGCGTAGGGTGCGTTAGGGGCGGAAAGCTTCTGATGTTTCGCTTTGTAGCCAGGGTTGGTATACTCCGCCCCGTAACGCACCACCCAAGGGAGAGCCCTCATTTTCCGC
The DNA here is from genome assembly GCF_010672065.1 of Moorena sp. SIO4A1. Lineage (NCBI taxonomy): Bacteria > Bacillati > Cyanobacteriota > Cyanophyceae > Coleofasciculales > Coleofasciculaceae > Moorena > Moorena sp. SIO4A1. The sequence continues at coordinate 2,036 of NZ_JAAHHX010000285.1, read as the reverse complement.
CTCTTCGCCCCTTGTTGGGACAGCCCGCCTGGGAATTGAAACAGGCAAGATGCCTGTTCCACGCCTGATGCCTGTTCCACTGGGTTAACCATGGTGCAACTCCACTGTAATGATCACAGCTTTAATCGAAAAAGAGACAATCTTGTTGTCGTTGGCTTAACCCGCTGGCAATGACTTGCAACTGGTGTTTAGAGAAATTTCTCTCAAAGGTTGTGATCGGTCGTCTAGAGGTGTAGGCGAAAGTAATTGAGTATCGCTGTGATCCAGTAGGTGGTTTCAGACGATGGAAAATGCTGCGTGTGTCAGTAAAAATTACTGTGCCATAGGGTCCTGGGCAAGGGATCCAGGTAGCTTTAGGGGCAACCCTTGTCATCTCTTGATCCGAGACAAAACCAGAACTGTAATAATTGTAGTTCAGGGCTTGAGCTAATGATGAGGTTAAATGTCTGGGAATATATTCAAAAGGGCCACCATCTAACCCCACATCATTGAAGTAGATAATGATTTTCACCATGCGATAGTCTTCTGGATCTACGTGCCATTGCCTGACATGTACTGGTTTTCCATCCGCAATAGTCCTTTGAAGGGTTACACCAGCCAATAACACTGGAACACCAAGGTAATTTTCTACAATATCAAGCAATCGTTCGTTAAGTGCCCACTTAAAAATTTGTGGGTAACTAATTAGCTCTTCGCGATAGGTTATACAAGACTCAAGTTTCGGTATAGGTAATCCCCGTAATTTTGGGAAGATATCCTCAGCACTATCTATCAGTTCCTTATAGGAAATTGCTAACTCTTCTAAAGAAGTAACAACCGTTCCTTGTTTCAAGAGAGAATTCAACAACGGTAAATCTACTGGATCTAGGGCAGGTAGGGAGTTAGCATGATTTTCTAGTCTTTTTATATAGTCACCATAATACAGGTGATCTAGCATCGGTATTCGCAAAGACTCTCTCTTAAGTTTTCCCGGTAAACGTTTGATTTTTTTAACTAAATAATTTTCATTCAATATCATAAAAATAGTTTTATAAAATCGATACTATAAGACCATCTATTTTCTAGGTTATAACTGATATAGTTACTTTTGCTAAAGCAATAGATAGCGTTTCTCATAACTATTAGGTGCGCTTTCCGTTGGCGAATTAAATTCGCCACGGGTCGCACCTGAACTAGACAGGATGTTTTCCCTACTCCCTACTCCCTACTCCCTACTCCCTACTCCTTGCTCCCTTTGCTCCTAAAAAAACTCACGAAACTTTTCCATAAGCATCTAAAAGTTTAGGCGCTTGATGACGCCATTCCAGCATTTCGTCCATCCTGCGTCTACCTTCTGCTCCCATTTTTTCTCTGAGTTGAGGAGACTTGAGAAGTTCGAGAATTTTCTCAGCAAACTCCAGCTCGTCATTAGGCGTAGCATAAACAGATGCATTGCCTGCAGAGTGTCTTCCCTCTCGGAGGTCAAACTGAACAATGGGTTTACCTAGAGCCATGTACTCCAAGATTTTATTCATAGTGCAGTTTTCGTTATAAGCCGATGTGGGAGAGGGTTCCACACATACATCGCAACTGGAAAGCCGCTCTAAAAGTGCTTCCCCGGTCTGAAATCCTGTGAATTCTACAAAATCAGTCAGGTCAAGCTGTTTAGATAAAGCCTTGAGGGTTTCAGCAGCAGGGCCACTGCCAATTAGCATGAAGTGAATATCTTGGCGCTTCTTTTCCTGCACAATGTAACGTATTGCCCTGAGAAGATAGTCAATTCCCTCCGGTTCCCCCATAACCCCCATATAACCGACCAGATAGTCACGACCTCTGCGGTAACTCGGGTTTGAGGGCATGATCCGAAACCGTTCTAGATCAGGAGCACTGCGCACTACAACTACTTGCTCTGGTTTCTTCCCCCCTCGGGTAAGGGCGACTTTGCGATGGGATTCATTAGTTGAAATCACCATGTCTGCCGTAGCATAAGTCAAGCGCTCAGCCCAGCGTAGACCATGATAGAAGATATCTTTTCGTCCATACTTGGCGATGTACAA
>NZ_JAAHHX010000284.1:0-2438 GCF_010672065.1 Moorena sp. SIO4A1 | reverse complement strand
CAGAATGGCATCGGTTGCCACATCCAACAAAGCCGCTTGTTCCCGAATTTTTTGTTGGGCTTGCTGGCGCTCAAGGGCATAGCGGATGGAACGCTCTAGTAAAGGTGCTCTGAGCTGACTCTTATCCAGGTAATCGGCTGCCCCAGCTTTCATGGCTTCCATGTCAACCTCATGGTCTCCCTGGGCAGTGAGGAGGATAATCGGTGCTGTACACCCCCTGGCAATGGCTTCACCCAGGAGTTCAAGTCCATTATGCTCACCAAGACGGTAGTCCAGTAGATAAACATCATGGTGGTTCTGAGCAATCATTTCTAAGCCCTTAGCATAGGTTGCCACCCAAGTCAAGCTAAATCTAGCCCTCCGGTTTTCCGACAGTAAATCACGAGTTAGAATATAGTCATCTTCGTCATCATCAACGAGTAATACATTAACCAAAGGGTTGTACATTGGTCTGGCACCAGAGGAATCGAAGGAAATTAGTCGAGAGTGGTGAGTTCTGAGTTCTGATTTGGGTAAGCAATTTGCCAGGTTTGTGATCAACGAACATTGATGAGGGTCGGTTTTGGAAATAGTCCTGAGTGGATCAGTCTTTAGTGGTACAGTAGAAACATCAGAAGAAACATCAAAACGTTCAGCTGGCGGTTGTGAGTATTTACTCATGGCAGTCTATTTATTCCCTTCGGGGGGCAATTCGGCGATGTCCAACCAGTACTTTTTTAACGTTTGCATCACCTCAATTAGGGAACTATAGGTGACAGGCTTAACGATGAAAGAATTTGCTCCTAAGTTATAACTATGATAAATATCTTCTTCAGCCTTTGAGGTAGTCAGCACCACAACTGGTATAACTCGTAGATTAGGATCAGCCCTAATTTCTCTGAGGGCTTCACGACCATCTTTTTTCGGCATATTCAAATCCAGTAGGATTAAACTTGGACGAGGGGACATGCTGGCCTGGGTGTGTTTACCACGGTGATACAGATAATCCATCAATTCCTCGCCATCACTGACAAAGTATAGCTCATCGGTCAACTGACTCTCTAAGAGAGCCTCCCTTGCCAAAAGGCAATCATCCGGATCATCATCTGCCATTAAAATTACCACGGGATTTCGGCTTTCATTCACTAAGCATTATCTCCTCGACCAAAAATTATAAAGGAATTATAAAGGAATTATAAAGGAAATATGAAGGTATTATGAAGTATAAAGGGATAAATTTGAGGTATTTTATTGATTAGTCACTCAACTACTAGTATGTTTTGATTATTTAACGTTTAACCTTGGCCAAAAGGCCACGCTACGCGAACAACCTTTAACTTTTCACCTTTAACCTTTCACCTTTAACCTTTAATCTTCAACTTTGTTTAATCGGCACCGTAACAATAAACCTAGCCCCCTGTCCTGGTGTGCTTTCTGCCATGATGCTACCATTATGGCGCTCAACAATTCTACGGCAGATAGCTAGACCGATACCGGTTCCTTCATAGTCGCTACGACCATGGAGCCGTTGAAAGGTTTGGAAAATGCGATCGCGATACTCGGGGTTAAACCCAATACCATTGTCTTCAACTATAATCTGACAACGCTGATTAACGGTTGCGCCTCCATAACTTAAGGGAACACTTTCCTGAATCAGTTGACTATAAATTGTAACGAGGTTACCTCTTTGTTCTGGTCGGAATTTAAGTCCGTTACTGATCAGGTTTTGCAAAAGTTGACGCATTTGCAGGGGATCAGCTTCAATAGTATGTAGTTCACCGACTTCCACTACGCCACCAGATTGCTGGATACGTAGTTCTAAATCAGAGAGTACCTCTTGTACCACTTGAGCCAGATCAGTGGCAACCAAAGGTCTTGCCTTGGTGGTCACCCGGGAAAGGCTAAGCAAGTCACTGATTAACACCTGCATCCGTTCTGCAGCATTCTGCATCCGTATCAGGTAGTCCTGCCCCTGCTCTGTTAACTGTTCATGATACCTGGTCTGAAGGCGATCGCCAAATGCCCGAATCTTGCGCAGGGGTTCTTGCAGGTCATGGGATGCTACATAGGCAAACTCTTGTAGTTCAGCATTAGAACGGGCAAGTTCCTGACGCTGACGGGTTTCTGTTTCTAAAAGCTGGGCTTGGGCTAAGGCAATACCAATTTGGTCGGCCAGTTGTTGCAACAATTCACTTTCAAAGTTAGTCCATGGTCGTGGATTCGAACACTGATGGGCAATGAGCAAACCCCAAAGTTGGTCTTGTTGCTGAATTGGTACCACTAGGTTAGCTTTTACCCCAAACTGTTGCAGCATTTCTACATGGCAAGCTTCGATATCAGAGTTTTCTAAGTCACAGATGTTGCTAACCCTTCCCTGACGATACTGGTCTAGGTACTCTTCATGAAAGCAAGGATCTTCGATGCTTTGTCCGAGCATGATTGGCCAACCAGGTACTACT
>NZ_JAAHHX010000283.1:0-2462 GCF_010672065.1 Moorena sp. SIO4A1 | reverse complement strand
TAGGAGATTAAACTGGCCTGCACCATCGGAAAGAATCACCAACTTCTGACTAACTGATACTTTTAACCGCGACATCTTCGACATTTAAGACATCTAGTACAACATCACCGACGTGATCGGTAAAGGTGGTATCCCACATCGCCTTGAGGAAAATCCCCACGGCTCCATTGAAATCTCTATGGATTTCATACCCACATTTGGGACATTTAAAATTCTTGGATCCTCCAAGTTTCCTATGGATGTGTCCGCATTTTGTGCAGGTCTTTGAGGTGTATTCCTCAGTTATTCTTACGAGTTTGGAACCGTACCGGTTACACAAATGCCCTAAAGTCTGCGAGAATTGGTAGAATGCCCAACTCATCATCGCGCGAGCAGTTTTACTCCTTAACTTCCTCCTCTTTTTAGCTACCATCTGAGAAGTCTCAAAAGTAGGCAGAACAATAATGTCGTAGTTTCTGGCTAGATAAGACGCTACTTGTTTATGAATCTCAGAACGCAGGTTTTTTATTCTAGTCCGTTGGCGTTCCATGGCTTTCCTGAGCTTGTAACGTAGCCTCTTGAATTTCCTCCCTTTGACTTTGTCATGCTTTGACTTTATTTGGTCGAGATGACTACAAAGCTTGGCTATCTTGCTAAAATCACCATTTCCGAACTCTAAAAAATCCGAACCATCAAATCCTGTTACGAAAGTGCGGACGCCCGGATCTAAGGCAATAATTTTCTCGGTTATTGTTGGTTCAGTCCTTAGAGGCACAGGGAAGTGAGCAAACCACCTACCTTTGTTGAAGGTCAATTCAGTAGATCCCTTAGTCAGTACACAATAGTTGTGTCCCTTGAATTCTGGTAATGGTAGATGTTTTGTAGACGAAACCATCCAGTGGCCATTTTTATAGGCTGTAGGATCGAACTTTAGAGTAGCGGTTTGATCGCGAATACTCCTAAACCTGGCTAGTTTTCTTCCCCTGTCAGGGTTAAGTTTTCTTTTTTTCCCAATACCAATGTACTGTGGCTGTTTTTTCGTCTCCTTCCAGGCGGTGTAAGCTTCCATTGACGCATTGTCTAAAAGTTTTGATATACCTAGATCAATGCACCATTGAGGAATTAATCCAGAACTTTTTAAAAAAGTCCTAAATCCGTGCTTCCCTCCCTTCTTGGTAGTCTTAACATAGCCTTGTTCTCTGTTTAGATAATCAATAGATATGTTGTAGACCTTTCGAGAGGCGGCAACCCACTTCTTCCAGATCTTCTCAAGTTCCTTTACTGGATAAACTCGGTAACTCGCTGTCATCAAGGATTCGTTTTTTGTACTTCCTGAGTCCATAGAGTCGGCAACTAAAGACGTGGACGATTGCAAGGATATCTTCGACCATTTCCTGTTCTGGGCTGAGGTGCGTTTCGTCGAGAACCAGTATCTTTGTCTCAAATTTGCCGCACAGCCATGAGATAAGATCGAACCCAAAGCGGCAAAGCCGATCTTTGTGGGCAACGACAATAAGCTCGCAAGTGTTGCTGAGAACTCTGTCCAGTAAGGATTGTAGTCCAAATCTTTTGAAGTTGAGTCCTGACCCGATGTCAAAGATGACTTCACAACCGGGGTAACGAGACTTAAGAAAGCGTACTTGTTGTTCAAGGTCACTCTTTTGAGAGCGGCTTGAAACTCTGGCATATAAGATGATGTCTCTTTTTGGTTTGGCTGGTGGAATAGAGACAACTGAATCCAAGTCGTATCTTCTTTGACCTCCCGGCGTCTTGATCCCTTTGATTTTCCCGGCTTCGAGCCATCTTTCGAGAGTTCTCGTTGAAACTCCAAGTCTTTGAGCAGCGACTCTTGGTGGAACATACTTGACTGACATCGTTCTCCAAAGAGCTACTCTTTAAGTCTAAGGCAAGATGTCGATTAATGTTACGCTTTGTCAGGAGTTTTATTGATCAGGACTCAACTCCATCATCCTAGTATTTTTTGACACTTTCACCCCATGAAGCTTCCCCCACCTGGCTGTCGCCGTTCGCGTAGCGTGGCGATAGCCAGGTGGGGGTGTCCTATGCTAATCTGGAGCTAGCCCTAGCCCACAAATCACAGAGACAAGCCCAGCTTCTAGGCGGTCGTCCAGAACTTTTGCGCTTTACGACCCTCACTACCATTTCTGTAAGTGAGTTTAAACACACCTCTAGCACCGATATTGTAAGCGCCGTTTAGATTGGCCGTAGGCCACGCTACGCGAACGGCATTGAACCGCTTAGCTGAAGGGAAGGTTGCGCTTAGCATAGTTTTTTGAGTCCCGTTTAACCGTACCAGAACCATCGTAAGCAAGCTTGGACGTGTAAGCCGCCACAACTTCTATTACTTTGCCTCCTAGCTCTGTTAGAGTCATCTCAGTAAAATCGCGAATCTTTGCTTTAAGTCACTCGTGGAATCTTTGCCGCCAGTTAAACCGTTTCCGTCCACCCTTTGGTTTTCGGAG
>NZ_JAAHHX010000282.1:0-2469 GCF_010672065.1 Moorena sp. SIO4A1 | reverse complement strand
GCATATTTCCCTTTTGTTACCAAAAGGTATTGAGTCCAACCTAAAAGGTTGTTTTACGTGAGGGTAGGTGGTGTAAATTACCCTGGGGAGTCGGCTCCCCGCTTTACTTGACCAGTTCAGGTCGCGCAGTTTCCCCTCATCCGGCTCCTCATTACAGTACAATCCTTGTCAGTGGCACCTCTAGAATGGATTTTCATCTAGATTCAGTGAATTAGATTTCGTTCCATGTTTGACATCGTGACAATGCAGGTGGAGTAGTTCCATATTTTTGTCTAGGTCTTCTCCACCGAGTGCGCGTGGTATTATGTGGTGTTTTTCTATTAAATCTCCATCCCTGAAGGTAAGGCCACAATGGGAGCATTTTCCTTTTTGTTTTTTAAGTAGTCTTCCTTTTTGACTGTTTATTTCAGGATGTTTTCCCATTCTGGAATTCCAATATATTAAGTTTCCGTTAAATGGACTTGTGGTGTTCTTGACTTTGATGTGCCGGACGATTTTCGTTTTGGCATGTTTCAAGAGGTAACTCTTTCCGTCTGTGAACGTCCAGTTGTCTTTTTCTACGGTTCCCCAATATTTATTGATTACCCAGGTTTTTGATTTGTTTGGATGTCGCCTGTATCCCCATCTTTGGAGTTTGTTCCAGAGCATGCATTCGAGGTCTTTGAAGGTTTCTTTACTACAAACAGCTTTGTTGTAATTACACCATCCTCGTATGACAGGTGAGAGTCGGCTGATTAGGGCAGCCTGAGGGGCAGCTTTGTGACGGTCGATTATGTCAGCGAGCTGCCTATAGTGTTCTAGAACTTTTTCCTTGGATGGTTTGATGATGGTTTTAAAGCCTAGTTTTGAATGGTTTTTTCCGGCTGGATATTGTCGGATGTTGAATCCTAGGAAATTGAATCCTTCCGAAGTGTGAGTTATCTTTGTCTTACTGGGCTTTAATTCCAACCCTATGTCTTTTAGCCATTCACTGATGATTCTCTGACATTCTTCTATTATGGTTTGGTCTTTGTGCATGATGACAAAATCATCCGCATATCTAATTAGACTTATACCTCTCATCTTTTGAGCTTTTCCTAGTTTTTCTCCTTTTTTGTTCTTTTTATTTCCGATATAAGTCTTAATTATTGTTTCCATTCCATGAAGGGCTATGTTCGCAAGGAGAGGTGATATTACTCCTCCTTGTGGTGTGCCTTCTTCGGTTTCTGAGAATGTGTTATTATCCATCACACCAGCTTTTAACCAAGATTTAATTAATCGCCTCAAGGATGGATAGGTGTTTAATTTCGTGAGAAGAACATCGTGATTGATTTTATCGAAACATTTGGAGATATCGGCGTCTAGTACCCATTTAGGTTTTTTGCAGATCCCATTAAATATTGCTTCGATGGCATCATGACATGAGCGTCCTGGTCTGAACCCATAGGAGTTAGGTTCAAATTTAGCCTCCCATTCAGGCTCTAGTGCTTGTTTGACTAGTGCTTGTAGGGCGCGGTCATGCATTGTTGGGATTCCTAATGGGCGTTTTTCCTTCTGTCCGGGTTTTGGAATCCATACCCTTCTAGTTGGTTTGGCTTTTCTTGAGATTTCCAGATTAGTTACTAAGGCCAGACGTTGTTTACCATTTAAGGTTTTAACCCCGTCTATTCCAGCAGTTTTCTTACCTTTGTTCTCTTGGGTTACCCGCCTGACCGCAATCATTTTGGCTGACCAAGACTTGATCAGGGTCTTTTGTAATTTACGTACCACGCGAACATCGTCACGCTGTGAGGCTTGGTATATTCGTTTTTGTAACTTGAACACGGTTATTTCTAGCTTTCGCCAGTTGACCTTGTTCCATTCCGACTGTGGGTTGAATCCCCGAGTTTTAGACTTCTTCATTACTACTTACAACTACACCTATTCCTGTAACGTGAGTCCGTTGGCATATCCATAGGTATTACCCTAGGCATTGGCTTCTGACTCTATCTCTCCCCCAGATGACTTACGGTTAACTACCTACTCAGAATGTTCGACCTTTCTGAGAGTTCTTGTGGGGGTTACTTCGTTCCTGATAACCATTCTGTAGACTTTTAGGGCGGCATTATTCACCGGGAATTTTATTTCTAGGGAAATCAATAGTTAAGCGACCAACTAACTATCCTTTATTCCGTTTGACTTTTTGTCTGTGGCGTATCAATCCATTTCGCCACGTGTAGGTGTCGATGATTCAAACATGCCTTCCTTGCGTACCCATGAGTCTTTTGCCTGCTACTAACTTTCCCTGGATTGGTTCCGCTTCGCTGTTCGACCCTTGCTTTCAATCCATGGGTTTTGTTAGTTCCCATGAACCAGGGTAGGGCTGTCACTCGGATTTCACGAGGGATGGTCTTTCACCATCATGGTTATCAAGTTGTCAAGGTTCTTTCTTCCTTGCGACTAATCCTCCTAAACCCTTGATGGGCAAGGTTTCTAGTCAACGAATCGCAC
>NZ_JAAHHX010000281.1:0-2470 GCF_010672065.1 Moorena sp. SIO4A1 | reverse complement strand
CCACCCTACAAAAGCTTAATTCTTAATTCTTTAATTCTTAATTCTTAATTCTTAATTCTTAATTCTGTCAACCTTCTTCAACTTTCGAGCAGAGTTGATTCAATAACTCTTGTGGAATTGCCTCAAAATTTTCCAAGAGAAAATCCATTAAGGCCAGATGGTATAAGGAATCGGAAGAAGGAGATTTATAGCGAGAACTTTGAGCGAGCCAACTGTTAACAGCGTAAGTTGAGCGGCAGCAGATTTGAGCAATGTCTTCTTGGTTAACTTGCCATTTCCAATAAAACTCCCGAGGAGTCATGGATAGTCGGCAGACGCTGTATAGGTTGATCAAAATTCGCTCTCGCTCAGTGATGGCACGAGGCATTGAAAGTGGGCTTGTGGATTGGCTCTGGGCAATTTGGGCAAGGCGGTCTAGGGCTCGCTGACACTTAATCAGATGATCATTTGAGCGTTTTTTTGGCATCATGGAATTACCTCAAACATAGTGTTTGCTTGGGGATATAAGCCGCGCTTCCAGGTGGCAAGCTATAAGCGCGGCTTTTTGTCCAAGAATCTTATCGAAATAGCGGACATTTTTATTATTACTAATATCTTGTAAAAAGTCAATGGTATTTTTAATATTTAATATTTATTTACATTTAAAAAAAATGAATAATTTTGGATTTTATAGATAAGAATTAGTTATTTTGTTAGGTAATTTTTGATTTTTAATATAAACATCATAGGGTGGGCATTGCTAATGTGAATTCCGGAAGAATGGTAGGGTGGGCATTGCTGATAACTATCAAAATTGTTCCCTGATAAAATAAATGGGCAATGCCCACCAAGACCCAAGACTCGTAGGGTGGGCATTGCTGATAACTATCAAAATTGTTCCCTGATAAAATAAATGAGCAATGCCCACCAATACCCTAATGTGAATTCCGGAAGAATGGTAGGGTGGGGATTGCTGATAAATATCAAAATTGTTCGCTGATCAAATAAATGGGCAATGCCCACCAAGACCCAAAAGGCAATGGGTACCCTGGTTGGTGGGCATTGCTCAGGTGACTTTGGGCAGGTAGGCGAGTTGGAAACAGGCTTTTCCCACCCTACAAGCTACTCTGGTTGGTGGGCATTGCTCAGATCAATTCCGGCAGGATTGGGAGACCCAAGACTCGTAGGGTGGGCATTGCTGATAAGTATCAAAATTGTTCGCTTATAAAATAAATGAGCAATGCCCACCAAGACCCAAAAGGCAATGGGTACCCTGGTTGGTGGGCATTGCTCCGGTGACTTTGGGCAGGTAGGCGAGTTGGAAAAAGGCTTTTCCCACCCTACAAGCTACTCTGGTTGGTGGGCATTGCTCAGATCAATTCCGGCAGGATTGGGGGTTGGTTTCAAGCAATGCCCACCCTACAAAATGCTCTGGTTGGTGGGCATTGCTCAGATCAATTCCGGCAGGATTGGGGGTTGGTTTCAAGCAATGCCCACCCTACAAAATGCTCTGGTTGGTGGGCATTGCTCAGGTGAATTCCAGCAGGGTTGGGGGTTGGTTTCAAGCAATGCCCACCCTACAAAAGCGTAAGCTGAACCAGACAAGAATCCTAGGGTGGGTCTTGCTCAGCAAGTTCAACATTAGTTAGCCTAGAAATTAAATCCGCAATGCCCAGCAATCCACAACCATGCCCGAATATCGTCGAGCCTATGTCCCAGGTGGAACCTTTTTTCTGACTCTGGTAACCTACGACCGCACCCCTCTGTTTTCCGAACCCGAAACAATTGCTTATTTGCGTGCTGCACTTGCTAAAACTCGCACTGAGAGACCTTTTGAAATTACTGGTGCAGTTGTTTTACCTGACCATATTCATTTCTTGTGGACTCTACCCCCAGGGGATACAGCTTATTCCTACCGGGTTTCTCGGTTTAAGGTGTTGTTTACGCGATCGCTACGGGGTAAAAAATTCAAGCCACAGAATGTATCGGCATCCCGTCGTAAACACAGAGAAAGTAATGTTTGGCAGCGCCGATTTTGGGAGCATGTGATTCGAGATGAATCTGACTTCCAACAGGCTTTAGATTATATTCATTACAATCCGGTTAAGCATGGGTTGGTATCTTGTCCTCATCGGTGGGAGTATTCGAGTTTCACCAGATGGGTTGAAACAGGTCAGTATCAGATCGATTGGGGTTGTTGTTGCTGGGGGAGACAACCATTAGTTCCAGATTTTTCGGAAATTGGAGCCAAGGTTGGTGAGTGAATTATCAACGGTTGGTGGCTAGACAATCGTAGGGTGGGCATTGCTGATTGAGATCATGATTGAAGGCCGAGCAATGACATGGGCAATGCCCACCAATAATGACAATCGTAGGGTGGGCATTGCTGATTGAGATCATGATTGAAGGCCGAGCAATGACATGGGCAATGCCCACCAATAATGACAATCGTAGGGTGGGCATTGCTGATTGAGATCATGATTGAAGGCCG
>NZ_JAAHHX010000280.1:0-2494 GCF_010672065.1 Moorena sp. SIO4A1 | reverse complement strand
TCCAAAAGCTAATATACAATCATCAGATTGCTGTTTGGGTTGGGCTTTGGGTTGTTATGGTCTTAGCCGGTAGCATAGCAACTATTGGTCTGATTGATCCTGGACCGATTGAGGAAGAAGCCAATAATCCACAACCAGCTCTGGCCCAACTGCGGGCATCAGCAGCAAAAGAGGCTGTGCCTCTGTCGTTGTTTGGTGTTGTTGCTGTAGGCTGCGCCAGCGGTTGCTTATTGCTTACTCAGGCTCTAAAATTTTCAAGCCAGAAAACGAAACTGAAAAGACCGATAACATCTAGTGTCAGCAGTAGAAGGCGACGCCGTAATTCTAGACGCCGTAAGGCGACTCGCAAACAACAACCAGTAAAATCAGTACCATTATTACCACCATCACAAAACAGGAGTGATGACCAACAGACCGAGGTAACGGTTTTGCCACCGGAGCCTACTGATCAGACCAATGCTAAAGACGAGACTCTTGCCAACATGATGGATATGCGTAAGCGCCGCTCTCTGTCTTCCTTGATGCGGGATCAGTAATCAGCCGAGGCTAGTGGTGATTTAATTTGCTCTTAATTTGCCCTTTGTTCACTCTTGACGGTTGACTATTAACCGTCAATTGTTAGAAGTTCTAACCTCTAACAGCGATTGCCAATCTTTAATCGCTTGCTGTGACCAAAGCCAGTTCTTGCTCAAGGCATCAGGTTGGAAGTTAATCGGGTCGTTGGCGATCACTTGTTGCCGTAGCTTAAGAGATTGTTGGGACAAACTCGCCCGCTTAGACCCGTTTTGTTGTTGAGCAGATTTCCACAACCCTAGCCCTAAGCCAGCATAGGTATTCCATTTTGGGGAATTGCTGGATTTTTCAGATCCAACAATTGTAGATTTCCCGTTGCTACTCCTGTACAATGCATCATACCAAGCTTGGTTAGCTCGCTCGTATTTGCCTTCAGCGTAATAGGCAAACCCTAGGGCATTGCGGTAAGTCCAAGAGTCAGGTTCTTGTTTAACTGCTCTTTGCCAATAACGTCTGACATCATCCAGACTGTATTCATCCGAGCCGGTCTGGATCGACTGCCATGCCAGACGCCCTCTTAAAAAACTCACCATTGACTGATTCAATTGTTCTGAGGGAACTTCCTGAAGGGCAGCAGAAGCATCGGGTAATGCACCCCGGTCTAGCAATGCCGTTACAGCTTCGGTTCCTCGAATAATATTATCCTCACTGAATGCTTCAATTGCGATCGCTGTGACGGTCTTGGTATTAGCCTTTGTCAAATTAACATTTGAGTAATCAACAGGTTTGGACAGACCTGGTGGTAATTGTCTCCCTAGCCCAGGACTAGGAGGGTTCTGGAAAAACCACATGCTCACCAGTACCAAGGCAAGAGTTCCCGTTGCTCCTAGTCCGATCCACAGTGGTGAACGTGGTAACCTTAAACCCTTGTGTTTAGGATTAGTGACCTTTTTAGCCTCAACTTCTGCCGTAGTATCCTCACGCTTTGGAGCTAATTGGGTTGAGCCCTCCGTAGACGCCGGTGTCAGGGTTGCGGCTGAAGCTTTCAAAGGAGCAGGGAGTTGGCTTGGGCTATGGACTGGTAGGTTCTTCTGAGCAGCCTCTGAGTAAGGGTTTTCGGATAACCCCTCTGAATTCGATGCTGTTATTGTTGAATCCTCACCAATCGCCTCTGTATTCAGCTGATCCAGCAATCCCTTAATGAAAGCAGCGGGATCGTCTGCTTCTAGTTCATGGGATTCTAAACCCGGTGTTACACCAGTGACACTTTCATGGTCATACTCAGCTTCTGCCCTAGGGACAAGAGCTGAGTCTTCCTCAAATTCTGATAATGTGGTATATTCTCTCTCTTGTGGTGGCGTAAAAAAACCCTCTTCTGGGTCTAACCCTACAGACATTCCAGGAGGATCGGGCAGACTAAATATTTGAGTTCGGTCATAACTGTGGTCATCATTGGTCAGGAAACCATCAAATTCCGGATGCAGATAAAGAACAGGTAATGCCCAATAAAGCTGGTTCGAGCCATAAGCAGAAATCAGTCCTTGTCTAGCTCGCGAGAGGCTGAGGTCAATGGGGTAACCCTGGTTGATGTTACGGTATAATAGTCTGGTTAGGGTCAGGGCTACCTCATCGGGAATGCGCTCTGCCATGGCTAGAACCCCAGGAATACCGCGCTTAACCAGTGCTTGAGCAAGATTTTGATCGTTACCGTTTTCTTGGGTATGTGAAGCAGCTGTATGAGCACCACGACAGGAGTTGAATACAGCCAGCTGGACACCATTATTAACTAACAATCCCGCTAGATCATCACCCCTTAAGGTCTCTGTCAAACCAGTTTTTTTACTAACCAGGTAGACATCACCACCTGATTCCCCTAGGTTAGAGTGACCAGCATAGTGGAAGACTTGATATTTTCCTTGTTCCAGGGCTTGGGTTAACTGTTCCCGTCCTGGCTGTTCCAGAATGGTCAGATGAATCGCTG
>NZ_JAAHHX010000028.1:0-86573 GCF_010672065.1 Moorena sp. SIO4A1 | reverse complement strand
CAGCTCTACCTTCAAAGAAATTTTGGTAAGCACGACTAAGATTGAGACTCACAGATTGTAAGACCTGAGAGTAACAATCTTTTAGCCATTCAGTCTCTTTTTGTTTCTTAAGTTTCGGCAACATAGAGTTTAGTGCAGATTGCTTTAGCCCAAAGCCAGTTTCTTTGTAGGTTTCTATGCACTGATTCAGAGCATAGTTCCACCACCAACGAGCGCATCCAAAATTTTGAGCTAACACTTGAACTTGCTCTTTCGTGGGATAAATTCTAACTTTGACGGCTTTATGTTTCACTGCACTCAACTTCGTTATCGACCTTGCTTAATAGTATATATATTTTCTAGTAAGATGTCAAGGTATAAGATGAATTTCCTGGCTCGCTATCCATCCCCACCCAGGGTAAGCGCAAGAAAAAAATGCCCATAATGTGCATTGGGTGGATATCGGTTGATCGTGGCTCGAAACCCCTATAATCTCGTAGAACTGTACTCGCAATAGAATTAATTTGTTGAGAATGGCGCGGTTTTTTTATCAATAAGCCTAGGCTTATTGATTCTTGCGCTTACCCTGCATCCCCACCCTGAAAGAGGGTGGGGAATTCCGCGAGTTTTGTTAAAATTAATGTTTTATACAGAAAACCCTTAGAATTATGACGTTGCTGAATTAGAGTATGAATGGGCGATCGTCTCGTTTTGGTGGGGTGCATCCTGCCTGCCGGAAAATTGTAACGGGCAAGATGCCCATTCCACGCTTAATGCATATTCCACGCTTAATGCTTATTCCACACTTAATTACCATTACACACTTAATGTTTATTACACGTTTAATACACATTTAACATTTAATGCACATTTTACGCCTAATGACCATTCCACGCCTGATGCCCATTCCACGCCTGATGCCCATTCCAGAAAACTCTTAAAATCATTCCATGATTAAGTAAGGCCGAAAAAGTGAAAGGAGTTAAGGATGGAAACCAAAGCCTTAGGCACTTCGGAGGTAAAAATCACCCCGATTATCATGGGCACTTGGCAGGCCGGTAAATCTAGGTGGGTAGGCATTGAAGATGCTGAGACCATAAAAGGGCTGCGAGCAGGATTTGAGGCGGGGATAACTACGGTTGATACTGCAGAACTTTACGGGAAGGGTCACTCGGAACAAATTGTTGGTCAGGCTCTAGCAGAGGTACGCGACCAACTGGTTTATGCTACCAAAGTGTGTGCTAATCATCTTAAATATGACCAGGTGATCGAGGCTTGTGAGGGTTCCTTGAAAAATCTGAAGACAGATTATATCGACCTCTACCAGATTCACTGGCCTTCTGGCACCTTGGGAAGTGAGGTAGTGCCAATTGAGGAAACCATGAGCGCTCTCAATACGTTGAAAGAGCAAGGCAAAATTCGGGCAATTGGAGTCTCCAATTTTTCCCGCAGCCAGTTAGCAGAAGCTTCTCAGTACGGACGAATTGATAGCCTGCAGCCTCCCTACTCTCTGTTTTGGCGTCAGGTGGAGCAAGATGCTATGCCTTTCTGTGTAGAGCACAATATCTCGATTATTGGCTATTCTTCCTTAGCTCAGGGATTATTAACTGGCAAGTTTGGTCCAGAGCACAAGTTTGAAGAAGGGGATCATCGCAGCAAAAATAAGTTGTTCAACGGTGATAACTATCAACGAGCACAGCAAGCATTAGCTCAGCTACGACCAATTGCAGAGCGTCATCAGTGTACCCTGGCTCAGTTGTCTCTGGCATGGTTGATGTCTCAGCCACAAACTAATGCGATCGCAGGATTCCGAAATAGTGCCCAAGCTATTGACAATGCTCAAGCTGTTGAGGTTAAGCTGTCTGCTGCTGATGAGCTACAAGACATTGATCAGATTGGACGGCTGGTTACAGACCATTTAGATGATAATCCAGTGATGTGGGATCTTTAAGGGACTGCTTAAACCTGACTTCTTGACCTCAGCGGTCAGCGGTCAGCGGTCAGCGGTCAACTTATTTTATTCAAAAGCTCTCTTAGCCTGGCTTACTGCCAATGGCTGTTCGCGTAGCGTGCGCGTAGCGCATAAGCTGAAAACTGAAAACTGAAAACTGAAAGCTGATTGCTGAAAGCTGATTGCTGAAAGCTGATTGCTGAAAGCTGATTGCTTACTGTCAGTAACTAAAACTATTTCCCAGATAGTCTCAACAACTATCTGGGGATTAAAGGTAATTACCGAAGATAACCCAAGTTGATCAATTTAGGCTATCCAGTGATCAATCCTCCTTTGCTTCTTTAACTAATTTGGTTATCGCTTCGATAATTGTTTTTGAGTACACGGTTAAGGCAATGACTGCAGCCACTGCTGTTCCACCTTGGATCAGGGGGATAAGTGGAGCGCCAGGAGGTGTATCGGGAGTTGATGCACCTGTTGATGTATTAACAACCTGGCTAACCTCCACATTGAAATGGGGATTTTGATGTGATATCATAGGGAGTTAGCGGCCCTAGAAGAGCCGAGGTAGTTTGTATTCGTTGTTAGAAGGACAGCAGCCAGAAACGGCCTGCGAAACTGATTCTGGCTGAGTCTTTCTAGTATGAAAATCTGCAACTAGTCCACCTATATGGCAACCAGGCAAAACACAGCCAATCACACAGATACACGGTGGTACACATAGCAATGACTACGAGCATTGAAGGCTAAAACACTCCTCCACTTCCCTAAGTTATAGATTTACAACTTTGAGATATTTATGATAATGGTTCCTATAATTATATAACGTAAATGGTGATAATCTCACCTAGGGGTGTGTTGGCGTAGCCTTCTAGAAGGGTAGAAGAGTTATTGGTATGACTCACTGGCTTTTGAAGAATACCTCTTACATCGACCATTTCCAGATTTGGAGCATTACCAAGCGCTGCCAATCAGAATAATGAGTCGATTGTTAGATCCAATCAGACTACAAAAAATCTGAAATGCCAAGCTTTTGGGTATAGCTATATAAAGCTTACCAGTAAAAATACTATTGTGTCAAGTCTGATTGGATCTTACATTAATCATAAATGATGACTTGCTGTAATGTCAACACAATTCCTTCACATTCTCGGGATTAAAATTAAAGTTGTTGTAAATTTTGACCATTGGTAGTGATTAACATGTAGTGATTTGGCTACAGTCTGGTCAAAGTAACAGGAGCTAAAATCACTACTTGTGTACCACTACCTGACCATTAAGGGGTGAGAGGGTGCATCTAACTTTATTTTGCAAACATACTCCGATGGAAGCATAAAACACAACTCTTGTTCCCTGAATTATAGATTTAAAACTTTGAGATGCTCCCCTTACTTAGAACCTTTTGATAGCAACCCCTGCAGCTCAAATGCTGGTACATTAGCCAGTTCCTTCGGTTCTAATTTATACATCCCTCCACCATAAACTCTACCCTCATCAACCATAGCTTTCCCAGTAATTTGATTAAGCGCTTCTATCAGCAATTTGTCCAAGTTGGGATTTTCGTTTATGGCGTTTTCCAAATCTGGCTTGGGGTAGAGAATAAGATATGAGTTGGTAACAATTGCTTTTGATTGGTTGAGAATAAATATAACTTGACGTTCATCAAACAATGGAAAGTGCGACCATTTATTTTCAGAAGTCAATACTTTCCAACTAACGTCTTTTTGCAGGGCTGGCTTGTGGATGGTTCCGCCAAAGGTGAATTTAACGTTATGGTTTTTATCCGATTTTTTTCGCTTGAACCATACAACAGCTGAGGAAACTAGAGCATTATCAAATTGAACGTCACTCTATCAAATTTCACTAGTAGTGATTTTAGCACCCGGAACCTTCACCAGAGCGTAGCCAACTACCTGTGCAGTCGGGTTTGTAGTGCCCCCCCGTTCGCTTGCTCCATCGCCTCTTGTCGCCACGAAGCCAGTTGGGTTCCGTCAATATATCGTCCAGCCATTCTTACCTCCGGTTATAACTAGCGTTAATTAATAGCGCTCTGTCTTCATCCCCTAATTCCGGAACGCCAGAATTTGTACTCGATTAGGAATATTATAAGATAATCTTATCAACCTAGTCGTTGATAAGATTATCTTATAATCGAATATCACCGCTTTTTGTAAATCGCCAAGAGTTCGCTATTATTTGTACCTTGGAAATCAAATCCCGCTTCACTTAACATTTGCCGATAAGCCTCTGGCTTGAAATAAGTAAGCGTTAGCTGTTCTTGAGCCATAATTTCTCCATCTTTCTTAAATAAATAGCTTTTTTTGATGGTATAATAATCCCTAGTATCTTCCCCTTCCTCAATAAACTGGGAATAGACAATTCCCGCTGACAGGGATTTATCATAGTTCTCGTGTGGTTTTTGCCGGTTGAGCAATAACAATCCTCCTTCTCGTAAGTGGCGAGCTAAATTTTTCAACCCTTGACGGTTGGCTTCAACATCGGGAATGTGACTCGCTAATTCCCATCGATCACCCCAATCAAGAAATCCCCACACTCCTCCATTAGCGATCGCCCCATCGAATGTTGCCTTTAAGTCCATTGTGATCGCATCAGCTTCAATCAATTTAGCCCAATTTCCCAACCGTCTTTTGGCAATTTCAATCATGGATGGGGTAAAATCGATTCCTGTAAACTTGCAGGTTGGGTCGATCTTCATGTACTGTTCTGCCAGTAATGCCGTTCCTACACCTAACTCAAGAAGCTCACAACCATCACCCACAATCGAGTGTACTTCCTTAGCCATCTTCTGATAGTCGTAGTAACCAGATGTCATCAATAGATCGTAATACTCGGTAATCCCTGTATATTCATTAACCATTTTTTTTATACATTTAACGAAGGATGAACTCAAGGATCATACCATCTGTGATCAGTTAAGACAATAACGTATTTATAGATAATCTCAGCATTTCTAGGGCTAATAGCTTTACTGATCAACCTATGGCAGAGGCAAATAAACAATGCGGTCTTGGTACTCATTGTCTTCAGAGGCAAGAGCTGCTATGATTAACTCCTCAAGGTTTTCTCCAATAGTCAAATTAGGGTTAAGAATAAAAATACCTGGTATGTGGTGATCTTGTGCTAGGTGGTCAGTTAAGTGAACTGGCATGGAAGTCCGGTTATTGGTTACCAGCACAAAGTTATTCTCCTCGCACCAGTCAAGAATTTCTGGATCTAGAGTACCTTTAGGTGGTGTTTCCGATTCTCCCACCACTTTGATCACAATACTGGGTTCTCTTCGTCTAATTTGTGTAGGATAGAGAGAATTAACATTTTCATCAATTAGATAATTAAGACTCATTCCCTTGTTGCCTAGCTTTTCTTGTTGCTCTTAATTGGCGCAGTTTCTCGGAAACAGGAGGCGGATTGAGTCGTTGCTGCTCCCTCATGGTGTGACCATGAAAAATCCAGTTTTTCATATATTCGCTCACAGCGTTTTGATTTTGCAGGTAATAGAGAATAGTAGCGTAGACTTGTTCTAGAGTTAATGATGTATAAGCTTGAGCAATTTCTTCTGGGGTTTTATGACAGTCTAGATAGTCATATAATATAGTTTCAATACCAATTCTTGTTCCTTTGATGCGAATATCAGTAGGAGCAATAAAGTTGAAATAGTCTGTTAAAGCTTGATTTGACATGATCGTTAGGTCAATAAACTAGTAAGTTTGGCAGTCGTACACAAGTAGTGATTTTAGCTCCCGAATCCTTTACCAGACCGTAGCCAAACCACTACTTGTTTATCAATACCCCTAGGGCGAATAACCTTCAAGATTACTACCACATAATCGCTCCAACAACTCCCTGGGAATAGCATCGAAATTTTCCAACAAAAAGTCCATCAGGGCAAGATGTCGTAACACGTCAGCACCAGGAGCTTTATAGCGCTTATTTCCAGCAAACCAGCTGTTAACTGTACTGATGGAGCGGGAGCAGATTAATGCTATGTCTTCTCGACTAACCTCCCATTTCGACATGAATTCCTTTGGTGTCATCGCCAGTTGCCAGTTACTGTACAGTTGAATCAGAATTCGGTCTAGGTCAGTTAGGGGACGAGGATAGGATTTTGGGCGAGGGGGTTTCTTCCCTGATAGTTGTGCCAGGCGATCTAGGTATCGCTGATAGTAGATAGCATGATCAGTTGAGCGTTTATTTGGCATCATGGAATTATCTCCGATATCCTTGGGGAATAAGCCGCGCTGTTGGAATGATGGTCTCAAGCGCGGCTTTTTGTCCGATAATCATATCGAAACACCAGACATTTTTATTATTACCAATAAAGCCCACATTGTCAAGATATTTTTGGCATTATTTAACAATATTTAACAATATAAAATTTTAATGTTGGCAATTTTAACGATTAGCTATTAACGAAATTTAAAGAAGTAATTTCATCAAATTAAATCAAGTAATATAGCATTTTTTAAATAGCTGATCCAATAGACAATATTGTTTCCCTATTGTCTATTAGATCTTGCCTTTTGCCTTTTGCCTTTTGCCTCTTGCCTTTTGCCTCTTGCCTTTTGCCTCTTGCCTTTTGCCTTTTGCCTCTTGCCTACTCCCTACTCCCTACTCCCTACTCCCTACTCCCTACTCCCTAACAATACATTTCGCCTCCAAAACCACCAATCCCTGAGTTTCAAACACCGAACAAGATGCCATCACTTCTTCCAAAGCAGGTTTTATCCCTTGTTCAAGTTGTTGAATAGCATTATTAGCTGCTGGCTGATACTGCTTCAACCACTTGCGATCTTTAATAGCATCAGCCTTTAACTCAATTGGGTTTAGTACCCAAAAATCAATATCATACTTTTTAATAAACTCCTTAACAACGGAGAGATTAGCACTATATTGAGCATCAATTAAGTCTAGAGTTCGTTGTCGAAATTTCTGATAATATCCGACGTGGTAAGGAATAGCATACTCACTCGCTACCAAAACCGAACGCTGAGCAAAGGTGGGGATATTATTCATCTCTGGAGACAGAGAAGCAATTAAGCTATCTTTCGGTTGTTGTTGAAAAAAGTTATACAAGGATGGAGTATCCCCGACTTTATAGGCAGTAATGGGAAAATCATCTACAAAACTAGGATAGAATACTAAGGCTGCTGCAATTATCGTAGTAGTTGCTATCGCCAAAACGTTAGGTATAGAAAAAATACTAGAAAAACCAGAGTTAGAAAAACCGCTTTGGCTAGGCTGGCTTGCCCACTTAAAGATGCTATCAATCAGAATGATAAAAACTATGCCAGCACTTAGCACCATTATCACTCTCAGACTATGTTGAGTATAGCGACTAGGAAGATGTAATTTAAATAGCAAAACATGAGCAGCAACAAACATCCCGAGAGACGCTATCACCATCTGGAGCAAAAGGGTAATTTCTTTACTGATCTGCTTGACTAAAGGAAATTTATTGGGAAATAATGGCAAGAGCAGCAGTAAAAATCCCGCTGCATTAGTAGCTGGAGTAAGAATCGAAGTCAGACGAATTCCGCTTCTACCTTTTAACCAAAACTTAGCGGGATCATCGTCATAAAAAAAACGCGATCGCCCCCCTGGAAAAAACTCTGGTAACTGTCTGGCTTCAGCGACAGAAATCACTGGACCAAACTCATTGGTTTTGAGAGCATAGGGCAGCATCACCAAAAAGGCTACTATCAAACCGGCCAAACACAACCAACGTCGCTCTTGGGATAACCCTAACTTACCATTGCGCCATTCAAATAGTCGTAAAACTAAGGTACCGGAAGAGATAAAGACTAACTGGGGATAGAATAGACCTTGGAGTGCGATCGCACCCAAACAAAACCACAATGACCCCCGCACTAGGTAATACATAAACCCCAACAATAGGGGATAGACAAACGCCTTCGGTGTTCCAGACACCACCGTATCAGTCATACCCAACGCTTGAGACAGCAACAGGGTAGCACTAAAGGCAGCTGCCGGTACTGGCAACAATTCCAGACATACCCAAAAGCAATAGCTAGCGCTAACCAGATTCAACACTACCGGTAAGAGTTTGTTAAATAGCAATGGATTAACACCCAATGCTGCTATCACTCGATAGACTGTAGTGTAGCCAGCTGGAGCAACCGTTTGAAAGTAATCAGCAATTAAGTCTTTAGGAAACAGCTCTGGATCAAGAAATCGCATCATCCAAAATATATGTTGTCGTGCATCATCTTGGACAATATACTCACCGCTGAATGCTTCCCGTAGTGCTAGGAAGCTATACACTACCGTAAAGGTTAGGCTGAGGCTAAACCAAAAGATAACTTGAGGAGTAAATCGTTTATTACAAGGAGTTGTTAGGAATCTGTGAATAGGGGTAATCATTTAGTCAAGGGAATAGGGAATAGGGAATAGGGAATAGGGAATAGGGAGTAGGCAATAGGGAGTCGAGAATCGATAATAGGGAGTCTGGAATCGGGAATCGGGAAAAAATCTGGTGTATTTAATTACTATGAGAATCCTTATTCTAGTCAATTAAGATCACCTTAAACCGGTTAACCTACCCGAAGGCAACGCCAAAGGCGAACAACCTTTAACCAAATAATCCTGATTGAGTACAAAAAGGTAGTAAGAATAGTAGTGGTACGTTTGTACCTGGAATTCAAGGGGATAAAGACCTTTGTGATGCTGTTTCTTAACGCTCCTTGTTTCTATCAGGGCTATTATTATGCCAATACAGGTGGTTAGATGTCCAAAGTTGCTCCAATTAACCACTTGACATCAGCTATCCCACAGGGCTTTCTGGATAGGGAAGTTAATTCTTGGCATGTTGATAACCGATGAGTGCTTTCTGTTTTCAAGCTTGCCCACTCCCTCTGTTTTTGTCAATCCTCTCTATTCCATTGGTATGAAACGATTATAGTATATTACCTACGGAGCCAATGACAATCAAGAATACCAATTCCAAAAATCACTCTATCAACCTAATTCTTTGTGGATTAGCTTTCCAGTTTATTCCGTTATTAACTCTTGGATTAATTTCACAAAAAAATGAAAGGTTTTTAGCCTCATTGTATCCACCTTTATCTCTACTCATTATTTTACTGATTTTAGGATTACTATTATATGGATATGTGCCTCTTGTCAAAGGGTGCCGTCTATATATTCACGACAAGGGATATCCAAGTAATTGGGGATGGTTAGGATTATTAAGTATTTGGGGCTTATCAGTCTTATTCCTTTTTCCGACAAAGAGAAATAAACTTTATTCAGAAGAGTCATTGGCTAAAGACTCAATAAATCACCCCTTTAATAAGCTTAATATCCCTGAGTTTTTATTATTTTGGTTTCTAGGTTTCCCAATTTACATCTTGACAATAGTCGGATTATTTGGCTTGGTGAATAACAGGGATTTTAGCGAGCTTATCGAAAATGCCGATTTTAACGCAGTAATCGGTGTAATTGTATCGTTATTTATCGGATTATTTTTATTTTTAGAGATCCGAAGAGTTGGATTCGATTTAAGAAAATTTGGTATTTTTAATTTGGGTATTTTAAAGCACCAAAAAAATCTAAAGTTAATTATTTTTATAGTTATTATAGAATATGCTTTTGCTTGGGGCTTTTATTCGCTGAATTTATATTATATTTCATTTATTTTTCCAGATTATGTTGAAAAATTCATTAATGAATCATGCTTCACAAATGTTATAGGGCTAATATTTTGTAGCTTTTCAGCAATTGTTTGTGCTCCGTTGTTGGAAGAGCTTATTTGTCGTGGAATAATCTTGCAGAAGTGGGCAATGAAATGGGGGATCAAAGCCGGAATATTTACCTCATCTTTATTATTTGCGATTTTCCATTTGCGATTCGATATTGTAGGCTTGTTCATTGCCGGAACTATATTTTGTGTTCTCTACTTTAAGACTGGCAAATTAATAGTCCCAATCCTTTGTCATAGTCTTTACAATACTATTGTAACAATTTTTAGGATTCGACACTACTATAGTAGCTCAAACGTTGACTTCATTTCGGTAAACGATTATCGAGCTTCAATGGAACCATTATTAGGTCAAAAAGCAATTGTAGCAGCTATATCGTTTGCCGTTATCATGGTTTTTTTATATCGAAATTTTCCTAAACAAGATGACATCCTTCCCTACTATAGAAATCCTAAGTGATTGTTGAAAATTGTAAGGAATCCAACGGGTTAAATTCACCTGTGCTGTTTGGATTAGCGCTACCATCATCCATAAACAGGCATCTTGGTGGAACGGGCATCTTGCCCGTTTCATTTCCGGACGGACTATCCCAACCCTGGCCACGAGGCGAAACATAAGAGCAAGTCCGCCCCTAATACCGAGTTGCATTCAAAGATAGTAGATGGGGAGATGGGGAGATGGGGAGATGGGGAGATGGGGAGATGGGGAGATGGGGAGATTGGGGGCAGATAAAGTTGTACCTTTGATCGCAACTTAGTATAACACACCCTACTTCAACTTTTGGTGGTGCGTTACGGGGCGGACTATCCCAGCCCTGGCCACGAGGTGAAACATCAGGGCAAGTCCGCCCCTAACACACCCTACTTCAACCTTGGCCTTTGGCCACGCTACGCGAACAACCTTGGCCTATTGGCCACGCTACGCGAACAACCTTGGCCTATTGGCCACGCTACGCGAACAACCTGCTAACTTTCAACCTGCTAACCTCCAACCGCTTAACCTTCAAAAAAAAATCCCCCCAATCGGGGGGTAGTGCATCAAAACTTTGTTAAGAAAACTGTGGCGAAAACTAATTAATCAAATACACGATTACAAACAGAACAATCCACACCACATCAACGAAGTGCCAGTAGAGTTCTGCGGCTTCTACACCAAAATGCTCTTCACTGGAGTAGTGCTTTGAATTTAGCGATCGCATTAATACTAACATAATTAACCCGAGTCCGCAAGTAACATGAAGACCATGGAAACCAGTTAAGGCAAAGAAAGAACTGGTAAATAAGTTAGTAGTCAGACCAAAGTCTACATGGGTGTACTCATAGACTTGTCCTCCTAAGAACATCGCACCCATCAGAGCAGTGATTCCAAACCAGAGTCGCAAACCAGAGACATCATTCTTCTTAATAGCACTCTGGCCCCGGTGCATGACGAAACTACTAGTAATCAGGATAATGGTGTTAATTGTTGGCACCAATAATTCTAATTCTGTACCCTCTGGAGGCCAAGCTGGCATGGTCGCTTTATAAATTAAAAAAGCGGCAAACATTCCCAAGAAGGTCATACTATCAGCAGCTAGAAACACCACCAAACCAAACATCCGAAAATCCGGATGCTCCTCGTGATGTACCTCTGCCGCCTCAACCTCATGATGATAGTTGAGGCTAGTTTTAGACGGATCTATCGTTGAGCCTTGCATAAATTCCTTTGAATTAATCTTCTTCAGCTGACATTTGTGCCTGTTGAGCTTCGATTATGGTAAGTTAGGAGGTTGAAGGTTAGCAGGTTGAAGGTTGAAGGTTAACAGGTTGTTCGCCCTTGGCGTTCCCGTAGGGTAGGTTAACAGGTTGTTCGCCCTTGGCGTTCCCGTAGGGTAGGTTAACAGGTTGTTCGCCCTTGGCGTTCCCGTAGGGTAGGTTAACAGGTTGTTCGCGTAGCGTGGCCAAACAACCTTCAACCAAACAACCTTCAACCTTCAACCAAAACAAACCTTCAACCAAACAACCTTCAACCAAACAACCTTAAACCCACACTTACCCAACATCTCCTTTAACTTCAACCAGCAACTCCTCGACCTGTTTATCGGTGTCAACACTATAACTGTCGATACCGTATTCGTAAGGACCGGACCACAAAATGGGTTCCTCGTCAAAGTTCTCAATAGCAGGAGGAGAGGTAGTTTGCCACTCTAATGTCAGAGCTCTCCAAGGATTGCGACCAGCGATTTTACCACGGTTCACACTCCAGAGGATGTTAATCACAAAGGGTATGGTAGAAACCGCTAGAAGATAGGAGCCAATAGTGCAGATCATGTTGAGGCTTTGAAACTGGGGGTCATACATAGCAACCCGACGGTTCATACCCAATAGACCTAGCTCATGCATCGGCAAAAAGGTCATATTTAGACCAATGAAGGTCAACACAAAGTGAATGCGTCCTAAGGTTTCGTTGACCATTCGCCCGGTCATTTTGGGGAACCAGTGATAAACTGCGCCAAATAATCCGAGCACACTACCACCAAATAGAACGTAGTGGAAGTGAGCGACAATGAAATAAGTGTCATGAACATGGACATCAAAGGGAACGGAAGCGAGCATGACACCGCTGAGACCCCCAATCAAAAATGCCGAGATAAAGCCCATACCAAAGAGCATGGCACTATTTAAGCTGATTTTTCCGCCCCAAATCGTTGCCACCCAGCTAAACACCTTAATCCCTGTGGGCACAGCAATCAGCATGGTGGCAGCCATAAAGAACATCCGCAACCAACCAGGAGTGCCACTAGTGAACATATGGTGCGCCCAGACAATTAGTCCTAGGAAACAAATCAACATACTGGAGTATGCGATCGCACGATAGCCAAAAACCGGCTTACGGGCATGCACCGGTAGGATTTCGGAAATTACCCCAAAGAACGGTAGCACCATGATGTACACCGCCGGGTGGGAGTAAAACCAGAACATGTGCTGGTAAACAATTGGGTCTCCTCCCCCAGTCGGGTTAAAGAAATTGGTGCCAGCAATTAAATCAAAGGACAGGAAAATTAACGCTGCTGCTAGGACTGGAGTACCAATCAAAGCTAGGATTGAGGTTCCTAACATTGCCCAGCAAAACAGAGGCATATCATGAATAGTCATGGTAGGTGTGCGCATCTTCACAATAGTGGTGAAGAAGTTAAGCGCCCCTAGCACTGAGGAAGTCCCGATCACCAGGATGCTCAGAATCCAAATTTCTTCACCCACCTGAGAACTAATCAAGCTCAAAGGGGGGTAAGAGGTCCAACCGGCTTCGGGAGCACCTACGAAAAAACTACTCATTAACAGCAAACCCCCCACAGCATTCATCCAGAATGCCACCGCATTCAGCTTGGGGAATGCCATATCCTTTGCCCCAATCATCAAGGGAATCAGATAGTTAGCAAAAGCAGCACCAGCCGGGATAATCCATAGGAACAACATAATTGTTCCGTGCATGGTGAACACTCGGTTGTAGGTTAAAGGGCTCAATAAATCCGGGTCTGGTGTTGCCAACTCAGTGCGAATTAATCCAGCTAATGCGCCACCGATGAAATAGAACACAAATGAAGTGACCAGGTATTGAATCCCAATCACTTTATGGTCGGTATTGAAGGTGAAGTAATCTTGCCAACGCCGCTCATGTTCTTCAACATGACCAGCATCTTTGACAGATTCCGGTTTTTCTAATTGCGTCGTCATGGGATAGTGGAGGTGTGATGGACTAAAAGGATAGGCAAGAGGCAATAGGCAAGAGAATGAAGAATGAAGAATGAAGAATGAAGAATGAAGAATGGAGAATGGAAAATGGAGAATGGAGAATGAAGAATGAAGAATGGAGAATGGAGAATGAACTAATTCTAAATTCTTAATTCTAAATTCTTAATTCTAAATTCTTAATTCTAAATTCTTAATTCTAAATTCTTAATTCTAATATGAACTTATTGGATAATTCCAGGATGATGGTGAGAGTGGTCTAGGTGTTGGAGAGTTTGGGAATCAATACCCATTTCAGAGGCATAGGGAGCCAAGAACTCACCCTCTGACATGGCAGCAGGGTTGATAGCCACCGCTTTTTCCATGGTGTCTGCACTAGCAAATTGATTTTCCTTAACCCAGGCTTGATAGTCTTCCGGTGTGTCAACGATTAATCGAGTTTTCATTCCTCCATGGTAGGACCCGCAGAGTTCAGCACAGATGATCGGGTAATCACCCACTTTAGTTGCTGTAAACCCTAGTTGACTAATCCGACCTGGGATAGCATCTTGCTTAATCCGAAACTCTGGCAACCAGAAGGCGTGGATCACATCGTTAGCTTCGATATTCAGCTTAACCGGTTGTCCAACTGGGACATGCATTTCCCCAGACATAACACCGGTTTGAGGGTAGGTGAAAATCCAGGCATACTGCATACCAGCGACATTAACCTCTAGGGGTTCACCTTGACCTTCTTGTCCTGGAGGCGCTCCAATACCTAGGGCAACTGTGCCTTGACCTGGAACCATGGCAATCAGACTTTCATTCCCCTCTTGCCCAGATGGTGACATCTGATGATTGTGGGCAATTTCCTGCTGATGGTGGTCATGAGAAGCCATGGGATCCAGACCTCCCATAGCGTTGTAGACCTCAAAGCTATAGACAGCTAGGACAAAGACAATCACCGTCGGGATTGCGGTCCAAAGGATCTCTAGGGGGATATTGCCATGGGTCGATGGCCCATCGGTTTGGTCATTTTTTTGTCTACGAAATTTGATGACTATTAGGATAAGTGCCCCTTGGATGAGGATAAATAGACCAGTGGCAATGGTCATCATCAAGTTGAACAGACCATCTACATCACCGGCTTCTGAGGAGGCGGCTACTGGCATAAGTCCATGATTCTGACCGTACCAGAGACTAATCAGGGTTATGAAAATGCCAGCAATAAGGGTTGAAATTTGGCTTGGAATGTTCACGAGATTAGGGTTGAATACTTATATCAACAAAAGTAACAGGGATTATCAAGGCAGGCGAGGCACGAACCGATTTAGTGTCCTAGAATGTCAGGGCATGGCTATATTTTTAAGGAAAATCAGCCTTCTGGTGAGCTACTCCGCCCATAGTGTCCACATTACAGACAACAATTCTGATGGCCTGCTAGCAGTGACGGGCGTGAGTAGAGGATATTAGAGCAAGCTTGGCTTGCTCTATTAACTACGGTAAAGCAGCTAAACAATTGATTGGGTCACACCTAGAGATTTTTAGACTTTTTTTTAGGATCACTGGCACAGCACCCGAAAAATTTCAACAAAACTTAAGATTTTATTCAATAAAACTTAACATAGCTAAAAAAAATATAAAAAAGTAAATCAATAGTAAATCATTGAGTCCAAGTAACTGTGACCCTTTAGGGCAGGGGAATAGCAATCTGAAAAATCTCTAAAGCTTCAGAAATTAAGGAAAAGGCTGGTTACAGTGGTATAGGAATAGAGATGATCTTTGAGATTGGCAATCTTCTACCAACGAAAATGAGCCACTACTCGGGATTTGATTAACTTAGTTTGCATTTTCCTATTGCAGATGGCTATAGCTCAATCGGCTCTTGATCAGAATCAGAATGATGTAACCTCCAACAACCTGACCCAGCCTCAGGCCAGGATTCGGAGCTTGGTGTGGAAAATTGCGATCGCTACCTTGCTGTTGATGGCAGTAGGCAGTGCTACCAGGGTGATGAATGCTGGTCTGGCTTGCCCAGACTGGCCTTTATGCTATGGTCAGCTGGTGCCAAGCCAGCAGATGAATTTGCAAGTATTTTTAGAGTGGTTTCACCGCCTTGATGCTGCCTTGATTGGTATTAGTGCGATCGCTCTCGCTAGCTTATCTTGGTGGCATCGGCGGGATTTACCCAACTGGCTGCCCTGGATATCCACATTTGCTCTAGGGCTAATTATTTTTCAAGGAGTCCTGGGGGGACTGACGGTTACAGAACTGCTCCGGTTTGATATCGTCACTGCTCATCTAGGAACAGCACTGCTATTTTTCTCAACTCTAATCGTGATTGGTACACTGCTGACCCCCTATCAAGGGACAGGTTCAGTTGGGAAGTTACCTTGGCTGAGCTTAACCGCAGTGATTTTTGTTTATCTACAAAGTCTATTAGGTGGACTAGTCGCTTCCCGCTGGGCAGTGCAT
Organism: Moorena sp. SIO4A1; assembly: GCF_010672065.1. NCBI lineage: Bacteria > Bacillati > Cyanobacteriota > Cyanophyceae > Coleofasciculales > Coleofasciculaceae > Moorena > Moorena sp. SIO4A1. The sequence continues at coordinate 70,725 of NZ_JAAHHX010000028.1, read as the reverse complement.
CAGTGTTTTGGCGGTACACAGCTGTGTACCGTGATGAATAGCCATATTGCTGGTGTGGTGCCAGCGACCGTAGCAACTGTCGCCGTCGTGGTGATAGCATCCCGGACACCAGCCCTACATCCAGTACTGCGAAAGTTAGCTAATCTAGCTGCTAGCTTGGTAGTTTTACAGATACTCCTCGGTGTTGCTACCTTCCGGTTAAGGCTACAAGTGGAACTACTAACTATCTGCCATCAAGCAGTGGGAGCAGCATTATTAGGAGTACTGGTAGGGTTTACAGTCTTCGCTTTACGTGACCGCGCAAGTGTGGAGTGTCAAAGTCAGTATGAAGTATGAAGTGTGAAGGATTAAGTGTGACGTATCCAGTGTGATAGCTGGCAAGTAAACTATCAAGTCCGGTTTTATAAGTTGTAGATCAGCTAAATAGAATCGGAAGATTGAGCCGCTAGGGGATCCCATCTTGAAACTATGATCTGGGGACCGTTATCTACTTGTTGGTCTAATTGTCGGTCTACTTGTTGGTCTACTTGTTGTTGCTAACGATGCTATAGGTGCGCTCTTACCATTAAGAATTAAATTCGCCACGGGTCGCACCTCTGGAAAAGATTAGACCATAAGAAGTATACCATGAATTGGTTGCTCAACAACCCCTATGTTGTTATCTTTCAAACTTCACCCTTGGTCCTTCATCCTTAATGCTTCCTCCTACCCTACGGGAACCCTAAGGACGAACATGCTTAACACTTGAGACTTTTTAGAGAAGGAATTGGTGAATTGAATGCTTGGGACTAGTTTAACCCGTCAACATGAAAACATAAGAGAGGTTATTCAAAGTTACTATCAACTAACAAAGCCTCGAATTATTCCACTACTATTAATTACGACAGCAGCAGGGATGTGGTTGGCATCCGATGGACAAGTCGATCCCATATTATTGCTAGTTACCCTGGTCGGTGGGACTTTGGCCGCAGCATCTGCCCAAGTACTTAACTGCATCTATGACCGTGATATCGACTATGAAATGTTGCGCACCCGCCACCGTCCCATTCCTTCTGGGAAAGTGCAGCCTCGTGATGCCTTGCTGTTTGCGATCGCATTAGCAATACTCTCGTTCACCCTGCTAACAGTCTTCGCTAATCTCCTTAGTGCCTTACTAGCGCTATCTGGCATTATCTTCTATATGCTCATATACACTCATATCCTCAAGCGCCACACTGCCCAAAACATCGTCATTGGTGGTGCAGCAGGAGCAATTCCAGCCCTAGTGGGTTGGGCTGCGGTGACAGGAGAATTGAGTTGGGCCCCTTGGTTACTATTTCTGATTGTGTTCTTGTGGACACCCCCTCACTTCTGGGCGTTAGCGTTAATGATTCACGAGGATTACGCCAAAGTTGGGATACCGATGTTACCGGTAGTAGCTGGTGAAGAGGTTACTGTTCGTCAAATTTGGTATTACACCTTATTAGTCGTCCCCACCTCCCTATTGTTGATCTATCCCTTAGGAGAATCGGGCGTCGTTTATGGAATAGTTGCTATTCTTTTGGGCAGTATTTTTATCAAAAAAGCATGGTTGCTGCTTAAGGAACCTACAGATAATCAACTTGCCCGGTCTATGTTTAAGTACTCAATTCTCTACATGATGTTATTGTGTACCGGTATCGTAGTAGATAGCTTACCGATGACCAGGGAAATTACTGCAACTGTGGCAGAAAATTCCCTAGTTTTGATTCAAGCAATTTCCACAGTATTGGAGCAGGTAAGTATTAACTTAGTTTAGGGTTTTGGCTGGTAAGCTAATGCGCTACGCGCACGCTACGCGAACAGCGATCAGCTATCAGCTATCAGCGATCAGCTAATGGCTACCTCCCAGCGTCGAAGCCTGTTCCACCGCTAAGGGAAGGGCTGATAGCTTAATACTTACGTTTAATGTTACTTACAATAGGGTTGGTGAATTAGCTCAGAGCTGTAACAATTCGCCAACCCTATTGATATTTATACTCTAGGGATCCTAAATCAAGTGTGATAATTTTTGATCCGAATTTCCCTACTCCCTACTCCCTACTCCCTACTCCCTACTCCCTACTCCCTACTCCCTACTCCCTACTCCCTACTCCCTACTCCCTACTTAGGTCCGTAGTAAAAAGCAATCTCTTTGTCTTTAAGAGGGGTAAAATCAGCATCGAGCAGCATTTGATTGAGTTCTGCTTGAGGGATATGCTTCGCTCCAATCCGCACAATTCTCGATCTCATGGTATTGCTAACACCGCTCCGTTGCCGTTGAGCTTCCAACCCCATCACTTGAGTGTAAAGGTCTAACTTAGCTTTGGGGATTGGGGAGCCATCTAAATCAATTCCCTTTGCGATCGCGTCATCAACCGCATCAGCACCTGTAGTGTTCTTAGTCTGGGAATTAGTTTCGGTAGACATGGTAAGCTCATATTTATACATACGACAGTATTTTACAAGGTGTCGGTTTCCTTAACAAAGAGTGAAATTAGATTCAAAAGTCCCTCTTATTAAGGGCAGGGCGATTTCATTCTGGCAAAAACATAGATGGGTACCCACCCCTAACCTCCAGGAGGCAGGGCTGTTTCATTCTTGCCAAAAATAGTTTGAATGCCAACTGCTATATTCCCTGCCTCCCTTAATAATTCCTGTTCCATAAAAAACCATAATTGTGTACTTAATAAAATCGCACGCTATATGTTCTCCCGCAATCTCGCCTTTATCATCGGCATCAACAACTACCAAAACGGCATTTCTCCCCTGAACACCGCCGTAAACGATGCCAAAAAACTAGGCGTTGCTGATTATGGGTATGGTTTCGCCCCCCTAGCCCCCCAATTCTGGGGGGAACAAAACTCTTAAAGTCCCCCAAAGTTGGGGGACCAACGGGGGCTTTAATAAAACCAGATAATCGCGCATTCATTCCTTAATTCAGCAAGGCCCATATTTGACCAAGAACTGTTTCTAGTGTTAAAAAATTTTATCTTCTGCAACTACTTCTTTACATCGTCAAAGAGATGGCGATCGCTCACATTAGAGTTATTCTTCAGATAGTCACAAACGCGATTACCCCTTTTTCATCCTGAGTGATTCATCGCCTTAACTGCTCGTCTCAAACAGACAAGCACTCTGTGGATAAAAGTCTTGTCTTCTAATTCGTGATCGTCTTGAATACCTAGTTAGTGTTCTGCTAATTGATCAAAGAGCTTTCAAAACGAGCATCAAATTTCTCTAAAAGCTTGTTCATTGGGTATGTTGAGATATCATTTGTATCCTGCCCTTCCTGATTGCATTTGCCTCGGTGTGCTAGCTTATCTAGTTGATCAGGTTTGTCACTGTAATCTTTCCAATACCCTCCTAATCCAACAATAATGACTTTCCCACCGTTCGATACAAACTGCTCAATTGTCTTTATTTCATCATTTTCCAGATTGCCCCATGCATTTCCAATGATGATAATATTGGCGTTTGTATTTTGAATTTTTGTGCTATTAATAGGTGCGGAAATTTCCTTGGTTTCATACCCCAATTTTTCCATAATATCGGCTATTTTGTAACCTTTTAAATCATTATTTAAAGTCAAAAGTTCGCAATGATCACTTGACATTAATACTTTTTTATTGCCATTAAGTCCATTGATATAATTAAGCACTAAAAACATAAAAGTACTATAATTTGTATTTGATAAAAGTCCATGATGTGCAATCGTGAATACTTGCCCCTTATTATACTTACGTGACATGGCAAATACCTGATTTTTTTCGTTCAACAGAGTTCTCCAAGGGGCTTTATTGAGTGCCTTTACCTCTCCACGAACTGGATTGTTTTCAGAAGTGGGGTTAATGTTCAATACAGTATTGATGGAAAATTCCGCTAGTACTTTGATAGAGTCGCTTTGGAATTGCTCAGATGCGGAGTTGAGTTGCTGCAACTGATTAAAACTAAAGATGCTCAATCCACTCAGAGCGAGAATCACGACCGTTAGGCTAATGAATCGACGGCTATCATTTCGCCTTTTTTGCAGAGTACGCCGCACAAACTCAGCTTCTACTTGGTTAAGCCAGTTATCATCGGATAAAGATACCTTTTTCAACAAATCAAGACGAGGGTTAGCATGCCAAAGAAACTTTGCCTTTTGTTGGCTTTTCCACTCCTGGGCTGCGGGAGTCAACCGCCGTTGTAGAAGTAAGCTTTCTTCCTCGTTTTGTTTCCATCCCAGCAATCTTTGCCATCCCCGTACTAAAGCATCATGGGCTGGTTCGACATTAGGATTCCCCTCAGCATCTTGTCCAATAACCAATAACCGTGCTGTGCTAAAACGCTGAATTACTTCCTTCACTAAAGCATTTTTCGCTGGTGGATATTCCAATTCCGATAAAGGTACCCGCCTACGGGCTAATTCACCCCCACCTAGTGCCACCATCCGCAGCATGACATGACGGATTACTTGGTCATAAGCGGGATTTTCTTGAACTAGCAAATGATACTCCTGATCAGCCCTTTGAGTTAGCGATCGCATTACTCCCCCCAATTCAAGATAATCTTCTTGAGTCAGCGCCCGGTCAATGGTGATTCCTCTATATTGTGCCTGCCTTTGTCGCCTTAAGTATTTCAGATAAAGTTCGCTCAAGGCAAAAGACAGCAGGGGCAATCCTCCGGGCATATCCGCCACTTCATCAATTAATTTTTCTACTAAATCGTGGGGTTGAAAATACATTACCCGTGCTTGAGCCGGTTTTTCTATCGCTTCGTTGAGTTCCCCTCGTGTCATCGCCGGTACAATAAATCGTCCACTTTGCCAAAGATTTATCAGTACCTTAGTTCCCAATTGATTTAGTACTTCCGGTGCCAACTTTAAGCCCACATCTGTGATTTGGGGTTCAAAGTCAGAACGTAGGGTTAATACTACCCGTAATTTATCCCCATGGGCATTTATGGCTGTGAGTATCTGTTGGAAAAACTCCTGACGCTGATCATAGTTTTGACAGAGTGTAATAATTTCTTCGCTTTGGTCAATAAACAGTAATAACTTAGAGTTTGGGTTATTTTTTGCCCAAACATCAATGCTCATTGCCAGGTTATGCTGGGGGTTTTGTGGCTCAACCAAGGGTAACTTAGCTTCAGTCAGCACATTATTTAATGGTTCCAAGGGAGTCTCACCAGGACGGATGGGTGGCAAAATACACCATTTCTCGGTATTATCTTGCCGTAGTTTGGGAATTAATCCTGCCTTGACCAAGCTAGACTTACCCGAACCGGAAGCACCCAACACCACTGTCAGGGGATTAGCTTTGACAAAATCCTGTAACTTTTCCACTAGTAATGTTCTACCGAAAAACAGTGAACTGTGTTTCTCGTCAAAGGAGTTTAAACCGCGATAGGGATTTTGTGATTGATCCAAAGGTGGTGCGGGGGGTAAATTAAGTTCATGTCCGGGAGAAAGAAAGATATATTCTCCCTTATCGTGCTTATTTAAACACCAAATACCAGGGGTTTGTCGCAGACGGCATTTTTCTGTGGGTATTTCGACTCGATCCCGTAAATGTAAATATAATTCGGTGGCTGTAATTACCCCATCTCCAGGCGGTTTACCATTGGTAGCAGGAGGATAGATATCTGCTCCACCTTCGAGGGCTTCTAATAATGCCGCTGCAAAAGGGGAATGATTGCCGACTTGACCGCGTACGCTATCTAAATAGAAGTTATCTAAAGCCTTTTGGTCAGAAGCTGAAGAAGTAATGATTTGCCAGGCTGGGTCAGTAATAAAACGGTCGTATCGTTCTTGGTGAATTACTTCTGGCGATGTGAGTAAATCCCTAGTATTCGACCAACGGAAAGCACCAGCAAAACAGCAGTCGAGGATACCCAAGAAATGACGACAGGGTAATTGACTTAAAGCATCGTGTAACTTGGTCATGGGCAGATAACTATTAGTATCGCCTAGTTTGGCATCTTGAGGAATTAAGTAACCCGCCGGGCCATCATCCCCATTGAGAGCGACTCCATGACCAGCAAAGTAAAATAATAAGCGGTCATTTTCAGTGACAAGTTCGGGTAAGGTATGAAATAAAAATTTGTTAAACTTAGACAGAGTTGCCACTTCGTCTAGGCATTCCCAGACTTCGTAATCATGCTTCTCGCGGAGAATTTCCACTAGTTTTTTGGCATCGTTTACGGCAGTGTTCAGGGGAGAAATGCCGTTGGTGTAGTTATTGATACCGATGATCAAGGCGAGATTGCGAGAAAACATGTTATACTAAAAGCACTTATAAAGATAACTTTAATACTAGGGATTGCTAGCATCCCATTTTGGCAAATATATCTTTTTATGTGGGCGGTATAATCCCGCTCACACAGCTGGGGTATAGTTTGTAAAATCTGGGATGCTCCCTATTTATTCCCCAAGATAATTTGTTAACTTTACGCAGAAATTAGTATTTTCGTAATAAATCTTTACCTATTGACGAAAGCAGACAAGCCCTAGTGTCATTGGCGTATATAGCATTGTAAGCATTCAGCTATCAGTTATCAGCTATCAGCTATCAGCTATCAGCTTATGCGCTACGGGAACAGCTTAAGCGCTACGCGCACGGCTGACCGCTGACCGCTGACCGCTTACGCATCATTGACCTAGATTCTCGCGGGGTTGAGATTGATTGCTCCGTTGGCTATTATTGGATGACTTTACTATCAACCAACCAATACTAGCTGCTACTAATACCCCAACAACCCCAATAATCCACCATTTCAGTGCTTTGTTCCCTGAAGAATTATTAGTAATATCTTTTGTGTTTTCTAGGGCTTGAATCACTGCCTTGGAGAGGGCAGTTAACCCCACTGGTTCAGTAAAGTAAACCAGGTGATCGCAGCCGATTTCCTGAATTTTCGGTTGTGGAGTCCGGTTTGAACCTAAGCTTTTTATACTTTGTACTGTAACAGCGATATCATTTGGTTGCTCAAAGAAAGCCAGAGCTACAGCTTTATCAAATAACTTCTGCATTAGTCGTTGCAAGGGACTAGGGCGTGTCTTCAAACTCTGAGATCCCCCTAAATCCCCCTTAAAAAAGGGGGACTTTGAGTATGGCTCCCCCTTTTTTAAGGGGGGCTGGGGGGGATCATAATCTTGCGGAAAACTTTGAAAACACGCCCTAGACGTTTGATTGGCCTCTGCTGTCAGGGCGGCAGGAATAATAGATGTATTACCAGCAATAATTGAGTAAGGTACTTTGGGGTCGGGACTTGCTGCTAATTGTTCCAAGAACTCAGAAGTGGGATGCATCTGGTTTAGGGAAATATCAATAGTTTCAATCTCATCAGCAAACTGGTTAATAGCCTTAAGCAACATCCCCATCACTGGTACTGGCCAAGTAAATTTTGACAGCCCATTTAAACCGATACTTAAGGTAGCTAATGCCCAATCTTGAACCGTAGACCAAGGGGAACCAGCATTGGGTGTACCTAGCATAATTAAATGCCCAACTACCTGATTACCTCCTTCTCGTTCAATAAACCAACGAGAAACCAACCCTCCCATGGAGTGGGCGACAATGTGAAAAATTTTACCGTGGTTCTCCCCTAACCCTACAGCTTGTAGTCTCTGCTTCAGCAATTTAGCATTCTCTACAATTGAGGTATTTAAACTCTCATAATCATAGGTGAGTACCAGGTCATACAATTCCGCCAGGGGTTTTTGTGTTCCATCCACCTCAACCTGGGCGGAGCGAAGGCTGGGCAGCAAGCTCTCGGTATCACCAAGAATACCGTGTATGTAGAGGACTATGCGTTGGGCTTCGGCAACCCGCGACTTGACTTGTTCAACCTCTGTTGTATAGTTGACTGTATAGTTGACCACTCCAGAGGCAGTGACATCCGCTGCTGCCAAAATTGGGTAATTAAACTCTAGCCCCAGTTGTTGAGACACTACTTTTTGGAAGAAAATTCGGATCGAACCCCCCAAGCTGCGGCTACCTTCACTAATTGGTTCTGTTAACCGTTCCAGTAAAATTTCCGTTTTGCCCTCCGGGGTAGACCGAGCCCGTCCCAAAGGCAGGAAAAACTCCCCATCGTAGCTAATCGGTAACAGTTGTTCATCACAAGCAAGGGGTCGATCAACAATAAGTTTCAGGGGATTTTTGGGTGTAACGGCTGACGGATTTTCCACCTCAGTTAATTCCAGCGCGCTTAAACCAGGATCCGTTCCCCGACTGCTAGTAAAGTCAAAGGACTCAATTCCCGGATGGTTTTCCCGCAGTATCGGTGGTAAGATATGATTACCTAAATCCCTAGTTGATTGGGTGAGAGTGGTTAGACGTGCCTTAGCTCTCAATTCGGAATGGGCGTATAGGGCGGAACCTACTCCCAGAAAGACATAGTCGTCCCCTGTGGGAATTGGAGTAGTGTGTAGAGGACGCACGGTAGTAATGCTAATTTGGCTAGTTAACCAGTCATCATAGATTTGATCGTCTTTTGTGTTGGGGAGGTCACGAGCTGGAATCCTTTGCATTAGGCGGTTGAGGGTACCATTACCGCGATGGGGTGTAGGCACGGGACGTTGAGGTACGTCAAGTTTTGGTTGTTCGAGCAAAGTAGCATCAAATTCCGTCGAACAGATAATCAGTTTTAGAATATCTTTAACTTCCGTAATCCCCGCTTTTTGCCATAGTTGTTTGGGAACCGTAGGACAAATAGGATTTCCGCGATTAACCCAGGCTTCATCTCCCTCTTGCCCCCTTGGTTGCAGCCAAATCCCACCGCCATCTAACAACCCAGCACCGACGGCGTAAAAGTCGGTTAAAACCAGCAGAGCGCAATAAAGCGGCTCATTACTGGTGTTTTTCAGCTTAATTTTCAATGTGGGCGATCGCCACCTGCCATTTTCCTGTTGATATTCCAGGCGAATGTCAGTATCTAGCAAAAGCGTCCCATCCTGCTGGTAAATCAACATTTGCACAGCATCGGGGCGAATGCGGCTGGTGGCTGGGCTGGCCAGTTCAGTGATATTCAGCCAACGGGTGATATGTTCTAATCGCTGAATCGCCTGCAAGGCAGTGGCATCGGTGTAACCTGAAATGGCAGCCACTAGAGGACGGTCATCCGCTGGTTGTGTAATTAAATAGTTACCGTCACGAGCCAGTAACTTAAAATCGGCAGCTTCAGGGGTTGCCACTTCCCGAACATACAGGGAAGGCTGATTGTGAGCCGTGTTGAGCAGGGTGCTACGGGCTAATTCTACACCAGCTGGTTCTCCTGACAATAAAACCCCTTTCGGTGGCAAGGGCAGACTAGTGATTACTGCTTTCCAGGTCATTTCGGGATCTAAATCCCCAATACCACTAATTTGAACTTTACTCAGCTGGGGCATTACTTCGACAATTTTTGCCTCACCTACTGCCGTTGAGAGTTGGCGAAGTTCCTCTGTGGGGGTGTCAAAGGGAAACAAGGCCAGTATTGTGGTGTCATTCCCAACAGGTTGAGAAATGCCGTGAACCGCACCACCATCAATCACCCAGTCCTGGTTTTTGTCATAGCAGACAGTAAAGTAGGGTGTATGGTTAGCGATCGCACCGCCGAGAAAAGGTTGGTCTAAATCACTCAACTCCGTAGCTTCGATTTGGGGAGATTGGGCGTTGATATTACTGCGGACTAGGGCATTGGCACGCTTGAATAAATCCCGATAAGTCAGGCTACCATTGGATTTCTTCAAGGTATCCAGCAAAAAGTAAGAAAACGCACCTCTTGATTGCCCATTGCTGTTGTATTCTTTCGCCGTCTCACTATCTCGACAAGCGGCTAGGACGATATGTTTTCCTGTGGGGAAACTCCAACCACTAGGATTTTTTTCCGGGCTGAGGGCAGCTGATAATTTTTCAGTTTCACTCAAGGAGAAAATAAAACTATCCCAGGGTCGCTGACGTTTGTCGGTGGAAGTTTTACGAATTGCTGTTTCTGCTTCTAGTTCGCCACGGGTGGCAGCACCAGAGTGACAGCAGTCTAAAATAATAACAGTGTGGGGGTTGTTCTGGTCTACCTCAGAAATTAGCTTGGCTAACTCCTTATCTGCCAAGTCCCAACCCCCTTCAGTGCGACTGTCATAACAGACTAATGTTTCATCTAATCTGTCTGGCTCTATTGCCCAAAACTCTTGTGGGGCTTGCTCTTGAGAACCATGTCCCGCGTAGTAAAAGAAAGCAACATCTTCACTGCTAGCTTGACACAAATGCTCCCGAAAACCATCAATAACTGCCTGACGGGTAGCATCTTGATTCAAGAGTGTGCGGATGTGAAGTTTATCTCCATCTGCAGCGACCCGCCCTTGCAAATATTCCTGTATTTCTAGGATGTCATTGACACAGCCATTCAAAGAAGGAACAGGACTGGGATATTCATCAATAGCTACCAGCAGCGCATATATATTGTTGGTCATGCCATTCTCTTAATACTTATTGAAGGAGTTACATTTTTGTTAATTCCTGATTTATAACCCCCTAAATTACCCTTATTAAGGAGCACTTTTTTATCTAATTCTATCCTTCATCAGGAGCACTTTTTTATCTAATTCTATCCTTCATCAGGAGCACTTTTTTATCTAATTATACCTTCATCAGGAGCACTTTTTTATCTAATTCCCCCCTTAGTTAAGGGGGGTTAGGGGGGATCGCTGAGTTGGTCAATTCTCGCCCAAGAATAGAACTCCTGGATTATAAACCTCTATCGGTTTTTCCTGGAGAACGCTCACTAGTAGTTGTATTAGATTCTGGTGCAGTAATTTCTTTAGTGTCTTTATTATCTGTTTCGACATTTTCATCACTCGATCCAGCTTTTACTTCAGTTTCTTCAGGAGTTGTTACTGTTTCCTGAGAGTCGGAGCGATCGTCCCCTAAGGGGTTAGTATCGCCAGATGTATTTTCTACTACTTGCTCTTCATAATTTTGGTTAGATTCTGTATTTTCCATAGCCACTTTTATGGACCTCAATTGTTATGATACAGGGCAAGGACAAGACTCAATAAATTCTTCTTCAAAAGAGTGATAAATAAGCACAATAGTGCATATAATCAAGGCTTACTATGGTCATAACCCTTGATCTAAATCACATTTGGGTAGATCACATTTTGGCTTAATTTTTCTTGCCCTTAGCTTGCTTTATGATCATAAATTATACTTCTATAATAGCATATTATAAGCTTATTTGTCAAGGGAGCTAGAACCATTGCGGTGCCAGGCTTCACTCTTTATCTACTGCACCTAGAGCTTTTAACGTGTTTTTCTGAGGTTTGGTTAAACCAATGGCGTTTTTAATATTCATCCCTTCATAGGGTCGATCAATTCTCAGGGTTTTTATACATTCACCGGTGTCAAGATTCCAAAGCTTAATGGTTTCATCTTCGCTGCTACTCACTAACACAGGACGATTAGGACTAAAGGCAATTGACCGGACTGCTTTGTGGTGTCCCTGAAATAGTTTGAGAACAGTACCTGTACTGATATCCCACAGTTGAACAGTCTGGTCATCACTGCCACTGGCTAAACTCTTGCCATCTGGACTAAAGGCAATTGTTCTGACTCGAGATGTGTTACCGGATAAGGTTTGTAGACATTGCCCCGTTTCAACATCCCACAGTTTAATCGTCTGGTCTCCACTGGCACTGGCCAGCAGATTGGCACCGGGACTGAACACAACCGATAAAACCCAATCCTCGTGACCTGGCAATGTTTGTAGACAGGTTCCCGTACTGACATCCCAAAGTTTGATCGTGTTGTCATGGCTACCACTGGCTAGGATTTTACCGCAGGGACTGAAACTAATGGTTAAGACGTGCTGAATATGCCCTTCTAAGGTGTGCAGACATTCTCCTGTATGCCAATCCCAAAGCTTTACCGTTTGGTCACGACTGGCACTGGCTAAAATTTCTCCCTCTGGACTGAAGCTGACCGAATGCACCCAACTATCGTGTCCCCACAGTGTTTGCAAACACTCTCCTGTATTTGCATCCCAAAGTTTGATAGTTGTGTCGTCACTGCTACTGGCCAGAATCTGATGGTCTTTGGGAGCAAAAGTGACTGATGAGACTAGATTAGTATGTCCTGACAACGTTTGTAGACATTGCCCCGTATCAATATCCCACAATCTTACCCGTTGGTCTTCGCTACTACTGGCCAACATTTGACCATCTGGACTAAAAGCAACGGATAAGATCCAATTACTATACCCCTCCACTGTTCTTAAACATTGTCCGGTGTGGATATCCCATAACTTCATGGTTTGGTTTTCACTCACACTCAGCAAGGTTTGACCATCCGGATTAACAGCAACCAACCAAATCCGTGAAGCGTAGCTATTACCTAAAGGGGAATTGCTATACTTGTGCAACGTTTGGAGACATTTCCCGGTTTCCACCTCCCAGATTTTAACCGTTGTATCCTCACTACCGGTCACCAGTGTTTTACCATCTGGGCTGAAAGCAACTGACCACACATAACTGTTGTAGTCTGGTAAGGTTTTGATACACTCACCACTGGCTAAATCCCAAAATTTTACCGTTGTGCCATCACTTCCAGTTACCAATGTTTGTCCATCTGGGCTAAGGGCAATCGATAATACCCAATTGATCGGGATTTCTAGGACTTGCAGGCAAGAACCAGTGTTGACATCCCAGACTCTCACAGTTTGGTCTTCAGCCCCAGTGACCAACCTTTGTCCATTGGGACTGAAGGTAGTAAAAAATACCGGATTGCTATGGCCTGACAAGGTTTGCAGACATTTTCCAGTGTGAACATTCCACAGCTTTACCGTTTGGTCATGGCTACCACTGGCTAACATTTCCCCGTCTGGACTAAACCCTAGGGATTGCACCCAACTGGTATGACCTCGCAATGTTTTCAGACATTGCCCGGTCTGGACATTCCACAACCTGATCGTTTGGTCGTTACTACCACTGGCTAAAATTTCTCCCTCTGGACTAACAGCCAGGGATTGCACCCAAGCCTTGTGACCATTGCAGGTAATAATTTGTTTAATGTTGGCAACGTCCCACAACCAAATCTCATTATCAACACTAGTTGCCAGGAGTTTCCCATCTGGGCTAAAGGTCGCTGATAAAACCCCCCCTAAGGTGCGAGTCAAAGCCGACTTACTTAAATCGGCATTGGCGAAGTTGACTCGATGCAAATTCATGCCCTGTAGGTAAGCTTGCCAAACCGTTAAGTTAGAAAAATCATAGCCACTCAGGTCAAGATTAAGCTGCCAGAGTAAATTGAGAACATTGCCCCCGGCATATCCGGGTTTTCGAGGGGGAAAAGACTTCAGTTTTGATAAAATTTGATTCAAATAGTTTTGGACATTTTCTGGGAGACCAAGCAGGTTGAGTAGTTGCTCGGTAATCGGTTTGAGAATCAGCTGAATTTGGGCATTTCTCAGATAATCTTTGGCTTGGGCTTTGATTAAGGCACAGCGCTCCAATAGTGCTATTTCTACCGTTTGAATTTCGCAGAAAATCTGTTCAATTAAGCGATCGCTGACATACTCCATCACCACGGGTTGTTGAGTAAATTTTCCCGAAGTCTTCTCAATCATTGAGCGCAATTGTAGAGATTCTAAGGTTTCTAATAAATGTTTGAATGAAACAGCCGGAATAATGTCCCTTTGTAGCTCCTTAAATGAGACCCATTCTCGATTAATGGTCAGCCAGTACATCACCTGTTGTTCTAAAGTTGACAAGCGATTAAACTGCTGGTCCATTAAATCGGAAATATCACCAAAGACAATAGTGCCTTCTTCTAAAAACTGAGCCACATCGCCGTCAAACAACTCATAAATTGTCGTGGCAACAATCTTCAATGCTAAAGGATTGCCTGCATAAAACTCTACCAGTGCTTGACATTCGTCTTTTGAGACAGAAAAGCCTTTTTCCGCGAGAATTTTCTTCCCTTCTCCCTCGGTTAAGCCAGGTAACCTCAGGGAACGAATCGGAGCGTTTACACCTTCTTTGTTTCTAATTTCTCTGGGTTTCTCCCGACTGGTCAACACCAGACAACTTTGATGGTTAGTCTCGCCCCAGCTTCTGAGGAGTTGCCCATAGCCTTCATATCCTGGGCGATAGGCTCCTGCCCGTTGGTCAGGGGATAGAATTGACTCTACATTATCTAAGATGAACAAACAACGCTCTGCCCGCAGATATTCGATTAAACAGGAGATTTTACCATCTAAGCTTTCTGGTAAAGTGGTGTCTTGCTGATCGGACAAAAACCCAATCAGGTCCGTCAAAAGCTCGTGAATGGGTGGCGCATTACGCAAACTTCGCCAAATCAGGTACTGAAATTCCGATTGTAGACCCTGGGCTAACTTGACAGACAAAGTTGTTTTACCAATTCCACCCATGCCAATTAAGGTAATCAGTCGGCAATGGTCATTAATAATCCATTGTTTGAGTGTGGCTAATTCTTCCTTGCGCCCGTAGAAATTGGTAACATCAATTGCTTCTCCCAAGTCTTGGCGTTTGCTAGAGCTTCTGATTTGTGGCTTTTGATCTACAGTCTGGGATGACAGATCATCTACAGCCTGGGATGGCGGGTCAAAATCCAAATTGGCAATGGCTCTCCATTCCAGTGCCAATTTCTGAGAAAGTTCTTCAAAAGTAATATAGTCAACGGGTTTACCGGTCAGGAAGTTGCTGACTGTGGCTAAGGCAAACCCGACATCTTCCGCCAAAGCCCTCTGGCTCGGAAAACCGTTACGCCTGACTGCCAGTTTAACTTTTTCAATGCATTCCTGACGGACTTTGAGCGACCTAGGCATGGCTCATTTGATCATGACTGTAGGGATTATACCATTGACAAAGGAAAATTCAGTCACAAATTCTTCACAATTTAGTCACAAGTCAGATCATCTCAGGCGGTAAGTCAGTATGCAGTGGGGTTTGATGAATATATAGCAATTTAAGGCAAAAGGAATCCCCCCTAACCCCCCGCCCGGAAGGGGGGAAGGCAAAAGGCAATAGCGATGGAGTCGGCCAAAGGAGGAAAGTACCTCACCCAATTCAAAACTGCTATATATTCTAGGAATTTTATCCTAAATAAAACCATGAATGTGCTCTCTAAAAAACTGTTGGCAAGAACAACGTTATGGCTATTGTTAGAAATTTGGCTCAACTTCCTTGGACTAGATAACCTAGCTGATTACAGCGAATTTATCTTTGGAAATAATTTCAGCAGCGCCAGTGGGGTGCTAAAAATAGAAATAATTTGATCGCTAAATGGAAAACGTAAAACAACCAATTAGTTGATCAATTGCATTTGGAATAAGCCCAATTAATTTCTCATAATCAAGGTTCACCATGACTAATCAAAAACTCTTTACAAAACCCATTAATATTGAGTTAAGCCAAGTTTGTTCAAGCACATATGAGCTTCATAAACCGGATAAAAAACTAGATTATGTCAAACACTTTAAACACTATTGTAGTTTACCACAATCAATCAAAGTAGAAGCGACTAAACCCGAAAGCAGTAAGCCAGAGTTAGATTCAGAAGAAGGTTTGCCATTACTGCTCAAAGCAATTATTGAAGGCTTTGTTGATGGGGTGCTGATTATAACTACTAACCAAGAGTTGTTTCATGCCAATGAGTGTGGACGTCGAATGTGCTCTCAAATCTCTCAAGGTAAGTCACCGATAAACTCTATCCCTCAGCCAATTTGGCGAGTTTGCGAATCATTAATTGATAGTCGTGAGTTGTTTAGCGATCTCAAACTAATTATCGAAGCTGAAATTCAAGTGAATAAGTCAGTTAACTTTCGGGTTAGGGTTAGATGGTTAACGTTAGAGTTATCCCGAAATCATTATCTGTTAGTCACCCTAGAAGATAAACATCAATCTACCCAAAATTCCGCTATCACTGATGCTATTAAATATGGCTTAAGTCACCGGGAGAAGGAAGTATGGTTACTTAAAAAAGCCAACTTAACTTACGAAGAAATTGCACAGCAGCTATATATCAGCATCAATACTGTTAAGAAGCACCTGAAAAGCATTTACGCTAAACAAAAACAACTGATGCAGTATCAAAATTAATATATACAGGGTTTTTCATAGCTATGAGGTACACATTATTTTTTACCTCTTCCCTCACTTCCCCTCCTGGGAGCAGGGCTGTTTCAAACTTTAGTAAGTTAACGATTATTGGAGATAGGGGGATAGGGGGATAGGGGGATAGGGAAATAAACTAAAATTTACCGAAAAATGCCCAAATTTAGTCATTAAAATCTTACGAATTAACCGCCTTCAATCAACTCAAATCACTAACAATTTGTTAACGGCCTTGGTGTAAGGGAACGATAAATTTGCCCAAAATCCCGAGTATTAGTCCAAAATTCTCCCCATCTCCCCATCTCCCCATCTCCCCATCTATTTTTTGCGAGAATGAAACAGCCCTGCCCTCCTGGGAGGGGTTAGGGGTGGGTTACTCTTACCTGCTCCCTGCTCCCTGCTCCCTGCTCCCTGTTCCCTATCTCGACAGTTAAACCTAATTTTGTACGACTACTTAGAGTTCACTCAATTTTCTTCAAAAAAATGAAAACAGAAACAAAATTAGACGAGATTAATCTATTAAAAAGTATATCTCTTGGCGATCGCACTGCCTTTTGGCAGTTATGGCTGGTCAATCAAGACTATCTTTACGGTCGGTGCGTAACTTGGATGGGAGGCGATCGCACCAATGCTGAAGAAGCATTAAGTCTGGCCAGAATCAAGGCGTGGGAGAAACTACCACACCACGCCGAAAAAATTACTAATCCCAAAGCATGGCTAACTCGAATGACTCATAACCTCTGCGTAGATCTGCATCGAAAACGCCAGAGAGGTGCAATCGGTATGGAGAGCATTGAAGAAATGGCAGTGGGAGAACACCAGACATTAGCTTCTAGTGAGTACTCTCCTGAGTCAGCTATTCTCCGTCGCGAGTTACGAATGTACATCCGCCGTGAAATAGAGGCTCTGTCTCCCCAACTGCGAGAGCCTTTTGTGCTGCATTTTTACCAAGATATACCCTACCCAGACATTGCCAAAAAACTTGCTCTCTCGGTGGATAACGTTTACAAACGCATTCAAAAGGGGCGAGCAATTATGGAAAAGCAGTTGAAGCGGTATCTATCAGGAATAGATGATTCTTCCCCCTTGTTAAAAGAGATTGACAAGGATGAGATTTGGGATGAATTTAAAACTAAACAATCCGTGATTCCATCTCAAAATGCGAAGACAAAAGAGTGCCATTTTGAGCAAATTAATGATAAAATAAATTATGCGATAACAGCGATATGTCTAGAAACACTAACCCCTGTTTGGTAACCTTATCTCAGTCTTCAAAGGTCGAGTTAAATGTACAACTGTTATTAGATAAAAAAACCACCCGAAAACAGCAGAAGTTGAAAACCTTAACTAACTATGTGCAGCAGTATCCCTCTGGATGGAAAAAACGGTTGGAATTGGCTGATTTACTCTATGAAAGTGGAAACTGGGAGCAGGCTGTTAAGGAGTATGACCAAGTTATTGAGCGGCAATCTCAATTAATTCAGGTAAGGTTGAAACTGGGGAAACTTTTACAGTTGATGGGAGAGGTGGCTAAGGCAATTGAGGTTTATGAGAGTGCTTTGCCATTATCCAGTAATGTTGCTACTGGGCATCATATCCGGGGTTTGATAGAGGTCTGTCGCCGTCAGCCAGAGAAAGCAGTAAAAGCCTTTGAGACAGCCGCATCTTCTGAGCCAGAAAATCCGTCTCACTGGCTGGCATTGGGGCGGGTTGAGATGGAACTGGATCATGCTCACGCTGCTTTGAAAGCTTTTGAGCAAATCTTGTTACTTCAGCCAGATGATATTGTTGCTATGATTCACAGTTATGATGCACTCCTAATACTGGGTGATTTTCAGTCAGCAGAGTTGAGGTTAAGTAGAGCAGAAGAGTTAGCCCCTGGTGATTACTCAGTTTTAAAACGACGCTTGGCCTATCGTTGCCGGATGAAATTAGTATTGGGTAAGGAAGGGAAGCAGACTAAAAAGATAGTTAATGCTGTATTGAAACTGGCTCCCCACTCCGCTGATGCTCATAAGTTGCAGGCTGACTATTATCGGTTGCGAGGAGAGTCGGCAAAAAGCGTGGCTATATTGAAGCAGTTTACTGAGGAGTACCCAAATAATCCTCATGGCTGGTGTTATTATTCCCGGTTTTTGTCTGATAGGGGTGAAAATAAAAGGGCGGTTGAAGTTATTGAGAAAGCTGATCATCTATACCCGAATAATTGGCTAGTTTATGGAGCGTTATGTAAGTTGTAGGGTGCGAAGCATGAAATGTAACGCACCGTATTGATTCAAGAGCATTATGATTGGTTTATTATTATTGAACCTGATAGTGGGGAGTATTTTATCGATGAAGATGAAAAGGTAGCACTGGCAAAATACCGTTCTCAACATCCAGGTAAAAAGTGTATTATTATGCGAATTAATGAAACGGGAACTTGTGGTATAATATGATCCAAGGTGAATTTAAAGCGGTTTGCAATTCATTTAGGTACAAAGTTCTGGTTTTTTAGGGAGCAGGGAGCAGGGAGCAGGGAGCAGGGAGCAGGGAAGAGTAACCCACCCCTAACCCCTCCCAGGAGGGGAAGTGAGGGAAGAGGGAAGAAGGAAAACAATCCTGTGTACCTGATAGTTATGCAAACCGCCGTAATAGTCGAGGAGAGTTGTTTTTTGAAATTGGCTTGATGTCTGATGATGGAGAGATTTTTGCCGTAATGGCACTGTTAGATACAGGGTTTACTGATGATTTATCATAATACCAAAAACTGCTCGGATATCTTGACTACTGTTCCCTGTTCCCTGTTCCCTGTTCCCTTGAGATATCAATCCTATGTTCACATCTCAAATACAAACGCTATATGAGGGAAAGGTGGTTATTGAGGAAGAGGAGTTTACGGTTGAAGTGTTAGGAGGAGAGGGTGCATCTCATATTTGTAAAAAAGTTGCGTAGGGTGTGTTAGGGGGGCCTCATTTTCCGCTCAAGCGCCAGGGTTTAGACAGCCCGCCCCGTAACGCACCACCTTGTCAAACAACAAAAATGAGATGCACCCGGAGGAGATCAACTGGTGAATAGTCTTTTAGGTGTTTTGTGGTTACGAACAAAGCGTTTAGTTGTGGATTTTCCCATGGGAGTGTTAACCCTAGGATAAGCGATGCTCAGCAAAGAGCTGCTATGGGAAAGTATTACTGATAGTTAAAGAGGTGCGTTACACTTGGTTAACGCACCCGACAAGATCAGGGATTAGCCCAAAGGGCAGTGCTTCGCGATTGACCGTAGGTCACGCTACGGGAACGCACTAATTTGGGATCTTTAGCAAAAGATATTGCTTCTTCAGTACCTTTTATGCTAAACCGACAGTTAAAAAACTCAGAAAGCTTACGGTACAAGGGTTCTTAGGCTATTTAACTAGCAAAATTTTCTGAATACGGCCTCTTTCCCCTGCTCCGAACGCGCCCCGCGTGGCCCACGGCCTCAGTCCCTTTGCCAAAGTGTTTATTTAGCATGACCGTAGAGTCAAGATATCATCGATGGCACGATAGGTTTTTTTACTGACAATCCCATCAACAATCAAGTGGTTAGGATCAGATTCGTAGAGGGTTTCGTTGTAGTCGCTTTGGAACTTCATTACTACCTGTTCTGTTTGGGAGCCAAACTGTCCGTCAATAACCAAATAATAGCCCATGTAGCAATTTAAGAACTGCTGGAGAAAGCGGACAGCTTGACCGGCTTTTCCCTTTTTCAAAACTGGTAGGTGGGTGACGTAAGCAGCGTTAGCCTGACTAGTTACTTCAGAACCATTAGCTAGTGCCAAACCATTAGCTAGTGCAGAACCATTAGCTAGTACAGAGTTAGAATTGATAGTGTTAGTTCCCATGATTGATTTCTTTTCCTTGATGATTTGACGTTTACGATGGAATACCTTGTCAGGTTTCGACATTGGACAAAGTTTTTATTTTCTGTCTTTTGTCTCTACACCTTTAAGACGATATCAAAACCCTATTTTGGAATTTTTCGAGTTAGCACCAATTTTTGTCGATCGACTCACCCCATTAAACCTACTTGACCTCTCAAACCCCTCTTGCAATCTAACTTGTAGCCGTTTCAGTGTCAGGGACAATTGGGTGCATCTCAATGGATGAAATTAGGCAAAAATTCCCACACTTCCCGCGCCCCCGCCCCTTATTTTTTACAAATATGAGATGCACCAGGGACAATTTACCCCTGGTGCAACCGAGGCTATATCCCTGCCCTTGTATTTGTTACAGAGAGTACAAGATAAGGCTAAATTGGATTAATTACTAACAGTAACGAGCTGTATAGACCAAATAGCCGGTCGGGACTTCCTGGGATTCTGTTAGCATCAAAAAACCCCCTTAACGGGGGCTGTTCAGAGGTAAACTTGAGGGAGTTTGGTCGGTAGTTAGATATTATATATTTTGAAATTGTTTAGGTTTAGGACTTTATTTTGGTCAAGAATTTATTGTAGAATTATGACCTGCTCTTCAGATGATACCGCCTTAATTGCCAGGATGCGGCGAGGCATTTTGGGTTGAGTTGGGAGTAATTCAGTGACCAGTCACCAGTGATCAGATGATTGTAACGGGCGGTGAGCAGGGGCTGAGTTCACCGCCCTGTGCTATATCCCTACTAATTCGGGATCTTTAGCAAAACATATTACCGATGGCACGATAGGTTTCTTTCCCGACAATCCCATCTACAATCAAGTAGTCAGGATTAGATTTGCCCTGGTAGTTGTAGTCGCTTTGGAAATTCCTTACTGCCTGTTCTGTTTGGGGGCCAAACTGTCCGTCAAAAACCAAAGAATAGCCCATGTAGCAAATTAATAACTGCTGGAGAAAGCGGACAGCTTCACCGGCTTTTCCCTTTTTCAAAACTGGTAGGTGGGTGACGTAAGCAGCGTTAGCCTGACTAGTTACTTCAGAACCATTAGCTAGTGCAGAACCATTAGCTGGTGCAGAACCATTAGCTAGTGCAGAACCATTAGCTAGTGCAGATTTAGAATTGATAGTGTTAGTTAGCATGATGGATTTCTTTTCCTTAATGATTTGACGTTTACGATGGAATACCTTTTCAGGTTTCGACATTGGACAAAGTTTTTATTCTCTGTCTTTTGTCTCTACACCCTTAAGACGATCTCAAAACCCTATTTTGGAATTTTTCGAGTTAGCACCAATTTTTTGATATCGACTCACGCCATTCAAACCCATTTCAAAGCCCAAAACCCTTTTAAAACCTAACTTTTAGCCGTTTCAGTGTGTTGGGGGAAAAAGCTCGGAGCCGCTACCCGAACCCATTACTGATAGCAAAAAAGGTGCGTTACACGTTGTTAACGCACCCGACAAGATCAGGCATTAGTCCAAAGAGCGCTTCGCGATTTACCGTCTACGCGAACGCACTAATTTGGGATCTTTAGCAAAACATATTACCGATGGCACGATAGGTTTCTTTCCCGACAATCCCATCTACAATCAAGTAGTCAGGATTAGATTTGTCGAAGTAGTTGTAGTTGCTTTGGAAATCCCTTACTGCCTGTTCTGTTTGGGAGCCAAACTGTCCGTCAAGAACCAAATAATAGCCCGTGTAGCAATTTAAGAACTGCTGGAGAAAGCGGACAGCTTCACCGGCTGTTCCCTTTTTCAAAACTGGTAGGTGGGTGACGTAAGCAGCGTTAGCCTGACTAGTTACTTGAGAACCATTAGCTAGTACAGAGTTAGAATTGATAGTGTTAGTTGCCATGAGGGATTTCTTTTCCTTAATGATTTGACGTTTACGATGGAATACCTTTTCAGGTTTCGACATTGGACAAAGTTTTTATTCTCTGTCTTTTGTCTCTACACCCTTAAGACGATCTCAAAACCCAATTTTGGAATTTTTCGAGTTAGCACCAATTTTTTGATCTCAACTCACCCCATTAACCCCACTTCAAAGCTCAAAACCCTTTTTTAACCTAACTTGTAGCCGTTTCAGTGTGTTTGTTGAGAAAGCGATGCTCGGTACGAGCTGCTACGCGATGCTCGGTACGAGCCGCTACGCGAACGCATTACTGATAGCAAAACAGGTGCGCTACACTTTTTAACGCACCATACAAGATAGGCGATTAGCCCAAAAAGCTAGCGCTTCGCCATTGACCATAGGTCACGCTACGCGAACACACTGCACTATCTCCCTATCTCCCTAAAAAAAAATCGGTCAAGTTTGGGTTAACCCCAATCCTTGACCGAATTCTGTACTTTAACGTTCCACAAATACAGCTGAGCTGCACTCAACTATCGATAATTTCAGATCAACTATGACATGATTCCCGAGTTAGTCAGCAACTACTGGAAAGCAATAACATTCCAACTCATTTTGCTTGATGCTGCTTCATATTCCTCCACAAAACATCCTTCGCCAGTCCTGATTTGCCAGGGGGCAACCCTGGCAAAATCCTATCTTAATCTACGTAAAAATATCGAATCAAAAAGGTCATAACCTCACCAGGTTTTCCCGTCGGCTCCGGAGTGCTCCACTCGTCTGGTTCCGCATACTTAAGGGAATAAATGGCATTAATTGTTTTGCGAACCTTTTCAGGAGAACCGATCAAAAAGAGCTTGGCTTTCTTGGGTTTAGGACTTTGGTTGTCGGAAGGAGGAAAATTGTTACTCATCTGAAATTATGGATTGATTTTGTGGACACTATTAATTTATCAATAAGTTAATCGTTTGTCAAGGGGTTTAGAAATTTTTTTTATTAAGAAATCGGGAATCGGCAAAATGAAGAATGAAGAATGAAGAATGAAGAATGGAGAATGAAGAATGAAGAATGGAGACTGAAGAATGAAGAATGGAGACTGAAGAATGGAGACTGAAGAATGGAGACTGAAGACTGAACTAATTCTAAATTAGAATTTATAAATTATAAAAGTGCGATTGACCTACGGTCACGCTACGCGATCGCAAAAATGATTTGTGGTGGGAACCCCTGTGAGATCTCCCCATCTCCCCCTCTCCCCACACTTCCCACCCTCCCCACTTTTGCCTTTTGACTTCTGACTTCTAACTTCTGACTTGCGCGTAGCGCTATAATTGATTCAGTCAGTTTCAGTAAATCCCTGTCCCACATTCATCTACCTATTGATCAGGCAGCATTCCATCGGACCATCCTGTCGGCGGAATGCTAAAAAAAGCACTACCCCCATCACTCCTCTAAACAAAATCTAATGTCTGGTAACTCACCCCCACTGATTCAAACCCTGACCCCAGACCGTTGGGCAGGGTGGAGCATGGACTTTATCGGGGCAGGCTATATCGCTTTATTTGTCAAAAATGGTCGGTGTGTGCGGGTATGGAAACCAGGGCGTCATGTCAGCTTTGCCCTACCCTGGCTAGAAAAATGTGAACTGCTCCTAGTAGACAGCAAACTCCGGCACTTGCCCATTACCTCTCAGGGAGACTTTCTATCCCGGGATCAGTATCTTGTCAATGTCTCTTTGAATGTAATGTATCAAGTCGTAGATGCCAAACGAGTTGCCCTAGAAATATCTGACCCCATTGCTGCCCTAACTAGTGCCGTTAAAGATAGTTTAGGAGTAGCAATTAGTCACCTGAGGATGGAACAGTTAACCAATCAGGGACGAGTAGAAGTCCGACAATACGTTCTCGACCATGTTGACGTTTACTATACCGTAGGCTTTTCCATCGAAGATGTGCGAGTCAGTGACATCAGCTTTCCTAACACACGGGGGATAATTCGTCAAGTCGAAGGGATGAGTGCTCGACAGGAAGCAGAACATGAAGCCGTCCTAAAAATGCAGATTGCCAATGCTGGTCGCCCAGAACTCTCCCCACCACCAATCCAGCAAGTCAATATCCTCCCTGGTGGAGAAGCTAACTCTAAACACGCCATTGTCAATCAAGAAGTACCTAGGGCTACAATTCCAGACGAATCAGCCGCCACACCCAGTCTGCCGATTCGCGATCAACCAGTACTTGCCCCAACCGTACTTTTTTCCAATCCTACCCCACCAAGCAAGGGGCGTTTAGTAAACCCTTCATCCGGTACCATCATTGTTTTGTCTGCTAATCCTTTCACCATTGGCAGAGAACCCACGAACACCCTAGTGTTAGAAGATGCGATGTGTTCTCGCAACCATGCCCAAATTCTCCAAATTCCAGAGCCTCAGGACAAAGTGCGCTATCAAATCATTGATGTTGGTAGTTCCAATGGTACTTTTGTGGACCAACAGCGGCTTACCTCCCATCAACCCTTTTGGCTCAGTGCAGGAAATGTGATCCAGATTGGTAATCAGGAATGGACTTTCCAGTTACCTTGAGCAGTTGATCCGCATCTAATACTCTACGAGGCAGCATGACCGTAAACGTAGTGCCAACACTGACATCACTGTTTAGACTAATTGTCCCGCCATGGATATCGACACATTTTTTGACAATAGCTAACCCCAGTCCAGTACCAGAAATATTTTCTACATTCGAGCCATGACCGGAACATATTCTTCCCCAATATGGGAGCTAATCGGGATTAGTTCTATAGTTCCCACTTTTCTAGGCAAGAGCGTCAACCAACAAACTGCGTAAAAATTGGGTTCGATTACCCATTACCTATTACCAGTTGGGTTAACGGGGGTATTCAACCCTGATTAGGTATGGCTATCGATGCTTGATTAACAGCTTTTGTGATAATATACGGGTATATTGCGATTGGGGCTGTGGCTCAGCTGGATAGAGCAAGCGCCTCCTGAAAAATCGGGCACCATGGAAGAAATTCCGTGAGTGAATGTGGTCAAATTCGGTGAAACCTAAGGGGTATTTAGCTTACTCAGTACTCTAAGGCAATACCGAGCCAAGCCTGAATCTGTGTGCGAGTCATCGCCCTTGGTTAAATGCAGGAAGGTGGAGAGACTAGACGGCCACCACCTAAGGGGTATTAACCTTAAGGGGTATTAACCTAGGGTGAAGGTATAGTCCAGAGAGTGGGGAAACTCACACCAATCTGAAGCGCTAGGTCGCCGGTTCGAATCCGGCCAGTCCCGTTGATAAGCTGTTAGCTATTAGGTAAGTTAACTAAATTCAAGAACTACTTCAATACTTCTTCTAATTGGTGCTGCTCCCAAAGAAAGCGATAAATACCAGGTTGTTGTAGAAGTTCACCATGAGAACCAGTTTGGACAATTTCCCCTGCGTCCATGACCAAAATCCGGTCAGCCTTGGCAGCAGCTGAAAGTTGATGGGAGATAAAAATTACAGTTTTGCGCTGGACTCCTTCCGAGAGATTGTCCAGAATTTGGGTTGCTGTCTGATTATCCACACTGGAAAGGGCATCATCAAGAATCAGCACTGGTGCATCCATCAGCAGAGCTCTAGCTAAAGCAGTACGTTGTCGCTGCCCCCCAGAGAGGGTTATTCCCCTTTCCCCAACAATTGTTTCGTACTGCTGGGGGAAATTCATAATTTCCGGGTGAATTTGGGATTGCGAAGCTGCGTATTCTACCTCTGAGTGTTCGCTGATTGGTATACCGTAGCAGATATTGTTTTTAATGCTAGTGCTGAACAAGAAGCTGTCTTGAGGAACATATGCGATCGCATTCCGCAAGTCCTGCAAGGGCAGCTTAGTAGTATCATATCCATCCAAAAACAGTTGACTAGCTTGAATATCCAGCAAACGAGGCAAGGCATTAGCCAGGGTAGATTTTCCACAACCAATGGCTCCCACAATCGCTACTGTCTCACCTGCATTAATCGTGAAGCTAACATTTTTCAGGGCAGGAGTTTTGCTGCCGGGGTAAGTGTAACTCAAGTTTACAGCCTTGAGCTTACCCCTTACTGGCGTTGGCAGGCTAACCGAATCTGGGGCATTTGTAATCCGAGGCTGAGCCAAGAGAATCGACTCAATACGATCAATACTCACTTCACCACGTTGATAAGCAGTGATGGTAAACCCTAGCAGTGCTGTGGGGAAGACTAAACGTTCAGTGTAAATAATCAGCGCCACAAAGTCACCAATACTGATAGCACCGGATTCAATGGAACCAGGACCAATGCTTAAAAGCACCAGTAAGCTGAGGTAGGTAAGAGCCTCAACTATCGGAAACAGAAAGTTTCGTGTTCTTGCCAAATTGAGATTTGCTCCCAAAAGCTGCTGATTGAGCTGATGGAACGCACGACGCTCGTTTTCTTCCTGAGCGTAGATTTTAATCATGGCGATACCACTCATATCTTCCTGAATCAGCTCACTGAGGTTAGAAAGTTTCTCCTGGACTTCTTGTTGTTGGCTGCGCAGTTTCTCACTAAATAGCTTGACAATAATCAACATCAACGGATAAACCGCCAATGCTAAGAACGTCAACCACGGATCAATGGCAATCATAACCGGCAGGGTCAAACAGTAGGCAAACACCGTATTCGCCAGACTCAAAACTGCAAACCCCAATAGACGCCGAATATTATCCACATCACTGGTGGCTCGGTTAATCAAATCACCTATCGTGTTCTGAGAAAAATAGGCTGGTTCCAATGTCAGCAAATGCTTAAAAATCCGCTGCTTCAGGTCAAATTCAACTTTGCGCCCCACTCCAAACAATAGGATGCGCGAAACCATCCGAATCCCCCACATCAATGAGGTGAGTATCAAAATAAGCAGCACAAAGCTAGAGACTTGGTCAAAGCTCAAAGTTTGACTCAACTTGTCAATAGTATCCCTGATCAGTAAGGGGATATAAACACCAAGTCCATTGACAATAAGGAGGGCAAAAATACCTAGGGCTGACTGTCGCCAGTATGGGCGCAGGTAAAGCAGCAGTTTTTTTAGACGGGAATTCAGCATGTTACAATACTATACAATTCCAGTCCTGGTTACAATATTCAACCATACCCCTCCTTTAGGCTTAACCTTTCACCAAAAATTCGGGGAGTAATTACCCTCAATGGAACCGCAGATCAGGATAAATCATCGACCCTTACTGAAGGTGAGAGCTGAGGGTGGTATCGGTTTACTTCCAATTAAACCAGAAACCCACACTATACCCGATCGGGTTAATGTGGGTAGTTAACATCAGGTGCAACATTTAACCTGTACAAACCTACTTACAAGCAGATAGGACGATGGTATAGCAAAGCGTGAAAACTAATGGTTGTTGCCGACAAAGCAATGCCAAAAGCATTGCGCTAATTTTATTGATGGAGGCTCTCGGCCTACTCTCAAACCGCACTGTAACTTCACTCAGTCCATTATTTTACGTCGCTTAACTTACGACCAGCTTATCAGCTTTTAGTTCTTCGTTGGGCGGTAGTGTTCCCTTGTTAAACAAGTTACTAACTTATTTCAGTGTAAAACAATGAATAGTGTTTGACAAGGTTTAGATAGCTATAAGGCTAATAGTTGCACCTCTATATGTCAAGAAACATCTCTTGCGGTCGGCGATTCAACTTCTGTGCCGGTAACTCGTCCTCCTCGTAGTTGGAACAAAATATTGCTAAAGAAGGTGTTAATTACCCCGGTAGTCTGCTCAAGGGCTCCGATAGAAGGAATAAAAGCTCGGATGCCAATGGCTTGATTGGGTGGAACAAGTTGAGCCAACACAGCGTCCCTAGGGAAAGGACTAGCATTAGTAGTAAGCTGAATTGATTCCCCATTGGGGACAAATGCAGTGAGGGTTTCCTCCTGCCACCCAATTGTTTTCGCCATTTGAACCGCAGGTTGGTTTTGAACGACTCCAGGCCCGAGAAGTTGAGCCAGCCGATTAGATAGAAAAGGGGTGCTGGCCACAAGCAAGACAAAAAATCCTGTCCAAATCAAGGTAGGTCCTGGGTTAGAGATATTGTCACCTTTAATTCGCATTGCTCCTAGGAACCACAGCACAAGTGCTAAGCCCAATGGTTGAAAGGGAAGTGAGAGAATTGTCCATATCGGTGAAACCAGGGCATTGTTTGGGCGGAAAAACAGCAGGACAATGATGGCAAAAACCAAAAAACCCCCAAGCCAGGTGAAATACTGTTTAGGGATGATTTCGAGCAGCAGCTTGGCGAGCAAAAATCCAAGCACTACCCATAGCAGGACTAGAAATAGTAGTTGCATAAGTGAATACCATTGTAAGTTTTTGACCGTTAGCTGTTTGTTGTGGAAGTTTGATCCGACAACTCAACGTCCTATCCGGCTAGTCGTATTCGGCTAATTGATAAACTGTGGTAATTTGATAGGCATACATCCCTCAAATTGGGGGGACATGCTCAGTTTGAGGAATCTCTCAACAGGTAAATCACCCCAGTCTGAATTGCCTTAACACCGGCATTATACTTGCCATTGGCTGAAAAGCGTCACTTTGAAATTGGTGTGAGTGCGATCAAACTAGGAAACGTTTTCTGTCAAAGGGGTTGAAATTTTGCTAGTTCAACCAATAATCATAGAATACTCTTGGCGAATTAAGAGGGGATATTCGGATCTGACCCCATTTAATAGCAGACTAGGCAAGACTTCATACTCCATGTCTATCTGTCTCGCGCCGATATTGATGGCCGATATTGATGGCCGATATTGATGTTTGTTTGATTGAAAACGTTGCCGGTGGATAAACCAGCTCAAATGGGAAACACTACATACAACACGACTCCTACCATACAAGAGTCTCTGACGGTGGAAAACCGCATCAGTCGTTTGGAATTAATTGTTGGACAAATCGGAGAGGCAGTACTTGCCACTACCGAAACCATAGACCGTCTAGCTGACCGGGTCGATAACTTTGTCATTCAAGTACAAAACCAAGGGCAGCAAGTTCAACAACAAGGCTACCAGCTTTTTGCTCTCAGTGATGCGGTGCAAACCTTGGCAGAAACTCAAAATGAGTCTCTAAAACAGCTTGAGCAAGTCACACAAACCTTGCAAAAGCTTGCTGCAGCTATTGAAACAGGGGAACACTGACCTTCCTTGCCCTTGATTTAAGCACCAAGCTTGTCTATTGAGACTGGGTATGGGGTGTCAGCGAACGGCTGTGCGGTTACAAGAAGGCTAAAGCCCTTTTTTACCATACTTTCGCCTGTCAAAACCGCTCAAAACTTTTGGGGATTATTTACAGGTTTATTGACAATAAATTGCTCAATGTCAGCCTAGACCCACCCGCTCACCCTATCCTGACTCTGAGCGCCGTGCATTGAAGAGTGGAGTGTTGTGGAATTCAAGCTAAAGCTTTTCAGCATGGTAAAAATATGCTACCACAACGAGAGTACCCAAAACTGATTAGGAGAGCATTAATGCATTTTCCAACGCGGTACTTCCTCCTTGTTACGGTGAGTGTACTCATGAGCTTATTGACCGTTAGCTGTAGTGGCCAAAAAGTTGAATGTCAGAAGATTATTGAAGTGGCGAACCAGGCAGTTGAAGAAGCTAAAACCCTGACTAATGGTGGAGAATCAAGCGATCCCGAGGCAATGCTCCAGGCAGCTGATGCTATGGAGGGGGCATCTCAAGACATGGAATCGATAATAGTTAAGGACGAACAGCTCCAAGACTATCAAGCTGGTTTTATTAAGATGTATCGCAATACCAGCAAGGCGACTCGCGACTTTGTAGAGGCTTTTAAGAAGCAAGACCGCTCAGCTGCTGAGGAAGCCTTGAGCAATTTGCAGAAAGCCACCACCCCAGAACCAAAATTAGTGGCGGATATTAATACCTATTGCTCAGCTAACTAGGGGGTTGAAACAATTAATAAAACCCTATTATTACCTCGACGTCTGTATTGCCAGACAGGTTGTTTAGATTTCTTGTGGCGGGCTGACTGCGCTATAGAATCGCCGTCTAGAGCGCAGCTGAAAAACCCTATATTTTTATATCCTGCTTAGGCAATACCCAAAATACCGTATCTGCTAGGTCTATCGTAAATTTACCATTGAAGTCTATGGTATGTTTCGTTTGTCAAGTACTGCTATTAGTATATTTAAACAATCTGCCGTTGATATCTCATGAAATATGCCTTGGTTCATGAGTGGTTGACTCCCAAAGCAACTGGTGGCTCGGAACTGGTAGTTCAAGAAATACTCAAACACATTGATGCCGACCTGTACGCCCTGATTGATTTTGAATCAACCAATCCCCAGAGTTATCTATATCAGCGTTCTATTGGCACAACCTTCCTACAGAACTTACCCTTCGCTCGTAACGGGGTTCAGAAATATCTGCCGCTGCTACCCTTAGCGATTGAACAGCTGGAACTAGGGGAGTATGATGTTATTCTCTCCTCTTCCCATGCTGTTGCCAAGGGTGTCCTTACTAGTCCCCAACAACTGCATATCTGCTACTGCCATACGCCCATGCGTTATGCCTGGGACTTGACGTTTGATTATTTGCGCAGTAGTGCTATGGGACAGGGTTTTCCAGGGTTGATCACTCGCTATCTGCTTCATCGGTTACGTCAGTGGGACGTGATTACAGCAAATCGGGTGGATTACTTTATTGCCAACTCTCATCACACAGCACGGCGGATCTGGCGCTGCTATCGGCGTAGGGCTGAAGTGATTTACCCACCGGTTAATATTGAACGTTTTCCTTTCCAGGAAGAAAAAGAAGATTTTTATCTGACCGTTTCCCGGATAGTAAGTTACAAACAAGTATCTTTAATTGTTCAAGCTTTTAATCAACTGGGATACCCTCTAGTGGTGATTGGTGATGGCTCAGATTTAGCAGGGATTCGCAACTTGGCTCACAAGAATGTAAAATTTTTGGGATTTCAACCCAATCAGGTGGTTGAGCAGTATATGGCTAAAGCTAAAGGGTTTGTCTATGCTGCCTGTGAGGATTTCGGCATTGCCCTGGTGGAAGCCCAAGCTTGTGGTACGCCGGTGATTGCCTATGGTGCTGGTGGGGCACTAGAAACAGTTCTAGATATTCGGCAACATTTAGACAGTGGTACAGGTCTATTGTTTCCAGACCAAAGCTCAGAGGCTTTGATTGAAGCCATGGAAACCTTTGAGACCTTGGCAGGAAAGTTTAATCGGGAAGCGAGCCGGTTAAACGCTGCCAAATTTGCCCCCAACATTTTTGCTGATCGCTACCTGACATTTCTGGAAAAGTGTTATCAAGACTACCAGTTTTAATTTCTCTGGTAAAAAATTAAATATCCGAGCTGGCTATGGGCTATAGCGAGTGTCTCGTAGCTTTATGATTATGACGTGTGGTGTGAATTGAAGGAGTGAGATGACTGCCGAAAGCCAACTTAACTCCGTCAAGATATTGCGAGCATTCGTGAAGCGAGGTTTTCAGCCCCTCGCTTCACGTCGTATACACAAGAATCTGACTCGCTATCGCTTAGACGGAAATTTTGCCAAGCGACTGTTTGATGTTACCTTTTCCCTATCAGTTCTGATTTCGTTTTTTCCCGTTTACCTGCTACTGGCATTGCTAATTATGATCAGCTCACCTGGACCAATTTTTTATGTTCAGGAGCGGGTGGGTAAAGACTACAAACCTTTTGCTTGCCTGAAATTCAGAACTATGGTGGAAAATGCAGACGAAATGTTGCTAGAGATGATCGAAAAATCCCCTCAGATACGAGAGGAATTTCAGGATAATTACAAGCTCAAGGATGATCCTCGAATTACTGGAATTGGAAAATTTCTACGGCTGACTAGCTTAGATGAGTTTCCTCAGTTCTGGAATGTACTCAACGGACAGATGAGTGTGGTTGGTCCAAGACCGTTAGTGCCAGAGGAATTGCCCAAATACGGGCGTCACATGGATAAAGTCTTGAGAATTCGACCCGGAATTACTGGCTTATGGCAGGTTTCTGGACGCAATGACATACCTTACCACCGCCGTGTGCAAATTGATGTTTACTATGTCAGTTTCCGGAATTTTTGGCTGGATTTATGGATCATATTGAAAACCATTGGTGTTATTATTTTTCCCAAAAATAACGGTGCTTACTAGAGGTAACTGGTACCTGCTAGAGGAGAGATTAGGTAATGGGTAATGGGTAATGGGTAATAAGCCCAGTTGCCAATTACCCATTACTGATACCAAGTTGCTCTCAAACCTATTATTTAACCTATTATTTATTGCTTAAGGGCTCAATTGAACGGAATGGGGAGATGGGAGTAAACAAGCTCCTATCTACTACCTATAAATGCAACTCGGTATGATTACCCACTATCAGCATAGTTTGTTGATATGATCGCCCTATCAAAGCGGAGGGAAGATCAGATGAACAAAGCAGAACTACGCCGATCCCTGCTTCAAAAGCGCCAGTCTATGTCTGTAGAAGAATGGCGGCAAAAAAGCGATCGCATTTGTACCCATCTGCAATCTGGCGTCCTAGTGACCCAGCCACAAACAGTCTTAGCCTATTTCAGTTTTCGAAAAGAACCAGATCTAAGTCCCCTATTTACAGACACTAAGCACTGTTGGGGACTACCGAGATGTGTGGGAAAATCTCTCTTATGGCATACCTGGAAGGCGGGCGAACCCTTGCAAAAAGGAAATTACGGTATTTTAGAACCATTACCTAATTCTACCAGCCTAGAGCCAAAGGATGTGAATTTAATCCTTGTCCCCGCTGTGGCTTGTGACCAGCGGGGGTATCGTTTGGGCTACGGTGGTGGTTTCTATGACCGATTGCTTAATTCACCAGAGTGGGATTCTATTCCTAGGATCGGCATTGTATTTGAATTTGCCTATATACCTCAACTACCCATTGATCAGTGGGATAAAGACTTGCACAGTGTTTGTACAGAAACAGGATTCAAGAAGGTGGAACAGATCTGAAATTCTGTGTTTTATACTGTTTAATACTCTTTGTCTACAAAAACTGGAGACTTCGTACTTCATTTAGGAGACGACTGACAATTAAGTGCTCCCTTTGGATAAGCAATACGTTGGTGATTATATTGTTGCCAAACTCTGATGAAGACTTGGGCAATTTTTGATAAATCCTGTCGGGTTAGCCCAGAATCCACTAATTGGTTGTCCTGCCAGCGAGCTTTGAGAATTTTATTGACCACCGTAAGAGCCGTTTCCGGAGTAACCTCTTTGAGTGAGCGTAGAGCCGCTTCACAGGCGTCAGCTAACATAACTACACCAGTTTCCTGGGACTGGGGAATTGGACCGTCATAACGAAAATATGACTCGTCCACAGACCCAGTACCTTCGAGTTGGGCTTTTTGCTGAGCCTGGAAATAAAAATAGGAAATCAGCAATTTCCCTTGATGTTCTGGGATAAAGTCCCGCACTGCCTTGGGTAACTGGTGCTTACGAGCCATAACCAGTCCTTCGGTAACGTGCTTTTTGATAATTTCAGCACTCTTGAAAGGATCATTAATCTCATCATGCTTGTTCGGACCACCCATTTGATTTTCTATAAACCCTAACGGATCGTGCATTTTACCAATGTCATGGTAGAGCGTACCTGCCCGAACCAGTTCCACATTACAATGGAGTTCTTGAGCCGCTGCTTCTGCCAAAGAAGCAACAAACAGAGTATGTTGAAACGTTCCAGGTGCCTCAGTAGCTAGACGCTTGAGCAGAGGACGGTTGGGATTAGACAATTCTGCCAGACGAATTGGTGTTACCAGGTCAAACAAACGTTCCAGGTAAGGTGATAGCCCCAGGGCGACAATACTCCAAGCTAACCCAGATAAACCTAATAACAAAGCTCCTGGCAGAACTGCAGACCAAATTGTACTAGCCGTGGCACTAATAATCAGATTGATAATCAGGGAAACCACACCTTGAGTTAAGCCCACCCCAACTCCGAGCAGAGCCAATTCCTCTCGCGATCGCATTCGTCCTGCCATCAAGGCACCCAGTAAACCACCAGCAACATTTGCCAGTACTTGTTCTCCAGTGACTTCCATACTAAAGGTCACTAAGCCTGTCAGTAAAACCACCACTGTCACGCCCATGGTAGACCCATAAAAGTTCCCTACTAACAAACCAATAGCAGGCATAGTGTAGGGAATCTCGAAGAAGGGACTCTTGAAAAGTATTGATATTGGCATACTCAGGGTCAGTAGCAATACCAAAATGTAGTCCCGCCGCCTCCATTTAGGGTGAACTCGCCGTTGCACTAAGGCAAAAATGCCCACCGTAGTAGTAACCAAACCACCAAATCCCATCAAACCCAGCCAGTTAATTCCTCGACGGCTTAAGTCAAAATAATCCAGTAGTACAAATTCTGTTTGAGTGATGGTTTCGCCTGCGGTTACAATCACATCTCCTTTACGCACTGAAACCATCATTGGTTCCACTTTTTCTGCTGCCTGTTCTGCTATGAGCTTGGTTAATTCCTTATTTTCGATCAAGTTGGGTTCTAAAACTCTGACTAGTAAATACTTGGCTAGTGGTTGAGCTTCCTGGGGCATAAGGCTAGTCAAGTTTACCTTCACGGTCTCTTGGATCAGATTTGGTGGTAATCCTGGAACAATACCTTGGGTCAGGATGCGACTAGCAGCCTGCTTAATGACTATGCGGGTTTTTTGCCAATCTTGATCTGATAGATCCAGTACGGAAACATCATCTAGGCTACTGAATTCAGGGCTAAGGTATTGTGACAGCTGAGGCAACACCTGAGCGTACTGTTGCCGAGCAGCAGATATTGACTCAATCAGAGCTGAGAACTCTTGTTCAGAAGACTTTTGACGGTAGCTTTGCAGTTCACTTACTGCCTCAACAAAAGCTTTATTTAATGAATTTTCTGCCGGAGTAGGTGGTTTGGCTTCAGCATCAAACCCGTTGCCATGGTTATCGATATCTGAAAATGCCAAGATAGCCCGCCATTCCCATTCCTTACTTTGCCGCAGATACCGCTGGGTGGCGATGGATAGTACATCAGTCTTTACAAAAGGAAAAACACCGCTGTTAGTGCGCAGTTCTTCCACAGCGTCCAGAGACTGCTCAAGATTTTGATAAATTCTTTCTGTAACAGATTGGTCAATCATCAAAACTGGTTGAGCACCTCTTTGAGCTTCTTTGCGTCTCTCAGCCGTCGTCTTAGAGTCCTCAACCAGAGCATCGAATGGTGCCCGGATTGTCTGTGGTGCTACTGTGTCTTCACCTAGCTGTGGCTGATTGTAAAAGCGCCCTCCCATAACACTGGTCAGGGAAACCACTGCTAAAGTCCACATTACAGGTAGAGTAATTTTCTGTTGAAGTTGATGCTGGCTTTTGCCCCAATTTTTTCCTGAAGTTAGGCTAGTGGAACTGCCTTCACCATGCCTTGGAGACTCTGTGAGCTGTAGAGATTGTCCTTTTAAATTCTCCTGCTGTGATTGGCTAACTGAGGATTTGGCAGCACTAGAGGAGTTAAATCCCAAAAAACTGCGAAGGTGCTGAGATGTTCGCCGTAATTGCGTGATCGGCTGCGTCAGCGAATTTAACGTTTTCATAGCACAAGAATGGCAATGTCTGGTAACAGTAGCGGTCTGCTCACAATTTGCTGTGTGGTGGTGGCATTTTGCTTAAAGACATCTACATTTATTGATTATTCATAAAAAACACTGGAAAGTTTTCCTCCACTCATTTTAAATCCACTCATTTGACATGGGTAGAGCGCAGGTTGCGTGGGAAACTTCCAGTTACAAT
Source organism: Moorena sp. SIO4A1 (assembly GCF_010672065.1). Classification (NCBI taxonomy): domain Bacteria; kingdom Bacillati; phylum Cyanobacteriota; class Cyanophyceae; order Coleofasciculales; family Coleofasciculaceae; genus Moorena; species Moorena sp. SIO4A1. Next base: position 35,075 of record NZ_JAAHHX010000028.1, on the reverse strand, counting down.
CACGCCTTGTATACTGTAACAGTAACTGGAGTTTACGAACAGAAAACTTTATTAAAGTGGTATAGACTGACTTTACGCCGATTATGGTTTCGTGGTTACCTTGGTCAATTCCCATGGCTATTGCTTGGGTTTGACTTCCAGATGATTCACAGACCAACTTCACCGTAAATACGCCTACGTCATTATTTACAACTTTAGCTTTTCTTTCTTTAATCGATTCCCTAGGGGAACTTGGGGTAATTGGCATTAGTTGCTGTCGAGTTGGTGATCAAATAGCTACTCGCATTGAGATAATCCTCAATCATGGAGTTGTAAGTCCCCTTGACCACCTAATCCAAGCGGTGCCACCCTAGGCCGCGAGGGATTGCTCGCGGCCTAGGAGGCGCGCACCTTGATGATTCCGATCCTTAACCGCGACTGAAGTAAGCAGTCTTGCAGATACTCCAGCTTAGGGGTTGTGGCTGGAAGTTCTTACCAGGATTAGGCTCAATCGTCTAGTCACACTTAGGCTTAAGTCTTACCCCATAAGCACCCTTTATTGCGGGGTCAGTAACAGAATATAATTCCAGACTTGACTGATTTTTAGTTTACAAAACTCAGAAGCCAGTGTTTTTTTTAGATCATCTTAGTTTAACTGGTTTATATTAGTTTTACCTATAGCTGTGGTAGCAAATTCAACACCACGGGTGCAACACAGGCCATGAAAATTTTATCTACCATCACGTTTCAGGCTACAGCCCCTTGTAGGTAAAACTTCATTTTTGGTTTGAAAGTCCTTTGATTGAACAGCTTATCGAGATCCGATCACCCTTGGTGCTACCACAGCTAGCTTCTGAAACTGAGCTATCGCTGAAACGTCATATACACCTGACCACACTGCCAACAACTGGTCTGCTAATTGCCATGGGTCAACCCCAGTAATGTTGAGGTTAAGAGCCACCAGCCAGGGCACTGGAATACTGATGATACCGTTATAGGCACCAGCTAAAGCACCTGTTAAGGCAGCAGTAGTTTGTGATTGATAGCCTGTAAGAGCTGCACGAGTTACACAGAGGCGAAAATCTTCTGGGGTGTTTAGGAAACAGTACAATGCTAAGGCAATCGATAAAGAGCAGTCATCCTCAGACTCATTTCTACGCCTTTGCTCTCGACGCAGCTGGATAACAGTTTGTTCTAAACTTGCCCCAAGCTCCAGTAGACTTTGTAATTGTTCCAATTGTTCCACCCAGGTATTTTGATTTTCATAGTTCCCTAGGTAGGCAATGATTCGGGAAATCAGGTTAGGGCAGTCAAGTTTTTCGGTAAGAGCGATCGCTATTGCCCAAGCTATTGTCAAGACACTCTCAAACCTTTGAGAATCATTTTGCCAAATTGCTGCCGCCTGTAGCAGCTTTTGGCGCAACTTGACTTCATCTTCATGAAAAAATAATGCTATTGGTAAGGTTGCTACTGCTGCTTCGCTACTGTTGGCAGTCCCTTTTAATGAAAGGATAGAGGGTTGAGCCTTTTCACAGTGAACTAACCAATCTCCTAAATCGAGGTTGCCACAGCGAATCAAACTTTCAATACCACAAGTAGCAATCTTGCTCCAATCGGAAATCGCCTTACTCAGACCAGCATCCCCAAGGGAAAGCGGTCGAAATCTTACTTGAGCTGGTGGTAACTTTTGGCAGCCACTCCCAGCCAGGATTTCTCCCACAAGGCTACCTAACAAGGCACCTCTAAATCGGTTCAAAAGTGAGTACCGCATCCATATTTTGTCAAGAAATCTACTGTGCTTTTAAATTGCCTTTTTCAACCCGCAAGGCAGCACCCATCACCTTTTCGATTTTAATTACCAATCGATTTTCTCAATGTAAGAACTAGAGCCTGTAACCCCAGTCTATAGCTGTTAGCTCCAAAACCACTAATCTGACCGACTACCACTGGTGCCATTAACGAATGATGTCTAAAGGCTTCTCGTTTATAGATGTTGCTCAGATGAACTTCTACAGTTGGCAAGGCTACCGCAGCTATTGCATCTCGAATAGCCACACTGGTATGGGTATAAGCACCAGCATTAATTAAAATCCCCTCGTGGTTTCCTAAAGCTCCATGTATCCTATCGACTAAGATACCTTCATGATTAGACTGCAAGGCTGTCACGCTTGCCTCAAGCCTTTGCCCTTCTTGCTCTAGGAGATAGTTAATCTCATCCAAGGTTACAGATCCATAAATACGTGGTTCTCGCTGTCCCAGTAAATTAAGATTGGGACCATGGAGAACCAGGATACTTAGACGTTTTCGAGGATCACCGGACACAATAACTATCTAATTCCGACGACACCTTGGGTCATTAACAGGAATGGGTATTGGTTCTGGTTCAGGCTGAGCCTCAGGACCTAATAGCGCTTCAATAAGTTTGCGCGCCCATTCTTGAATTTTTTCCAAAACCTTTTCTATATAGTCCATCAAGCAAAAAGCTCCTATAAGACCACTTGTATCTTTTCTTTTACACTTTCAGTTCCGATACTTTTTAGCTACCAAAATCTACTTTGCAGATTTTAGCCCACTAATGCAAGCTGCTCTCGCAGCCAGGGGGTATCTCCCAAGGCCAAGATAGGTTTTGTTCCGCTCTTGGCGCATAAATCTGTGTTTAATAGAAAACGCAACCACTATCATTAAAGCTTTGGTTTTCGGCTTCAATTCAAGTTACAGAATGTTTTCAATGACACTAGATTCCTAATCAAAGTCTAACCTATTTTTGTAGATACTGCAAGATATTTGTAGAAAATCGTCAACAGTGGCTAGCCCTAACAGGTTAAAAACCATCACTGCTTTTTGAGCAGCTCAGCAAGGGAATCAGTCTTGCCTAAAGGTTTTTGCCTTGACCATGACTCTGAGAAAGCAAAAAGAACAAAGTGTTGTATCTATTATGTTACTAAGGCTAGCACATTTTATACAATTCATTCAACCAAGATACATTAACCGTGTTTATACCCTCACCAGCATCAGACCTATCAGTTGCCTGACTCAGTCAGTAATATTTGGCGAAAGGCTTGCCTGGTTTCGGGCTTCAAATAATTCTGTTGTAAGGTTTGCCACTGCTGCCATGATTTGTAGCGGTTGGCCTGTAGTAACTGAGCCAGCTGGGGAGCCTTATGTTTTAGGTCTGAGTCAAAGACAGAGTTTAAGAATTCGTCTAAAACCATACTGTCCTGAATATCACCTAAGATGCCTTGAATTTGCTTCATATCTTCCACATAGTCCTTATAGGTAGGACTATATAGTTCAGTAAATAGATTCATTTGGTAACGCACCCGCTTGGCTTGCTTACGTAGATCGTGAATCATTGCTCCACGAATGGCTAGCAATGACTCAACTGCTGCTGGTTTCAGCTGCTTGGGAGTTTGGCTACCAGTATCCTGAAGATCAACGCCCACTAGCCAAGCGGGGTGGAGTAACAGGCGGCTGACAATGGGTAAGAGTAAATCAGGTAATACCGCAGCCGCTGGCATCTGAGCCATTTCTTTATAGGTGGGTTTTTTGAGCCACCGTTTTAAGGTTTGCTTAAGCTTTTGGTGTGGCTTACCTTGCAGAGCTTCCCGAACTTGTGTTAAAGCTTTGCACCGCTTTTTTTCCAAGTAAACGTAAGCTTGCTTCAATGCTTTCCGTTCTTTGGTGGGTAACTTGGGTTGGTAACCTTTGTGGAGGGTTTCTTGGAGGACATCTAGATCTCGAAGACTGCCTAAAATACGGGCAATCTTACCAATCTGTTTTTCAGAGGCTGCTTTGGGCAAGTCTAAGGCAGGGGTAAAACTAGTGACGGCGGTACGCAAGCGCCGCATTCCGATACGCATTTGGTGCAGCTGTTCTGGATCTCGATCTTGGAGAACGGCGGCTTCGTGACTAAGCATTTTCTGGAAGTGTTTCTCAATTCCCAGATAACTCCATTCTCCAATGGTTTTGCTTTGGGGTAATACTAGTTTGTTCATCGTCCCAGTCTGACGTCTAGCAAGCCAGACTCTTGAGATTGAGGTTGAGTGGACTCAGGATAGTCACAGTCCAAACCTTTACCTAAAGTTAACCAAAAGCCCACTTTGATTAACTTTACGTTAAGGATAAAAATAATGTTTTGTATTATTACTTATTCAGAGAATATTGTCAAGTTATGATCAGACTTTGCATAGAGGTTTGCAGCTCATGAGTCAGGTCAACTATAGCTTGTCGGATAAATTCTAGGGGCGGTTGGGCATGACTCATCGGTGTCTGGTCGATTTTGTCTGTTGGATGATATTGGCAGCACTAACTGATTAATCGAAGGTTTGATTGAGTGTGATCAGATGTGGTGATCTAAGGATGGATGGTTCCATCAGGCATAATTGTTTCCCTTAGATTAACTTGGCTTAGTTCAGCTTCAATGATAGTAGCCCCAGTTAAGTTAGCTTTACTGAGGTTAGCGCCCCTGAGCTTAGCTGTAGTCAGGTTAGACCCGCTTAAATTTGCTTTAGTAAGGTTCGCCCATCTAATGTCAACCCTGTAAAGGTCTGCCTCTGCTAGGTTAGCTCCAAACAGATAGCTTCCACTAAGGTGAGCTTCTGCTAGGTTAGCCCCTCGACACTCAGCTTTGTATAGGTAAGCCCCAAGCAGTTCAGCTTGATGAAGATTAGCATTGCTCAGATTAGCATGGCAGAGATTAGCAGCCATAAGGTTAGCCTCAACCAGGTTAGTCCGTCTTAGCTTTGCCCCACTTAAATCTGCTTCTGAGAGATTAGCTTTGAGCAAGCTAGTGCCAATTAGGTTAGCATTACTCAAATCAGCTTCCATGAGGTTAGCTAGGGTCAAGTCAGCCCCAATTAAATTGGCACCATTTAGGTCAGCCCTGATCAGGTTAGCTGCTATAAGTTTAGTCCCAATTAGCTCTGCCGAGATCAGTTTAGCTTTGATCAGTTCAGCATCTTGGAGGTTGGCATTACTGAGGTTAGCTTGGCTGAGGTTAGCGCTAATCAGTTTAATATTGCCTAGATTTGCCTTTTTTAGGTTAGCTTTTGCTAAGTTTACCCTTTCAAAGTTAGCCCCATTGAGGTTAACTTCGCTAAGGTCTGGTTCTAGATCTAGATTTGTCTTTCTCCATTCTGTCCATCTCAATGGATCTTGTTTGAGTAGAGCAAGATGTTCTATATTGGCCATTGAGGTTCTCCTTCACATTATGTAGCGGTGCCAACAAAGACTTTAACCCAATGGCACTACATTAAGGGATCAGCTCAGGAAGAATTCCTTTCTATTCCTTGCGCTTGGCAGCAGGATGTTCACGACCACTCACGCTTTCAATAGCTGTCAGCGCTGCCTGAGACGCTGCTAATATATCCCGTTCTTCTCCACCTAGGTAGAGGCGTCCAAAGCTGCCCACTGCACTAATTTGTAAGATGTTAATTAAGGCAGATTTCTCTGCTTCATTGGCAGCTAGGGCAGCATAGGCAGCTGGCTCAACTTCTAATACATATAGGGTTTGCCCTGCTAGCAACATTTGACCCCGCCGTGTGCGATTAATTAACTGGGTCTGGTGGGCATCAATGTTACGGATAATTTGGCTAGAAATGACCCGAGGTTTGAGCCGATCCTGTTCCCGGACGCCCAGTGCGTCTAAAATTGCTTTGCCAGCTGTACGGGTTTCCCCTTGTTTATTAGCATGCACCTCTAGAAGTCCGTAAAGCCGTTCGACCACCAGCACTCCTGGACGCACGGCAGTGGATTTGAGGGCAATATCGGTAATCCGGTTAATTTCAATACCTGGTGAGATTTCAATCCAAAGGGAGGTATCTCCTGGTAAGGGCAAAAATCCTAACGCTACTGTTCCCATGTAAGCGGCGTGCTGAGGCTGCAAGCTGTCTATGTATACGTAACTGCGTAGTTCAATACCCAAAGTTTATATCTGTTCCTTTTTTGCTGACTAGAAGTTGTCCAAAAGGTAATTCGCACTCAAAGAAGCCTACCACACCTCTCGACCTTCTGCTTTACCCCAGTGAACCTCTTCACTGATTTCGACTTCATTGGCTAGTAATTCATCTAGGGTATATTCTCTGGGGGGGCAGATGGGTTGCTCGAGCTTTTGTTCATAGACATCAACAGCAATTATGACAAGCAACGAAAGATTTTATTGTTGTGTTTATCTAAAAATTAATATCATTTTTACTTAAAAAGTATGACTGTTTATAAAATCTATAACTGGTATTTATACTGCTATAATTCAGAGTTATATCAAAGCTGGAAATATCAAAAAATTCTAGATTTTTTAAAAACCTTAACAATACCATCACCACGAGCCTTTTTTAAAGCTCAGATGGAAATATGTTAACTAATGAAACCAAGGAAATGTAAAACTTCGCCAGCTAAAACGTTTATAACCACGATTATGGTAATTTAAATTAAATTAGAAACTAGCATATAATCAAATACCTTCTCAGAGGGTGAATAGTTTGTCAATCCTGGCTGACATACTGTTGATGAAAGTTTTAAACTGATGAGATAATGGTAGTTTGGTCTAAAAAGGAAGTAAGTAATGCGACTGTCTCAGATGCTGTTGGTGACACTGCGGGAAGACCCAGTGGAAGCAGAAATCCCTAGCCATAAACTTTTGCTCCGTGCGGGTTATATTCGACGTATTGGCAGTGGCATCTACGCCTATTTACCAATGATGTGGCGTGTCCTAAAAAAAGTTTCTCAGATTGTGCGGGAGGAAATGGATGCCACAGGTGCTCAAGAGTGTCTACTGCCTCAGCTACAACCGTCTGAGCTGTGGAAAGAATCGGGTCGTTGGGACACCTATACGAAAGCTGAGGGCATTATGTTTGCTCTGATTGACCGACAAAAGCGAGAATTGGGACTTGGACCAACCCATGAAGAGGTAATCACTACTGTTGCTAAGGACATGATTCGCTCCTATCGGCAATTACCTCTAAACCTGTATCAAATTCAAACTAAGTTCCGAGATGAAATTCGCCCCCGATTTGGCCTGATGCGGGGACGGGAATTCATTATGAAGGATGCATACTCCTTCCATACCGATCACGAAAGCCTGAAAAAGACTTATCAGGCGATGGATCAAGCCTATCGAAATATGTTTAGCCGCAGTGGTTTGGAGTTTAGAGCGGTTGAGGCTGACTCTGGGGCGATTGGGGGTTCGGGTTCTCAAGAATTTATGGTTCTGGCTGATGCTGGGGAAGACGAGATTCTCTACACGGAGGATGGCAAGTATTCTGCCAATGTAGAAAAAGCGGTTTCCCTACCACCAGACCTAGAGCCCTCACCCTATAACACTTATGAAAAGCTAGAAACTCCAAACACCTCAACTATTAACACCCTCTGTCAATTCCTGAAGTGCTCTGCCACTAGTGTGGTTAAAAATGTTCTTTACCAAATTGTCTATGACAACGGGATGACGGTGTTGGTTTTGGTGAGCATTCGGGGGGATCAAGATGTAAATGAGGTGAAGTTACAGAATGAATTGGTGAAATTGGCAGACCAATACGATGCCACAACGGTTTTAGCTCTGACGGTACCAGAGGTGGCTACCCAGGAAAAATGGGCATCGAAACCTCTACCTTTGGGTTACATGGCACCTGATTTGGCAGATGATTACATCAAACCAACGAAAAATATTGCGCCTCAGTTTTTGCGGTTGGTAGATCAAACAGCAGTGGAACTGAAAAACTTTACTACTGGTTCTAATGAGTCAGGCTATCACGTAGTTGGTGCCAATTGGGGTGAGCAATTCCAGTTACCGAAGCTAGTGGTGGATGTCCGTAAGGCTAGTCCAGGCGATCGCGCCATCCATGACCCGAATCAAACCCTACGAAGCGCTCGCGGAATTGAAGTTGGCCATATTTTCCAGTTGGGGACGAAATACTCATCTGCGATGGGGGCTACCTACACCAGTGAGCAAGGGGAAGAAATTCCGTTATGTATGGGCTGTTATGGGGTGGGAGTGTCTCGGTTAGCTCAAGCAGCTGTAGAGCAATCCTATGACAAGGATGGGATTATCTGGCCAGTTGCGATCGCACCCTACCATGTGATTATCACGATCCCGAATGTGGGAGATACCCAGCAGATGGCAGCAGCAGAAAAACTTTACACTCAACTCAATGAAGCAGGTATCGAAACCCTGCTTGATGACCGCAACGAACGAGCTGGGGTCAAGTTCAAAGATGCTGATTTAATTGGGATTCCCTACCGGATTGTCACTGGGCGATCGCTTAAAGATGGCAAAGTGGAAGTGGTGGAACGGGCTACCCACAAATCGACAGAACTCTCCCTTGAGGAAGTGCTACCCACCCTAAAGCAGTGGATTGATACAGCTCTAAGTACGGTTTAGCTGTCCGGCAAAATTCATCCCACACCTAATGCGCAGCATAGGTGTGGGATGAATTTTGCACAGGGTATGGATGGAATTGCTATAATATAAGTACTGGTAAACAAAGCCGAAAATGCTGGTTTGTCAGCAAAACAGTCTTAAAAAAAAGACCAAGAAAACAGAGCGGCAGGGCAGTCCGTTCTTAAAGCCCAGCGCCTCCTAAGCGATAGCCGGATTGGCTGGGAAGCCTACACTGAACCCAACGGGTCAGTGTAGGAGCTGTCACGATTGAGGGTTGCAGGTTGTTCGCTTAGCGTGGCCTTTTGACCAAAGTTGTTTGCCCAAGGGGATTCGGTGTAGGGATAGAAGGATAACCATTGGGTAAAAATCATTAATGATTAATGATTGTTAAACTAATTCTATGGGTAGGGAAACGGTAAAGGTCGTTCCCTTACCCAATTCACTGTCCACAGTTATCTGACCCGCCATCAGATGACAGAGCTTTTTCGCGATCGCTAAACCCAAGCCAGCCCCACCATACTTGCGGGTGTCCGACTCATCTACCTGAGTGAAGGGTTCAAAAATCTTTGAATGTTGCTCTGGACTGATGCCAATACCGGTGTCACTGACTTGAAATGTGATTGATGGTTTAGTTCTTTGGTGTTGACCAAGATCAGGAATAATTGTAGATGGTGAATTAAATTTATCGTCAATCTCTGCTGTGCCATCACTCTTTTTGACTATCAATTTAACAGTTCCATGCTCTGTAAATTTACAAGCGTTGTTGAGCAAGTTAAGCAGGATTTGGCGCATTTTGGTGGGGTCAGTAAGGATTCTGCCAGGGTTGTTCAAATAGATTACTTCTAAGGTATTGTTGTTCTTTTCTGATAAAGGACGCACATTGGTTATCAGTTCTTCAATCAATCAGGGTAAACGCATCTAACTTAAGTAAGTTTTAAAAAATCTATATTTATCAATTTTAACTAGTAACAATCAAGCGATTGGAGCTGACTAAAAATTTTTGACCGCGTCCTCCCTTATTTCCCGAAATGTTAACTCATAAATTTGGGTGCATATTTGGCTTATTCTCTTGGAGAAAACTTGACTAACAAGTCCCTAGTTATTTACTGGCAGATGCTAAAATTTTGACTAAATAGTTATTGTCCATAGCAGCACGAAGCGCGTTTCATCTTTAAACTTCCTTTAAAGCTGGCTTCTTGTTTCATTATATTTAAAGCTAAACGACGTAGTAAAGCCAAGTTTTCAGGAGAATTATCCTTGCGAATACGACTACTATCTTCAGAGAAGGTGACATCTAATATCTAATGTAAGCTGTTTTCAATCCCCCAATGACTGCGGATAGCTTTAGCAATTTTATCAGCATTATTTTCCAAACTACTTATGTAAAAACGAACTTCAGTGGTTGTTTTATTCCACAAACGTCGCTCACTGTCTTGATGCAGTCGCTCATGGGGGAAACCCCCAAGACCGCGCTGCATCGCTTCTAACCATCACAATTGTGGTTAAACCTGTCCATAGTGATTGGTTATGAAGACAGGTGAAACTAGACACATTCACCGTCCATACTTCTCTTTTTTCAATTCGATTATGCCCACTTTCTATTTCTTGATAATAACTATAGTCTTTTCCGACAAAGTCAGACTTCATAGCTAAATCAAACCAAGTTTTTACTTCTTCATAAAGATTTTTTTGATTAGCTTTTAGAGCCAAAATATAATCAGCTTTTTTATTAATAATTAGGGAGGTAATATCTTTTTGACACCCCATTGCATCGATATAGCGTTTCTAGGACTCATGAGGTACACAAGATTGTTTCACTCTTGACTCTTGCCTTCCCCTCCTGGGAGCAGGGCTGTTTCAAAGAAAAATAAGTTAACGAGAAAAGGAGATAGGGGGATAGGGGGATAGGGGGATAGGGGGATAGGGGGATAGCTCAAAATTTTCCGAAAAATCCCCAAATTTAGTCATTAAAATCTGACTAATTAGCCGGCTTCAATCAACTCAAATGACTAACAATTCGTGATTCGGCTTTTGAGTATGGTTAGATAAATTTGGCCAAAATCACGACTATTCGTCCAAAATTCTCCCCATCTCCCCATCTCCCCATCTCCCCATTTTTGGCCAGAATGAAACAGCCCTACCCTCCTGGGAGGGGTTAGGGGTGGGTTCCTAATCCCTGCTCCCTGCTCCCTGCTCCCTGCTCCCTGCTCCCTAAAACCTAGATATTTGTACCTCACCAGTTATAGAATTGCTATAGTAATTATGCTTCCCTCAATTGATAGCATTTCTAGTAATTGAGGGATAGCGGTAATTTCATTGGATTTATCCTTAACTTTATGTTGTCCTAAGACTAATTGGTGAGAGTCAGACCATGCACTTGTCAGACACGCCAACGAGTTATTAAAAATTAGTCATGAAGTCATGATATCATATTTTTTTTATCAACTTAACCTGGGTTTTTTTATCACCTTTTTGCTTATTTTTAAATCTAATTTAGATGCGTTTGCCCTGTTGCCTTTAGTCTTTTGCAAGTCTCAAATCCGTCAATTCCTGGCATCATTACGTCCAATAGAATTAGATCGGGTTGATTATAGTTAACTTGTTCAATCGCACTTTCACCATCTGTTTCCACAGCAACCGTAAAGCCAGCATTGTGCAAAGCCTGGGATATAACTGACAAATTGGTGGGTGTATCATCTACAACTAAGATGAGATTTTTGTCTTGATCGTATGTCACTGCTTCAGGATCCTATCAACACAAATTGATTTACTCATAAATTTAAAAATATCTATAATTTATTATCCCTTAACCATGTCTAATCCTAATTTAATTAAAATAAAACAAATATTTTTGAGTTATAATTAGATTAAAGTTAGTGATTATCAATTGATTTGGATAAATGAGTTAACTTATTAAAGTTAGCAAACCCTAAGCCGGAAAAAAAAATGGGTAACCTGATTCATCTGTGCTGGTTCATACTTGAAGCTATTACTGAAAAAGGTGCTTGTTTAGGATTATATAAACTTACCTTGAACTTACCCTCAGGGAAAATACTGACAGGAGGTGGGATTTATGGCAGTTATTGTCAAAGATTGAGAAACGAGCCAGAAGTATATTTTGCTCGGTACAGGATTCGGAGCTTACAAGTCATCACGCCCAAGTTGTTTCTTGGAGTAATTTCAGACATAAGCGAGTTTGTTACCTACTTTTGCTTAAGTCCTGATTATTTCTGGATTATTACCCATGATAAAAACCTGTCCTTGTCTGCTTTCCCATCAGCCTTAACTATGGGTGTTCAACCAGATTTGTTCTGATTGCTATTTACCAAAGCCAGAATTTCTTGCCACTCCTGATTTGATAAAGGCTTCTCTACCAACTCCACACCAAAACAATCAGCAGCAGCATGAGTTAGGGCATCCACCACAATGTTGATTAAGGCATCTCCCTGTTGAGCCATGGGTAGATGAAAGGGAGGGGGCACTTCCCCAAACACTTGAGTATACAGTCGAGCATCTGGTTCTAAGCGAATTGAGCCATGCTGCAAAATCACATTACCACGGCGCAATTGAGCACTACCAATCAGTTTAGAACCATCTGCTAACACTAAATCGGCACCAGTAGCAGTCCCGAAACAGTTGGGATTGTTAATATACCCCCGTCCAGCTGAACCATAGTGCAACTCTACACCAAGGGAGCGCCACCCCTGAATCAAAAACTCACAAATTTGGTGATAGGCATCAAGACGTTTACCAGTCAATCCGGAATTAACCACCATATAGGTCAAATCTCCCTGATGTAGCACAGCTCTACCACCACTGGGACGCCTTACCAGCTCTACTGGTTGTGATGCCCAAGTGAGTTGTTCCCAGAACTCAGGCCAACGGCGTTGATGGTAGCCAAGAGAGATGGTTGGTGATGCCCAGGTATAAAATCGCAATACTGGGGAATGTTTTCCCCGTTGGTGCTGGGCTAGTAGCCACTGGTCAATGGCCATCTGAAGCCGCCCTGATGCCTGTAGTAAGGGAATTAAACGCCAGGATGAACTCTGAAGTGGTAAGTCTGAACTATCAGAAGTCTCAAGTGGTAAGTCTGAAGTATGAAACAATGCCATTGTTGGCTGATTTGTTCGCTAATTGATTAACTGGTATGTTTTAAGCTTTATTCCTTCACCTGTGTGGTAATATCAACTTGAATCAGAAGATTCTAGGCGGCACCAAACTGAGCTTGTAATAAGTCATCATTGTCATCGGCAATAGTGGCTACCACGGTAATGGCGCGAGAAATTTCTCCTGGGGACAATTCAGCAACAGTTCGCGTGGATAACACGACAACTTGATCCTCAACAATAGCAAAGCGGGATTCAAAGGTGTCATACCAGTTCATTTCCAGGAGCTTGCGCATCAATGTTGCCTCGTCTTTGGCAGGTAGATGCATCACAGAAGACCAAGCTGTAAAGGTGTCATCATCTGTGGAACCAGTGAGCTGGACGAATACTTCCACGCTACCGTACTGAAACTTCCACAAGTAGCCTTCTTCACTGTGGCTTACCATAGCGCTATTGTTTTGTTCCAGGCTGGAGATGACCGTTTCAATGTTTTCGACATAGTTAACGGCAGTCATAGTCTGGTTGAACTCACTGGCAACGATTTCTGCCATTGACAAGTCTTGACTAGATAGAGTGTCAGGATTCGGCTGTGGGTTTGTCATAATCAATTTCTCTGTGCTGGTCTTGGGGTTTGCCTAAGACCCAGTATCACCTGTAGCTATGCTTGTTGACACGTTGATTAATTTTCTTAAATCAAGGGTCGAGACATGGAATTAGGTGAGAGAGGCAAAAAGGAAAGGGTCAAGGGTAAAAGATGATTTTTCTTTAACCTTTTTCCTTGAACCCTTTTCTTATATTTTACCTTTGAGAGATCGAAACACTAACAAAGGCACTTGCTCAGCTTCTGATTACTTGACCAATTTTCTAGGAGACTGCTTTTTGCTGATTTTTAGATACCTGATTGAGACCCTTTAAAAACATTGGCACAAATTTTTCTATAAACCCTTGTGGATCTTGCTGCCAAGCCTTTTGTGCTACCTGAATCCTGGTCATTTGCAGTTCAGGGGCTAGCAAGGTTTGGGGTAAGCGCTCGATCAGGTACTGAGGACGTTCCCACACTGGCAAGGTATGGGCAACCTCTAGCAAGTTATTGAGTCGGCGCAGTTCCGCACCTGCCATCAGATCTATACCAGATTCATAAGCCGCCTGTTCAATGGCTACATACTGGCGCTTTGCCTGTTCTACCTTCTGTCGATGTTCTGGGCTTTTCTTGGCAATTTGTGCCAACCACCGATTCCCCCAACGGACATGACCAACTTCCTCTGGGAAAATCCGTTCAATGGTTTTGATAATCTTAATATTTTCTTCAGTTTTCGGTGCCTCTTTCAATGCTTTGATGTGAGCTGAGAAGTACTCACATCCCCGTTTTTCGGTGACATTAATCGCTGCCAAACCACCGATTAGTCCATCATCAAGCTTTCCTTGTTGTTTATAGCTTTCCTGGTCGATGAGTCGATCAAATTCGTTGATGTAGGACACTCCAGGGGGCTTACCAATATCTGCCCCCAGTTCCATGAGTAGGTCAGTCAGCCACATGGCATGACGAGCTTCGTCAGCAATGTGATGAGATAAATCCCGCACCAGTTCTTTTGGCTGACCATCCAACTTTTCTACCAAATCCGTGAGATCTAGGCAACTGTGTTGTTCGTTGTAGCGATAGCGGTTGAGCATGACCAGGTGAAGTTTGCGATCGCGTACCACATGTGGCAAGATTTCACGGGCACCCATGCCATTGTTTGATTTGTGAGGATATGCAACTGTCATAGATTTTATTAGCTATACTCGCACCAAACCGACGTCTGACCCGATAGGGGAACGGTCGTTGAATTGGCAACAGGAATTATTTCTGAGTTTCACCGAACATACCCCCAGTCTACTGTAGTCTGTAATAATAAGAAGTTACTCGACCTTACCAGTAGCCAAAAGTTTGATTCAGTAATAACATCAATCTCAAACAATCTAAAAACAGTGGGATCATACCTATTCCTAAATTGTGAGCGATCTGAAATACTAATTAATCAAGAGTCAGACATAAATAAAGAAGCCACCCTTAAGGATGGCTAATGGTCTTAGTTCACCATAGACAAAGTACTAGACATCGTAGTAGAGTGCGAACTCGTAGGGATGAGGCCGCAACCGCATGGGATTGACTTCGTTGTCTATTTTGAATTCAATCCAGTTGGTAATAAAGTCTTCGGTGAATACTCCTGATTCAGTCAAGAAGGCATGATCCTTTTCTAAGGCTGCCAGAGCGTCTTCTAGAGAACCGGGGGTTGATGGAATTTTGCTCAATTCCTCTGGAGAGAGGTCGTAAATATCCACATCTAGAGAGTCACCTGGTTCAATCTCGTTCTTGATGCCATCAATACCAGCACAGAGCATAGCGGCGAAGGCGAGATAGGGGTTACAGGTGGCATCAGGGCAACGGAACTCTAACCGCTTCGCCTTGGGATTGGGGCCAGATAGAGGAATGCGGATGGAAGCTGAACGGTTACCTTGGGAGTAAGCTAAGTTCACGGGCGCTTCAAACCCAGGTACTAGTCGCTTGTAGGAGTTAGTGCTGGGGTTGGTAAATGCTAACAGAGCTGGTGCGTGCTTTAGTAAACCACCGATGTAATTGAGCGCCATTTTACTTAGGTTGGCGTAACCATCACCCCAAAACAAGGGTTCTCCATCCTTCCAGATCGATTGGTGGGTATGCATCCCCGAACCATTGTCGTTAAAGATTGGTTTGGGCATGAAGGTGACAGTTCTGCCATACTTTTTGGCAACATTTTTGATGACATACTTATAAGTCATCAGATCGTCAGCAGCCTTAATTAGGGTGCCAAAGCGAAAACCCAACTCGTTCTGTCCACCTGTAGCGACCTCGTGGTGGTGCTTTTCAATGGGTACACCGCACTCTGCCATGGTTAGCAGCATTTCGGTACGCATGTCTTGCAGGGTGTCTGTGGGAGAGACAGGGAAATAACCTTCTTTATAGCGAGGCTTATATCCGAGGTTACCACCTGCTTCTTCTCGACCAGAATTCCAACGACCCTCAACGCTATCTACATAGTAGTAGCACTGGCTCTCGGTTTGGTCAAAGCGAACATCATCAAACACAAAGAATTCAGCTTCTGGACCAAAGAAGGCGGTATCCCCAATGCCAGTGCTGATCAGATAGTCAAGGGCTTTCTGAGCAATGCTGCGAGGATCGCGGCTGTACCATTCCCCAGTGCGCGGTTCCTTAATGCTGCAAATCATGCTCAGGGTTTTTTCTTTCATGAATGGGTCGATCCAAGCTGTTTTGGGATCAGGAACCATTGCCATGTCAGATTCGTTGATTGCTTTCCAACCCCGAATGCTTGAACCATCGAAGGGAACTCCATCCTCAAAGGAACTCTCTTCTATTTGGTCTTGGTAGAATGAGCAGTGCTGCCAGATCCCTGGCATATCAATGAATTTAAGGTCGATGATTTTTATGTCTTCGTCTTGAATCATTTTCAAGACTTCTTGTGGGGTTTCAGGCATGAATTACTCCTTTGATCAGCTTTACGTTTGTTTACAAAGAAACAACCTTATAAAATTACTTGAGTCAGTGACTCTACCAAAATTGGCGACACTGAAGCTTTCCCAAACCGAGGACTGACTGGGTAAGCATCCGAGTCAGTTATTCGCGGGGAGATACTTTTTTTTGAGTGGTGCAAGGAGCACTATTTCCTTAAAAGCATCTTGATTGGCTTTTCCCTTGAACAGTGAAAAGTTGTAGTTCCCTGATTCCTGACTGATCCTAGGGATAGAAAGTAGGAGATTATGTATCTAACAATACAGAATGTCCTAAGATGATCGGATCTCATATGAATAAAAAATTAAATTTTCCAGTTCTAGACTCAGTCAGGTTGGCAAAAAGGCTCGCACAAAGGCTCAAGAGAAGGTCTTTGTCTGCTCAGCAAGGGAGCCCATGGCAAAACTAGGCTCTGGTTAGTGGCAGGTTTTGCCTAAATCCCTCTATATCGCCTCTATATAAGCAATGGGGTTAGTGGGAGCATTGGGTCGGTCGGTTCTAGTTTCCCTGTTTCCCCCCTCTGGGAGTATCTTGCGCAATTAATCGGTCCTATCGATGGTGGACAACGCCCAATTCTAAAGAAGCATTAAGGATGAAAGCAACAAGCAACAGGGTACAATCTAGTGATGAAAGATATGTATACGCTTAGCTCCAGCCAATTATAGCGTCTGGAATTGAGCACACATTCAACTTGCTGTTTAACTCCTGTGGAGTGCATAGTGTAGCGCTCTGTACCTGTTGAGTTCTCGCCCTAAATCATGGGAAGACACCAATAGTAAATCAAAATTATCAAGATTGTTGTTGGGAGAATAATTTAATGAGGGATTTAGTCACAAACTTGATTAGGAATTATGATAGCTCAGGTCGCTACCTAGATCGGGATGCCATCGATTCACTTAAGTCTTACTTTGAAACTGGCACCGCTCGGGTGGCTGTAGCTACTTTAATCAATGGCAATGCTGCTTCTATTGTCAAGCAAGCATCAGCACAACTGTATGAGGAAGTTCCTGAACTGTTGCGTCCAGGTGGCAATTCTTATACAACTCGTCGTTATGCTGCTTGTTTACGAGATCTGGATTATTACCTGCGCTATGCTAGTTATGCCCTAGTTGCTGGTGATACCAATGTCCTGGATGAGCGGGTTCTACAAGGGTTGCGGGAAACCTATAACTCCCTAGGTGTGCCAATCGGTCCAACGGTACGTGGGATTGAGATTATGAAAGATATGGTCAAAGCAATGGCAACAGAAGCTGGTATTGGGAATATCGGATTTGTTGATCAGCCTTTTGACCACATGAATCGTGAGTTTAGCGAAACAGATGTTTAAGACATTGATGGTTCGTTGAGAGTTGACGGTTCTACGGGTGACCGGACTGGTTGCCCGTACTATAGGGCTGCGCGCAGGGAATCGGGAATCGGGAATCGGGAATCGGGAATCGGGAATCGGGTAATTGCTGATTTAATTGCTAATTTTGTCAAGGTCTATTACTTGAACGCTGCTCCAGTAAGGGACGAAACTAACAAACTGGCCAGAGCGTCCAGCCACAAATAATTGAATTACTGATTTAATTGCGATTGGCCGTAGGCCAGGCTACGCGAACGCTTAATACAGGCTTGCTGGTTTGTAGCACTCAGGACGGATAACTGGCTTTTAAAATAGTACATAAATACTAAATCACGTCCAGCCAGTATGTGTGGTAGATTCACCCTGACAACGATAGGGGTAAGCCTAGCGCGAGCTTTGAATTTAGATCATGTGCCAACTGAGGAGGCTAAGTACAATATTGCCCCTACTCAGCTGGTAGCAACAGTCTTAAACCCCTCAAACGATAGCGAGCGACAATGGCAATTGTTACGTTGGGGTTTAATTCCTAGTTGGGCAAAGGATATTAAAATTGGTGCAAAGCTGATTAATGCTAGAGCAGAAACGGTAGCAGAAAAGCCAGCATTTCGCAGTGCATTTCGTCGTCGGCGTTGCTTGGTTGTAGCGGATGGTTTTTATGAGTGGCGACGAAAGGATGGCAAGAAGCAACCGTTGTATTTCCAGAGGAAAGATAAGCGTCCGTTTGCTTTTGCAGGACTTTGGGAACGTTGGAAAAATCCAGCGGGTGAGATAATTGTTTCTTGTACAATTATAACCACAGTAGCTAATGAAATTATCAGTCCGATCCATGATCGAATGCCAGTGATATTAGAACCTAGTGATTATGATTTATGGCTGCATCATCAGGTAAGTCAACGGGAGCTATTGCAGCCACTACTGATTACCTATGATGCCCAGAAGATGAGTGTTTATCCCGTTAGCACTACTGTGAATAATGTCAGAAATAGTAGTCCTGAGTGTATCATACCTGTGGAAATTAATAATAAGTCCAATAGTCACTACCATTCTACATTTTAAATTACCATGACTGCTTTTACAGTAAATTTAAACTCTATTCTTGAAATAACCGATGACCAATTTTATCAGTTATGTCGAAATAACCCGGAGATTAAATTTGAGCGCAATGCCAAGGGAGAACTGATTATTATGTCACCTACTGGTGGAGAAACTGGTAAACAAAATTTTGAACTAGCTACTGATTTTGGAATTTGGAATCGACAAGCTAAATTAGGGGTTTGTTTTGACTCTTCGACATGCTTTAAACTCCCTAATGGTGCTGACCGTTCTCCGGATATAGCGTGGATTAAACAAGAACGTTGGGATTCGCTTAAACCAGAGCAACGCCAGAAGTTTCCACCGATTTGCCCCGATTTTGTTCTAGAATTAATGTCTCCAACTGATAGGTTAACCGTGACTCAAGCCAAGATGGAGGAATATCTAAAAAATGGGGTACGTCTGGGCTGGTTAATTAATCCTCAAGCACAGCAAGTGGAAATTTATCGACCAGGACAAGTGGTGGAAGTGTTGGAGTCTCCTAAGACTTTATCAGGGGAAGAGGTTTTGCCTGGGTTTGTCCTGGATTTACACTATCTTTGGTCAACCTAGGATTATTGTGCGTTCGCGTAGCGGCTCGTAGCAAGCATTGCTTTTTTTTAAATAAGCAAGATGTGAGCAATATTTATTGTTAAATTTGTTATATAATTTGCTAACATAACCATGACAGCTTTTACAGTAAATTTAAACTCTATTATTGAACTGACCGATGACAAATTTTATCAGTTATGTCGAAATAACCCGGAGATTAAATTTGAGCGCAATGCCAAGGGAGAAGTGATTATTATGTCACCTACTGGCGGAGAAACCGGTAACTATAATTCAGAAATAAATGCTGATTTCGTGATCTGGAATCGACGAACTAAGCTAGGTAAAGTTTTTGATTCATCGACGTGCTTTAAACTCCCTAATGGTGCTGACCGTTCTCCGGATGTAGCGTGGATTAAACAACAACGCTGGGATGCACTTAAACCAGAGCAACGCCAGAAGTTTCCACCGATTTGCCCGGATTTTGTGGTAGAATTAATGTCTCCAAGTGATCGGTTAACGGTGACTCAAGCCAAGATGGAGGAATATCTAAAAAATGGGGTACGTCTGGGCTGGTTAATTAATCCTCAAGCACGGCAAGTGGAAATTTATCGACCAGGACAAGTGGTGGAGGTGTTGGAGTCTCCTAAGACTTTATCAGGGGAGGAGGTTTTGCCTGGGTTTGTCTTGGATTTGCACTATCTTTGGTCAACCTAGGATTCTGCTTTTGTCAATAATCACTTGCCCCCGGAATGATAATTTTTTAAAAATTCAACACTAGTTTTTTAGAGGTCTGCTATGGGTCGTGCATCAAAACTAAAACAACAACGTCGCCAAGAATCTCACGATGTTACTAACAGGACTTCATCCCGAGCTAGGTACGTATTATTTGAATCCAATAGCTCTAATTACCTAGCCTCATTAGAGTTATTAGGTGGTATGGAACGCTTAAATTGGTGTCCTCATCCAGGGGGAGCACTCAAATTTGATTCCTCCAGTCAAGCCCAAGCCAAAGCTAAGCGGATTGCTAAGCAAAGAGGATACAGCCTAGAAGTGGTTGAGCTTAATTCTGAAAATGTTAATACTGACCAAAAACCTTAGTTACAACCTCCACATTCGGTTCAACCTCTATCCAAAGGGTGGCACCACCATTCTTGGGAGACTCGGGTCGATAGACTAACCGGGATGGCCCGCTGATTTCTACATAATGACAGTTGATATCGCGATTACCCCGTTTAACTGTAATCACTGGGTCTGTTGTATGGTTTTGTTGATTCTTGAGAAGTATTTCCTCGTTGAGGTAAATGTGAGTCAGGGATTTGCTGGGCTGTTTTCTCCAGGAGCCTTGTGGTCCACGGCTACCGGGAACTATCTTGGGCATACCGTTATATAGGGGAATCCGCCAAAAGCGACCAACTTTTTCGGCTCCTTGAATTCTGCCCTCTTTCAGGAGTTGGCGAACTCGTTGAGGACAAATACCTAGAAGATAGGCAGCTTGGGTGGTATCTATCATGATCGGACAACTTACTCTAGCGCTATTAATTTATTCGAAAATATACCATACAATTACAGCAATTGCCAAGTTTGATAGGGAACAGCGGATCTGGGAACAGCGGATCTGGGAACAGCGGATCTGGGAACAGCGGATCTGGGAACAGCGGATCTGGGAACAGCGGATCTGGGAACAGAGATTATTAAAGATTAAGCATTAAGTATTAAGTATTAAGTATTAAGTATTAAAGATTAAAGATTAAGTACTAAGTATTCAAGATTAAGTGTTGAATCTAGTAATAATGGTTTAGCAAAATTGCTGATGTCTGTGCATAAAGTAGAATAAAAATAAGCAAAAATCTCTATAACTATAGCAAATTATCGAAAACTACTTCTTAGATCTCCCGTCTCCACCCTATCCCCACACGTAAGCATTCAGGCGTCAGGCGTCAGGCGTCAGGCGTCAGCCGTTGGCCAACTACTGATAGCACCTCAAGTAGCGTGTGCGTAGCACATAAGCTGAATGCTGATAGCTGAATGCTGTTCGCGTAGCGTGCGCGTAGCGCTTATGCTGAATGCTTACCACTCTCGCTTATTCGCTGGCTCCAGCCCTATAGTTCTGACAGTAATACCGTCGAAATCGATAACCAGGGACTTTAGATATAGATTGTTTATCCTTAATACAACCTTGGGATTTTAACTCAACAGAGGCAGAAAAATTGACTACCCACAATTCTAAAGGTTTCGGCAGTTGAGCCACAGTTTTTTGTAGCGTTTCTGTAGCCACCCTTGGCTCGGTGTCTTTATGTGCCAAGAGAAACTGGGGTGAATTAATAGCAGTATCAACTACTTTGCGACGGTTCAATTCCCAAGCTAAGCCCATGATTTCTCCTGTTTGTTCATGGCTTTTGTGAACTGTGGCAATCAGGACTGGAAGGGATTGAGACTGGGAATCACTAATCTCTAATATTTTAGCGATCGCAAGATCTGGTCGATCGGCTTTTTGGTAACTGACATGGGATGCGACTATGACTCCACCTACCAATCCCATCAACAGGATTAGTGCTACCCATTGCTGATCTTTCCCTTGGGCAGCTCTCCAACAACTGGCAAAGCTTGCTGCTAGTAACATAATTACGATGGGGAAGTAGACAAACTGGTAACGAGCCGCTAAGGTCAAATCAATCCCAAGACCGTAAGTGAATAATAAGAATAATGCGATCGCTCCCACCACAAATCCGCCCAAAACCTGAGTCATGACCTTAGTCTGGGAGTGTAAGCTCTGAATTCTGAGTCCTCGACGCAACAGTTGCACGATCAAGACTACTAATATTACTGTTACTAGTCCAGAGGCGACCATAATCGGTAGGGATTGCCCTTCTACTGGCAGCATCACTACCATAGTGATCAGCCAAGACAAGAGTCTAGCTACCGGTTCGAGCAAATTGCTCAGGGTTGTGTCTTGGTGAACCCACTCTGTCAAACGATTACTGGAGGGGCGTGGCAAAATTGGCAGCCAAACTAAGACTCCCATTAATGTCCCGAGGGCTACCGCGTAAATTCGCCACCAGTACTTCCAAGAAAACACTGAACCCCCTGACCCAATCCGCAACCCAAGCATTACCAGTCCTACAGCTGCGATCACCAGGACGAAAAAGTAATGGACAGCTATGCCTAAACTATTGACAATAACCCAGATTAATGCTATTGAAATCGGGAAGGGAGTCTGCCGTTGAAGCGATCGCGTAGCGTACACCAAACAACTGACTGAAGCGATAACTAATAGAATCCCTAGAGTGTAGTGTCGAGCTTCTTGTGCCAGATAGATGCCATAGGGTGAAACAGCCATCAGTGCTGCTGCGAAGTGACCGACCAGGGAAGAGCGAAACCCTAACCAACCTAAGCCAAACATGGCTGGAATGGAAATCACTCCCAGTAGGACACTTAAGGATCGCGCTACCCACAGGGATACCAATTCCTCATGGCCTGGAAACAGCTTCAGCCACAGATGGGTGAGGACGAAGTACAGTGGTGGGTGATTACTCTCCGTGATTAGGTTATTAATAACGGAATTGATGCTAGCACTAGAGTTCGGTTTGAGGGGAGCTAAGAGGGTATCTGAGGTAATCACCTGATCCAGGGGTACGCTCCGAAAACTATTGCCCAGGCTAAACACTAGGGTGGCAAATTCATCTGACCAGGGGGGTTTTCCGGCCAGATAGGTAAACCGTAAACCTGCTGCGATCGCTATCCACACCAGCAGTAATAGAACTATGACCCAACTACTCCAGCTTTTGTCCACTTGGGATTTTGGGTGGTTAAGAATCATTAGCCATTAATTCTCTTTGTAGGTAGGAATAAACGTAACGTTCTCCCACACTACTTTATTATTGTTGATGCCACTGTTTAGTTACTTGAACTGAAATCGGTGCTGGGGCAGAGGAATAATACCGCGCAATAATACCCCTATGAAATAATTAGATGAGCTAATCATTGGGATAATTTTTGAATACTGATGAAAGACAAGCTCAAACCAGACTGGGCGGGGGATGACTTACTCTCCCGGTTCGTTAATCTGTTGATCGACACCAAGCCGATCTACAAGGTGATGCAACACCAGGCCAGACAGGTGCTAATTAAAACCGCAGAAAAAAATGGGATTGAGTGGCGGAAAAACTACCAGGAGTTAGAAAAATCAGCAGCGAAGACCTTACTATCCGAGATTACTAACCCTAGCCTGGTCTACCCAGACTACTACAAAGTGCCTTTCCATGCTTATGACCAGGGAAACCTATGCTGGGAAGCTGCCTTTGAAGCTGGCAGTGCTACCAAGGCTATGGGGTTGAGGATTTGGCCTAAAGAAAAACTTACTTGGCTTTCGGCACAAGAACGATTACGAAGTAGTTTTCATAAAGTACTAGGAGAGTATAATCCCGAGATAGTCACAGATGTCCTAGACATTGGCTGCTCAGTGGGCATCTCTACCTTAGCGCTACACCGCTACTACTCCAGGATCAAAAAGGGCAAAATCCGCACCGTTGGGTTAGACTTATCCCCTTATATGCTGGCTGTGGCCAAGACCATGGATCAGACAGCAGAAATATCAGAATGGATCCATGGCAAAGGAGAGGACACCGGTTTACCGGACAATTCATTTGATGTGGTCACGTTACAGTTTGTGATCCACGAACTACCGCGCCAAGCAACAGAGGAAATTTTTTCGGAAGTGCTACGGATTCTACGACCTGGTGGCTGCCTTGGTGTTGTAGACAATAATCCTGCCTCCCCAGTCATCCAGAATCTCCCCCCTGCACTGTTTGTGTTGATGAAAAGTACAGAACCTTGGAGTGATGACTACTACAGCTTTAATGTAGAAGAGGCGATGATTAAAGTTGGTTTTGACTATCAGACCACGGTAGCCAGCGATCCTCGTCACCGCACTATTATTGCTACAAAACCTGGTTGAGGTGAGTGTGGGTTGTAGCAATTCCTCTGGATTCAGTGGCTAATAGTGATAATTACGAGTCAATCCCAAACTAGTCCATTTGGGATTGACTCGCTGTTTGCAGCTTCCTGTGCCGTTCAAAGGTGCTGTAAAAACAACCCAGTTAGGTTATATAAGTAAGGATCTGAAAAAATCAGTATAATTTTAATAAATTTATCATGAAGACTAGCCAAATTTTTTGAAAGCTTTTTTAAACTAAATGTGAAGATTTGGTTAATTATGAAAAAAAAGTAAAAATATTGTGAATTAAGTCCAGGTGGTTTTCGAGTATCCTAGTCTTGCCCAAACTGAGTTCGACATCACCGACTTTATCCAGGAGTCAGGAGCTTCGAGTCAGGAGTCAGTAGCCATAATAACGGAATTTTATAGTTAATTTGGAATTAATCAGAGTTTAATGGGCAATTAACCTATGTATTCTCCCAATAACTTCTGAATTATTCTCCTGAATTCTGAATGATGTCTCCTATCTTCTCAAAACACCAGGCAATTTCTGACAGGGAACTGAGGTTGCTCAAGACCTATTGCCCAACACCGATTGTTCATACTGGGATTTTGGCATCAACAGGTTTGGGGTAGACTCAAATCTAATCTCTTTGTCCTTTCCCCTTTCCCCTGACAACTCCGGCGAAGTCTAATAAGCGCCCAAAGCCGCTTAGGCCAAAGCAGGAGCAGAATTTAGGGCAGCACTATGGTATTGATTCGACTAATAGCAGTAAAACCAAATTGGACTAATAGTCATGGGAGCATGATCTCCTGATCTGGCCAGCCTTGGCCTTTATCACCTTTCTCGTCAGAGAGATAACATAAAAGGAGTTCTTGCAAGCAGTACCTACACTAGGAGGTGTGACCCAAGGGGGATTTACTCGCCCATTGAAAAATACACCAAAGCGCGAATTTAATCCTTAATGGTAAGAGCGCACCTATAGAAAGTATGGGTTTGGTGACACTCGATGGCAATCAGGCGAAGCCAAGCTATCAGTTGTATCGTCTCTATTTTCGTCTTGCAGTTGCCAGGTAACCTATTGGATCTATCTCCTAGATTTCTTTAGATGTCTTTTGTTAAGAACATAAACAATCACTCTTAATTATGTCAGAAATTCTAACACTAATCAAAAAACCAGAAATTCCCAAAAAATTAGTAAAACCATCTCAACCAATTGAACTAATTCAGCCATCAGAACCAAAGTTTATGGCTGTTGGGGTTATAACTGGTGAGGTAGATTTGTCTGAGAAAATTCCTACCATTACCATCCAGGGTAAGCCTTACCCACTCTTTTTTCTGCTGAAGCACAACCGGAAAAGGTATGTGCTGGATATTCTCAAGGGGCACATCGAGGCCGGAAACCGAGAGCATCGCCTCGTGGTATATCCTAAGCCGATCCATTTCCCAGATCGGAACAAATTCCAGGATATCCGGTTTGAGGTGATTGGGATTTTACAGGAAGACAGACCCCATGCTTGGGCTGAAGCGATTGGCAATGGGTATTTCATCTTGGCTGGATTGTGGCAGTTCATCCCTGTTTGTAAAGTTCCCTGTGTGTCAGTCTTTAGGAACCACAGTGAACAATTAGTGAACTATCTCAAAACTCACCAGGCTACAGAAAGAACTCGGGTACTCAAAGCTGGTCACTGTCCATTATTCTGGCGGGACTCCTCGGTCAAACCATTCCGATTCAATCCTAAGCTCAAGGAGCAGGGCAAGCCAAAATTCATCCAGGTCAAAGCCCGATTCCTTCCCCACAAAAATGCCTTCGCGTTTGTAGAAGAATTGGCACCCCCAATGGATCAGCCTCCACGGTTCTGCAAGGTTCGGAAAGAAGATAAGCAGGAAGCCTTGGCCGAAGCTAAGAGAAGAGCTGCTGAAATGGCTGAAAAAAGAGCTGCTGAAAGTTCTGAAAGTCCTGAAAAAACAGCTGCTGAAAGTCCTGAAAAAAGACCTGATGAAATTCCTGAAAGTGCTGAAAGTTGAGTACTTCTATTCAAAATACCAACTCTGCTCAGTACCAACCCAACTCCCAGTCGAGCCGTTGAGACTTGACTGCTCAGGTGTTTGGTGCTGGCAAGGCTGGTAGGGTGATAGTTAAGACTTCAGCAGAGGTCAGGTAAGCTAGCGCTGCGCTATAAATTGATTGAGTGGCTATAGTATTGCCATGGCTAAACTATAGCGCTAGGCTAACCCAGCCAGTAAATGAGCTTTTGCTCACCAAAAACCTGTAATTAATTGTCTTGGTCTTCCAAAAACTCAACATCTTCATAGAGCTGGGATAGAGGACAGTCAAAGTCAATGCTGGTTATATGTACATCCGGTTCTGTTGCGTCTTTTGTGGTTTCATCCATCAAGTAACTGGTAAGTTCCCATTTGCCTCTATCATTAAGTCGGTAGCATTCAATGCTCATGGTTTCCGAATCAATCAGGAGATATTCCCTAAGGGTATCAAGGCGGCGGTAGTGTCTAAATTTTTTACCGCGTTCGCGTAGCGTAGCCCTTCGGGCTAATCGCTACCTTCTGTACCAGGGGAAAGGACTTCCGCAATCAGACAAGGGTGATAAATCACTTTGCGGGACTTTTGGTCACGGTGGTCACAGGTTACCATGACATCGGGATAGTAATAAGGCCCGTTTGCTGATACACCAAGTTTGGCATCTGCCATAAAAACTTTACAGCTTTTGCCACGTAAGTGAATTTTTAGGGCAGAGGCTAAATTGAGGGCAATGGAGTTGTGGGGAAGTGTTCCCCCAGTGATGGCATAAACTTTACCATTGATAAAGTTATATTTAATGGGTTGCTTCTCTTCCCATGCCAAGTACTCTTGAGCGGTCATCAAGGGGATGGTTGGATTGGCGATCATGTGAGTAATAGCGCTGTGCGCAAGGAATAGGAAATAGAAAAAGATAGGGGAGTGTGGGGAGATGGGGAGATGGGGAGATGGGGAGAAACGGGAGATGGGTAAGGTTTTTTTTAAGGGTAATTATCCTGACATGATATAAGACCACCCTGCATCACTTCCTGCCTTGAATTTGTAAACACTATTACACCCATTGGTATCACTGATAGGAATCATTTTACCAAGCAGTTTACTTAATCTAGCCAATCATTGAAAATAATAAGTTATAATTAAGGGTTAACCTATTTTATTCAGGTTTAGGGTATTGCTTTGACAAGGATGCGATCGCGTAGCGTAGCCCTTCGGGCTAATCGCAACTGCCCCCGTTGGTTCTTTTCTGTAAAAAAGCGAAGCATCAGTTTTTGTACTTAAGAGTAATTATCTCTGATTATCTTATATTTTATTGACAATGAAATATCCCTGCTCTTAGAATCGCGAATGGCGCAGGAGTTCTTGAGCCGAACTCCAATCTTTTCCAAAGTCCGATCGGGCAGGAAACCTGAGTATTCCTGAATTCCCCGGAACCAGAAGCCACAAGGAGACCCTATGGTTCAATCTTCTGAGTGCTCAATCCAAATTGGCCCGGCCTTAAGGGGATGGGAGACACGAGGGTCTCCATCATCTCGACTGTCCTGTCCCTTTAACATCAGGCCAAAATTCGGAAAATCAATAATTCAAACATCATGCTAAATACACCATTCAACCGCTTCAAGCCAGCTGCTCTTCCCTTGAAGAAAGCACTCTCAAGACTAGCACTCGGTCTAGCGACCCTGCCCTTTGCTGTAGTGGCAGTATTTTGTGTCACAGCTCCCACGGCTTTAGCAGAAACGGTAGAACCATTGCATGGAATAAACATCACTGAAAAAGGTGTCACGATCGTAGTGACGAGCAACGGCTGCACGCAGAAAGAGGACTTCACAACCATATTGGCAAAATCCCAGCCTCCCATTGTTACCTTCATCCGCCTGAAACCGGATCTTTGTAAAGGTGTTTCCCGTCCCTACCCGATTACGTTCTCGCTGTCGGAAGTGGGAGCGAAAGAGTTTAAAGTGGCCAATCTGTTTGTACCCGGCCCCAGATTTTAGCGGCGGAAGTTCTTAAAACAGGACTCTAAGTCGAAAAAAATGTCACAAACTCCCTGGTGATATCGTTTTAGTTATAGAGGGAAACACCTAACTTTGGGGTAGGCAAGTGTGGCGAACACGAGTTAAACAAGGTTTAACTTTTACCCTATGGTCTCAATTTAATAATTCCGCTCAAATTCCTCCCGATGGTGACGTTACGGTAGAGCGCGGGAGGAATTTTTTAGATCGATCTCAGTTATAATAAATCTTAAAAAGCCTAAGTCATTTCCAATTGCCCATCTGTCTATACCAACCAAGGATATTTTTCACAACACCGTTCGGTTAGCCCTGGAAAAAGATGGCTAGGTTATCACCAAATATATTCTATTATACATCAAAGTTTACGGAAAGGCATGGAAACATTAAACTATCATGAATTAGTCCAAAAAATCCTGAAAGCCCACGCTATCAACCTTAACGATGATCAGACAGAAGTTCAAATGATTTTTGATAGTGAGCGCAATCATTATTTAGTTATGCTAGTGGGCTGGTATGACCAACGACGGGAATATGGAAGCTTAATTCATATTGATATAAAAGATAACAAAATTTGGATTCAGAGTGATGGCACTGAAGTGGGAGTAGCTAATGAATTAGTTGAAGCCGGAGTTCCCCAACAGGATATAGTTTTAGGGTTTAAGTCTCCCTTCAAAAGGCAATTTACTGCATATGCTCACCAGTAGCCTGTTACAAAAAAGCAGTTTAGTCGTAGGGTGGGCAAAAAGTAATAGACTTTTTCCATTAAGCTTATCGGCGATCGCTTTTTTACCACCCTACCATTATAGCTTCAATCCAATAGCCAACTAAACAAATCGCCCACAGTAATGCTTAACTCCCTAGCAAAGGATGGCACAGGAAGTTTCTCGGATGATTGATCAAACACTTCGATTTGCTGTTTTGGACGATAAACGAAAACGGTTTGCTCTTCTGGATCAATCAACCAGCCCATTGCCGTCCCATACGTTAAACAATGGAGAATATTCTTTGTCACCTTGGTTTGACTTTGGTCAGGTGAAAGAATCTCAATTGTCCAATCAGGCGCTGCCTGGAAAACATTGGCAATTTCGCCATTGTCATCACGAGGAATTCTCTGGTAAACAAACACAGATACATCCGGAACGGTTGAGCGTCCACCAAAAGTACACCGAAGTTCTGGAAAAGCACGAGCAATTCGTTCTTGCTTCACCACTAGATTAATAGCAGTAACCAATTCCCCTTGAATTGTGCTGTGTTTTCCCTGTGGCATTGGTTTCTGAATAATTTGGCCATCAATGTACTCACTAGCAGGTTTGGTTTCTGGTAGTTTTAGAAATGCTTCCAATGACACTAGTTGTGATTTTTTATTGGGAGAGTTTTGAGTAATCATTGTCATTGGTCACAAACCCCATGTAATTCCTCTCTCTATTATATAGCATTTTTAGTTAAGATGTGAACATAAATATAATCAAGCAATTAGCCATGGTAACCAAATTGCTAAACTCAGCAAGCTAACAAACAAAACTGGCATGGTAAGAATAAAAGTTAAGCGAATATAATAAACCCAACTGATTTGGAGTCCTCTAAAAGCCAATACATTCAACCAAAGTAGAGTTGATAGACTTCCTAAAGGAGTAATTTTTGCTCCTAAGTTGCACCCAATTAAATTACCGTATATCATCACTTCTTTTACAGCTGGATCAATATCCGTAATGTTTTCAATTGCCTTAGCATTCAGCAGTAATGTTGGTAAATTGTTGAGTACACTGGCAATAAATGTGGCTAGGAAACCACTACCACTAGCGGCTAAGGTGAGTCCCCAATTAGAAAGAATTTCCAACCGCTGGCTCAACAGAGCAGTTATGCCCAGATTGTCCAAACCGATGCTGAATAAAAACAGGACTAGGATAAGTAAAATAATTCGCCATGGCAGTTGACCTGCTAGCTGTAAAATATAACTAAGTGTAATAGCACGACCGTTAAGGGAACGTGCTGCTAATGCCACCATCACTAAAGCTGCCATAGCAGCAATCCAGGCAATGGGTAAATTTAGCACTTTTGCCAACAAGTAGCCAATTAGGAGTAGTCCTAAAATAGGAAAACTCAATTTAAAAATTAAGGAATCTCGAATCGCACGATTAGGTGGTGGTAGACGGGCAAGGTTATAGGTCAGGGGGATTTCGGGTTCAAAATAGAACCAGAGAATGATGATACTAGTGGCTATTGTGGCAACGGTTACGGGCAACATCACCATCACATACCGCAACCAGGAAATCTGTAAATAATCAACATAAATCAGATTTACTGGATTACTCATCGGCAGTAGCAAGCTAGCGGCATCGGTAATAAAACCACTAGTAAATACAAATGCTAGAGTAGCTTTGGCACTAAAGCCAAGCAGCAGCAAAATTTCCATGACAGCAGCTGTCCAGACTATGGTGGTGGCCACGTTAGTAAACACATTGCTCAATAACATCCCGACTAGGATCACTAAGGAGAAAAGCAAATGGCCACGACCACATCCCCAATTAGCTATGTGAAGCGCTAACCACCGAAACCAACCTGCTTGACCTAAACTTAGGGCAATAATAATTAGAGCAATGAGGGTGAAAGTGGCGTTTCCAACTCTCGCCCAGACTATGGGAATATGGTGCAATAGCAAAGGGAACAGGGAGTAGGGAGTAGGGAGTAGGGAGTAGGGAACAAAAATTGTCACAATTCCTACACTGATCCCTATATAACTAATAACTAATAACTAATGACTAGTGATCCGATGCTAGGGATAAGTGATCATTTTATGGTACTATCAACCGTCAACGGTGAACGGTAAACGGTGAACTGTCAAGAAAAGCTAAAGCATTAGGTAAAATAAGCTATTAGGTCACAAATAGTGTTATATTCCTTAAGTTAAAGATTAAACCACTAGATATAGCGTGACCTCTGCCAGAGTCTTCCCCAAACCCATGAACCATATCCAGGAGTGGACAGCTAGTAGTGTTGATGAACAGCTGACTCGCCTCAATGTAAGGTCTCTCGAAGGCTCTAGCCCATTTGAGTATCTCTTCTATTCCGACTCCCTGCCCAGACGCAATGATGGTCGATTGCTAAACTCGATTCTGAAACGCTATCAACACCTCGAACAAGGGGGATGGTGGTGTTCTGGTATTGACTTGCTTACTGGTCAGGAGGATATTTGGGGCTGTTTCAAACCCAGCCAACCCCGTCAGAGTGGGGAAACTAGGAAGCTAATAAAATATGAACATCCCCCCAAAACCCCCACAGGCTTGTTTGCTCTGCGAGTACCTTTCCACCTGTGGCAACGGATTGCTGAACGCAATGATTTTACTATTCTCCCCACAGACCTTGACCACAATCAACCGGATCTAGGGTTTTGGCAGTGGCTAATCTCTCACCCCTCGATTCCCTTGTGTATTACTGAGGGCGCTAAGAAAGCTGGAGCTTTACTCACTGCTGGTTACGCTGCGATCGCATTACCAGGAATTAATGGTGGGTATCGAATCCGTAGGGATGCCCAGGGAAATCGGATTGGCAAGTCTGACTTGATTCCTCAACTACAGAAACTAGCGACTCCGGACCGACCGATTTACATAGTCTTTGACCAAGACTCGAAACCGAATACGATCAAAGCTGTCAATGCTGCGATTCGTAGAATGGGATATCTGCTCAATCAAGCAGGTTGCCCTGTGAAGGTAATAACTTGGGATGCCCAGCTAGGCAAAGGGGTAGATGATTTAATTGCTGATCAAGGTCAGAAGACCTTTGAGCAAGTTTACCAACGAGCACTCCCCCTGGATACTTGGAAAGCTAAATCCCTAACCCAGCTCACCTATGGAGCTAACCTTAAAGTAAATTGCCGCTATCTGCAAGAACTTCCGATTCCGGATACAGCCCAACTGATTGGCATTAAATCCCCTAAGGGTACTGGAAAAACCCAACTACTAGAAAAAATTGTCTCTCAAGCCCTAGCCCGAAAGCAATGGGTATTGGTGCTTGGTCATCGGGTGCGATTAGTAGAAGCATTGTGCCAACGCTTTGGCATCAAGTATATCACTGAGGTCAGGGATGACCAGAAGCAAGGGGTATTAGGTTATGGTTTATGTCTCGACTCCTTGCATGGTAATTCTCAGGCTCGCTTCAATGCCGCTAACTGGTCTGATGGCGTAGTGATTATCGATGAAGTCGAGCAAGTGCTCTGGCATGGATTGAACTCTAGCACCTGTCAGAGTAATCGGGTTGCTATTCTCAAATCCCTGAAAACCCTAATCCAGAATGTCTTGGGGGGGTCTGGTCAAGTTTATATTGCGGATGCAGACTTGAGTGATATATCGATAGATTACTTACTGACCTTGTCTGGCGTTGACCTGGAACCCTTCATCATTGAGAATGACTGGAAACCCAACATTGACGGGTCCTGGCAAATTCATAACTATACCGATAGCACACCAAAAAGACTAGTGCGAGAGCTAGAAGCACACATTGCTCAAGGAGGCAAACCCTTTGTGTGTCTTTCTGCTCAAAAACCAAAGAGCCAATGGGGTACTTGCACTCTAGAAGCTTACCTAAAAAAGCAATTTCCCGACCTCCGGATATTGCGCATTGATTCGGAATCCCTTGGTGAAACCAGTCATCCAGCCATGGGGTGTATCAATAACCTCAACAATGTTTTAGGGGAGTATGACATTGTATTAGCTAGTCCTGCTATTGAAACGGGAGTGAGTATTGATCTGCGGGGACACTTTACCTCTGTGTGGTGTATTGCCCAAGGGGTGCAAGGAGAAAATAGTGTCAGACAAACCTTAGGGCGAATCCGAGAAAATCTCCCCCGGTTCATCTGGGTAGCCCCTTATGGCTTTAATCAAGTGGGTAATGGCTCCACGTCTCTATCCTCACTGCTGGCATCTGGACAGCGTTTGACCCAAATGAATATTCGGTTGCTACAACAATCGGATTTCGATGCTGTGGATGATTTAGATACAGGCTTTCAAGCAGAATCCTTGATGTGCTGGGCTAAAATGGCTGTCCGATTCAATGCCGCCATGGTGAACTATCGGGAATCCGTGCTAGCAGGATTGCGTGCTGAAGGTCATCTGGTGATGGATGTTTCCCCAGCTAGTTCCACTAAAGCTGGGAAAAAGAAGTCTAAGGGTTCACCCCAAGCGGAAGAGTTGGGAGCACAGAATGCTCTGATGGCAGCGATTACTGCAGTTAGAGACCAAAACTATCAGGCTGAGTGTAATGCGATCGCATCTAGTCAAGACTTCAGTGATAGCCAATATCAAAAGATTAGCAAATGCCTAGTCAAAACACCATCGGAGCGTCGCTCACTACGGAAGTACGATTTAAAGCAGCGTTATGGCATCCCAGTCACACCAGAACTGGTACTCAAAGATGACCAAGGCTGGTATCAGCAGCTACGGCTCCATTATTTTCTTACCATCGGTCGGCAACATCTAGCAGAACGGGATGCTAAGGTAGCGCGACTGTTAATTGAGCAAGGTCAAGGGAGTATATTTCTACCGGATTTCAATCGTGCTGTGCTAGGAGCCATGATTGGTACCATGAAGGTTTTGGGGATACCAATTCTATTAGAAAATCTGGAACGAGAACTCAAAAATACTGATCAGGACTTGCAGCAGATGGCTGCGATCGCATTAGCAAACCGTTGTGCTATCAAAACCATCACCGGGATAGGACTAGCTAAAAAAGCAACTCCGATTGTTATTATCAGGCGCTTCTTAGATAAAATCGGCTATGGCTTGCAGTGTATTCGTTATCAGAGCCAAGGAAAAAAGCGGTTCAGAGTTTATCAGCTAGTTAGTCCAGAAGATGGTCGCATGGAAGTGTTCCAGAGCTGGTTAGCTAGTGATGGTCAGAGGTTAGGTACTAGTGAAATTTGGCTGGATAATGATTTATCCCCTAGGTCGGGTAACACTCAGTCAGTGGATTCAGAAAACAGTAATTATGTTCAATTGTGTTTGAATGTTTAGTTTTAATTTTTAGTCTTAATTTTTAGTATTACGTGGAGGGTTTGGGGAGGCTATAATCCCTGGGGGGGTGACATGCAAGCTGAAATCATTACTGGGTAATAATTTCAGCCCATAAGTTACAAAAATATATATGCTGTTTTGGGCGCGACCTTGGACGTATTTATAAGGGTTTGAGCTTCCAGAAAATCATTCGTAGGGTCAATTTGGGACTGTATCTTCCCTGAGATAATTGGCATCAAAGCCTCATATAGTAAGCTTTTCAGGGCTCATGTCACCCCCTCAGCTATAATCCCCCACCCTCTAACATTTTATTCAGGTAATATCAAGTTGCATTAAATAACCGTAATATATGAGAGATGCAAGACAATGGTCCAAACTGATGCCCAAGCGAATCAGCATAGAACCCCATCTGAGTATAGAAGAACATTAACAGCGCTATCGTCAAGGGAAAGATCCGATTGAATGCTCCCACTATCAAATCATCTGGTTGCTAGCCCTTGGCAGAACCAGTGAAGAAGTCGCGCAAAGTGACTGGATATAAACGAAGTTGGATTTATGAACTGGTGTGGGGCTACAACCGGATTGGACCGTTGACCTTGGGAGATGGTAGGCGTAGAAACCTGTTTTGCTCCACCTCTTAAAAGCTATCAGCAACAAGGGCAATTAGATCAAATTTTGTCAGGTCCAGCCCGGAAACGAAACCTTAGGATAGGGTCGCCTTTATGGTTAGTCGGCTATGCATAAAAGAGGTGCGCAATAGTCGGCGAATTTAATTCGCCGACTATTGCGCACCTTTGGTTAAAACTTTTTGATTAAGGCGACCCTATCCTTACGGTAACTTCAACCCCCGGATGGTGGGCTGTGGAACGGTCGCAAAGTTGCAGACTATCTCTGTGAATTATTGGTTCGAATTGTCTGACTTCAACTTGGATGGCGGATTCTCAAGCAAATGGATTAAAGGGCTAAAAGTACCTCGACCAACAATCACCAATTCATATCTCAACAACAACAGCAGTGGAAAAAAAAACTGGGCTGTGAAGTGGAGAAAGTGCAAAAAGAACACCCCTGGGCCGAGGTATCGGTATGGAGTCAAGATCAACATCCCATTGGCCTGCAGC
>NZ_JAAHHX010000279.1:0-2496 GCF_010672065.1 Moorena sp. SIO4A1 | reverse complement strand
CCTCTAATGAGGTACACAAGATTTTTTACCTATTCCCTCTTCCCCTCCTGGGAGGGGTTAGGGCGTGTTTTCAAAGTTTTCCGCAAGATTATGATCCCCCCCAGCCCCCCTTAAAAAAGCTATCCATTAGGCAAAAGTAGTCGAAACAGTGATAGAGACTAGGATTTAGGCAAGGATTGGGAGAGGAGTGGTGAGAGCCATTATTAAACTAACAGGGATTTCCCAAGACTGCGGTCGCAAAATCACAAACGCGATCGCAAAATCACAAACGCGATCGCAAAATCACAAACGCGATCGCAAAATCACAAACGCGATCGCAAAATCACAAACGCGATCGCCTACGGCAGCAGCTTGCGCTGATCGCACTTAAGTAGGGCTTGCTGCACAAGTATGGAAACTATACCAGACAGGGCTTTCAATCATTTTTACCCTGAAAAAGTGCCAGGATTTTGAGCCCATCGATACAAAAACCTGGCACCATCGTAGGGGAACACTTGGTTATATTCGGAATGTGAGGGAAAAATAAGCATATTTTTCAAGAGCTAGTTTCAGATCCGCAAATTTCCCCAAAGACTTGTGCAGCAAGCGATAGTGAACTCTTAACTTATTACTTATTACTTATTACTTATTACCCGAATCAATAGACTTATTCAGCAAGCCCTAAGTAGGAGCACCCTCACGGGAGTGGACAGGGAGGCATTGGTTATGAGAGTATCAGAGGAAAAAGTCAATCAGGAGATGAAGAAGAACAAATGAAGGATTGGATCAGCCAGGAAATAAATCCGAAATTTTTCAGGACATACGTCATGCCAAAAGATTGAGAAAGACACTTGTGGTCTTAAGCGAGCATCCAGGAGAAACAGTACCAAAAGCGAGTGGTAATGCGAGCAACAGCCAAAGTATTTACAGATTTTGGTCAAATGAGAAAGTGACAAGAACACAAATATTGGCTTCACACAAGGAAGGCGTAGTGAGGAGATGTGTGGAAGCAGGAGTAGTGCTGGCAATACAGGACACGACCGACTTGGAGTATACGACACATGAAGCCACAAAAGGTTTGGGATATATAAATCAGACCCTTCAACAAGGAATTAAAGTTCATAGCTGTATAGCGGTCAGTGCCAAAGGAAAACCATTAGGACTGCTACATCAACAGAGTTGGACCAGAAAGCACAGGAGTGGTTTGAAAAAAGAACGCAAGAAAAAAGCGATTCAAGAAAAAGAAAGTTATCGATGGTTAGAGACAGTTAAGGGAGCTGAAGAAGGACTAGCGGAAAAAGCCAAGCTCATACATGTTGCAGATCGTGAGGCTGATATCTTCGAGTTATTCGCCCAAAAGCGTTCTGCTAATAGCGAATTACTGATTCGAGGAGAGTATAATCGCAGGGTTAAAGAGGAGATGGGATATCTGTTACCGATGATTGAACAAAGACCAATTTTAGGTACAATGACCATCAACTTAGAGCGTAATCCCAAACGTCCAGCTCGTCAGGCATCATTACAAATCCGAGGGATAAGAGTCACTTTGGAAGTGCCTCAACATCATCCCAAACCCCACAATCTCCATCCAGTGGAAATCAACGTACTACTGGTAGAAGAAACTGAGAAACCGGCTGATGGTAGTCAACCCATTCGTTGGTTGTTGCTCACAACTCTACCAATTGACGACTTCCAAAAAGCTTGGCAATGCGTGCAGTGGTATAGTTATCGATGGCTCATCGAACGCTTTCACTTTACCCTTAAAAGTGGCTGTGGTATGGAAAAACTTCAACTTCAAACTAGAGAGCGTTTACTCAAAGCACTGGCTACTTATAACATTGTTGCTTGGCGATTAATGTGGTTAACTTATCAAGCTCGACTTAATCCCGATGCTTCTTGCCAAGTAGTTTTCTCTCCACAGGAATGGAAGCTCTTGCGACGTAAATTTCAACCCAAAAACCGCTCGAAAAAACCTCCTACTCTTCGCCAAGCTCTGATTTGGATTGCACGTTTGGGTGGATTTTTGGCCCGTACCGGAGATGGCGAACCTGGCTTGAAAACTCTCTGGCGAGGGCTTTCTACCTTTTACCATTTGTTTGAAGGTTCACAACTTGCTTCTACGTCCTAGTCTCTATCACTGTTTCGACTACTTTTGCCTAATGGATAGAGAATTGGGGGGCTAGGGGGGCAAAATTCAGTATCAAAAAACTTTTCAGATATCCTCTAAGCAGCTCGTGATTTGATTAGTATTTCGCCAACCAAGATCTTGCTGAAAGTAGTGCTTGGGTAGGTAAACTTCGACACAATCAGTGGTCAAGCTGCCATATTGGGTATTCAACTTTGCGTTTGATGTGACCAATATTGGGTTATAGTACGTGACGAACCTTAAGTAGTTTTCCCGATCGGTTGGCTAGCGAACAAACAATGATGATGAGAAGTTATCGGTCTATTCTGACTGTGATTCTGGCAATGGTGATGACCTTTTTGGTCAGCTGTGGTAGCCCAAGTGCCACCAAG
>NZ_JAAHHX010000278.1:0-2508 GCF_010672065.1 Moorena sp. SIO4A1 | reverse complement strand
CCTAAGAAGGGCATTATAGATACGGGAGTTTTCGCTTGTCATCCTGTCTGAGTAATGTCACCCAGTCAGAATATGACATTTGTAGCCAATTTGAGAAGGTAACACCTTCCATCAGTGGGAAAAGATGCTTCCATCAGTGGGTTTGGATGAGTGTTCGTAGGGTAGCGCACCGCTACACCGATTCCTGCACCGATCGCCCTATGTGAACTTTTGTCAGTCAACCAGCTTTCGGTTCTGAATTGATCAGTCATTTAAGGGTGCTGTTATTGATATCAGCAACATAAGTTTTGATTTTTATCACTGTTTTAAATCAAGGAGAAATACCATGGCAATAATTTCAGGTACTGTGAATAACGACAGCCTCAATGGTGGAGGTGGTAGTGATCTAATTGATGGTCAACTTGGCAACGATACTCTCAATGGTCAAAGTGGCAATGATACTCTCATTGGTGGGGGAGGTAATGATATTATCGATGATTTTTTTGGCAATGACATCCTTTTTGGTGGGGAAGGTAATGATAACCTCGATGGTGGACCCGCCTCAGATACTATTTTTGGTGGGAATGGTAATGACACTCTTTCTAGTGGAACAAGTGGAGTTTCAAGTACCAATATCCTTTTTGGTGAAGATGGTGATGATCAGCTCTTTGGAGATGGCAATGAAATAAGAACTGGATTTACACCTTCAATTGATATTCTTGACGGTGGCTCTGGTAACGATACCCTCTTGAGCCGAGGTCTTAGTGACACTCTTAATGGTGGAGATGGCGATGATCTTCTAGAGACCCGAAGAGACGGTGATGACATTCTTAATGGTGGAAATGGCAATGATACTCTCAACGCCGAGGGAATTTTATTCTCAAGCTCTAATCCTAATGTGACATTAAATGGTGGGAACGGTAGTGACTCTATTCGTGGTGGATTTGGCGACGACAACCTTAACGGTGGTTCTGGAAATGACACTCTTAGTAGTGGTCTAGGTGATGACATTCTTAATGGTGGGTCTGGAAATGACTTCTTCTTTGGTAGCTTTGGAAATGACATTGCAATTGGAGGTGGTGGACAAGACAGATTTGACGCCTTCGGTGGAGGGAATGACATTATTACTGATTTCGGAGGTGTTGGCACTGGGACAAACCCATCTCAAGCTGTTATTGACGAAGTCGATATCATAGAGTTTTCTGATTCAGGACAGACCGCAAAAAATTTACTTCTCACTCAGAATGGAAGTGACTTAGAGATTACCTTTGAGGGAAATAGCAGTGATAAGGTGGTTCTGAAAAACTTTAATCTTGAGGATCTCGATAACCTTTCACAAGGCATCGGCAATATACTGTTCGATAACGATCTGACAATTCAAGATAGCTTTGATGTTGTTAATGCGAATCAACTTCGTAGCACCGTCTTTAATCCCAATACAGTAACCTTCCTCAATGATTTAAATAACAACACCTCTGGCTTCAACAACTCGGATGACGTTATCAATGGTCAAGGTGGTAACGATACCCTTTCTGGTCTCTCTGGAAATGACCTGCTGCGAGGTGGTGATGGTAATGACAGCCTTGTTGGCGGTAATGGTGTTGATACCCTTGTTGGCGGTAATGGTGTTGATACCCTTGTTGGCGGTAATGGTGAAGATCTACTCGATGGAGGTAATGGTCCACTGAACACTCTCACTGGTGGTTCCGATGCCGACATATTTGTGTTGAGAAGTACTCAAAGTCAATTTATAACTGACTTTGAAGTTGGTATAGATAAATTCTTCTTAGATGATGGTCTAACCTTTGGGGCTCTGTCATTCACCCAACTTCCTAGCGCAACTACTATCGAAGCAAACAATAGCACGATAGGTTTAGTAGAAGGGGTAAGTGAGAGCGCCCTTAACAACATTTCCAACTTTATGAGTTAGAACCAGGCTTAACTCCTAAGAAACACATGGGGTAGGTGTTGAAATCAGGGTTGCCCGATGTAACTAATACTTCTGGGGATTGAGATGTTCGGAAGTCCTGAATGTGATGCGCTATGCCAAGTATGGATAGGGTGAAGCGGGGTTCAGGATGGAGTGCGTACGCTCTCTTTGAACATGCCTACGCACTCCATCGGTAAATGTGTTTACCCTACGGAAACTGGTTCAGTTACTTGCAAGCGATGAAGCTTCGCTTCCGCTAAAAGCGAACGCGTAATTTGTCTTAACTAAGTTTGATTTTTAATTGGCTTAGGAAGCTCACACTCTACTGTTATTTTAAGATTACTTTTAGCAGTCCCTTTAGTAACATAAGGAATCCCCGCTTCTCCCCCTAATTCTATCCCAAATTCTAGGGTTACTTTTTTAACATTAGGGATTGGCTTTTTCTTAAACGCATTTAAGCCAATAATAGTGTAAGCCCGGATCGTCCCTTCAATGATTTGAGCGTGTTGTATTATTTGCTGTCGTAGCCTTTCAGGAGAACTCATGCCCTTGTCGGTGAGGGCTTCTTCTTCCTCTTCCTCTTCGTCTTGGTTGTCTGA
>NZ_JAAHHX010000277.1:0-2509 GCF_010672065.1 Moorena sp. SIO4A1 | reverse complement strand
ATCGTTTAATTCAAAGATGCTAGGAATATTGAGAGCTCTTCTTGAGGCATACATATATTCTGCCCTTGGACTATTATCTCTATATCCGGCTAGCAGGTAATAAACCTTATGCATGATATAACCATCACGGGATAAGAATAAAATTTTGTCTATGCCATCTTTAGTGGTTGCATCTAGCAACCAATTCATGAAACTAAAAAAAAGGATTCCAACATTCTTAAACCCGAAGTTATACCAAAATTACTCTTCGTAACTAGTTTGATTATCCTGAGTATCACAATAATACTGATTGATAATGGTTGCTAGATAAAATGAACTGTCAAGAGATTGTTTTTGTTAACAAGCTGATGAAACTTTTCCTTTTGGAACCAATAATTTTTGATAGCTCTATGTATTGTTTTTTTATTTAAAAAACAATAATAAACCATTGGCTTTGGCCTTTAAAATATCAGACTGATAATTATCACCAATGTGAAGGATATCTTCTGGGTTAAATCCTAGCTTTTCAACAACATATCCATAAATATCTCCTCTAAATTTAGTTTTGCCTATAGTAGAGGATAAAAATAGCTTTTCACTATCATCATAGCCTGCCGAATGAATAATTTTATTGATCACCGATAGGGGGAGATACATATCTTAGATAAAAATAATCTGTTTATAAATTTTTCGGCAATAGTTATAGACCGAAAAAATAAATTCATTACGTCTGCAAACATCCCCTTCGGTTTGTATTTCAATTTTTTTAGTATTTGTGCGCTTTGGTCATTAAGTCCAAAATCTTCTACCAAACACTCAAATATGGTATCCAAGGTAACTTCTGAGAGGATATATGAAAAGTTTTTTGATACTGAATTTTGCCCCCCTAGCCCCCCAAATTTGGGGGAAGAGTCAATTTGCTTCTAAAAGTCCCCCGAGCGAGGGATTGCTCGCTCGGGGGATTTAGGGGGCTTGGATGTAGCAAATGATACTTCTCAGACAACCTCTGAGACCTGTTCTCGTCTCCAGAGTTTGTCCCTAGATTTTTTTTATGCTTTTTGTCTAAGCTTAGGATAATTTGGTAATAACTCGGAATGACAATAATCATATTGCTTTTGAACCAGTGTAAAGACATCACTTTGCTCTAAAACATTGCGTATAATTGCGGTATCAAAGATATCAAATGATACGTATTGGGATGTATTGATGATCTTGGCTAGTGTGTGATCCATCTGACCTATATTGAAACTAAGCTCCTAAAAACCCACCTAATCCAGTGTTGGGTTTGCCTTGCCATATCTATGTGTTCCTAACTACTCTGATTTTGCTATTCAAGGGAAAAGTAAGGATAGATAAGCAGTTAATGGGACTAGCATTGACAAGAGTAATTAGAAAACGGGCAATAAAAGCATTGCCCTGGCTAAGTGAGAAATCTCAGACTATCTAATGACAGAATTCCCATTAGTGGAGAAAAAGTAACACTATTACTCTCAACCATAAAAATTATCGATCATGAAAGCAGTGTCTTTGTGGAAACTCCAAAACTCTCTCCCGATCTTGGAAGGTTGGTGAATTACCTCTGTGGTGTCTATACAATTGGGATACAACTATACACCACATAAGACCCCCAGCTTGGCCGCAGGCTGACTGGGGGAATGCTGCCAAGGTATTCACAGCATTTTGCCTATGTCAATAGTGATCAGTGAACCGACACTCTCAAATGCCGAAATATACCTGAAACATACCAAGTGTTTTGTAAACGTCAAGCGTAGCTAATGGGCAAGTGATACTAAGTTGGAATCAAAGATAGTATCTTCCTCAAAAGGTGATGGGGTGATGGGGTGATGGGGTGATGGGGTGATGGGATGAAAGTGCTAACTATAAATGCAACTTAGTATCACTTGGTATGAATCACGATCATGGTGGTCTTGCACCATGACTGAGACAAAATTAATTTTAATTTTATTAAAATTAATTTTATCAGTTATTCTGAGTTTACTGACTAGAACTCGCTAACAGCTGCAGATCAGGTGCATCCTGATTTTGCTAGTTCATTCCCTGAGGTAATGGTGAAAGAAGGCTGACAGGCTCGCCTAAACTGTGTTTTTGTCCATTTAGCATGTACCCCTTCTTCTCTACTCTCAAAGGTTGTGCATAAAATTTAGCTAGAGCAAGTTGAAAGAAAAAGGCTGGATTACCGAGTAAGTAGCGAGCTGCCAGACGTTTGGGTTCACGGGATAAACGATAAAGCCACTCTCCACCAAGATTGGAAATAAATTCTGGACAGTCAGGAACCAAACCTGCCAATCGGTCGATCACTGCACCACAAGGCATGAACACATTGACATTAAGACGACTACGATGCTGCCAAATCCATTTTTCTTGAATTGGCATACCCATGCCTACCAATAAAATATTAGGTTTTGTGTGGTTAATTTTATTA
This sequence comes from Moorena sp. SIO4A1, assembly GCF_010672065.1. Classification (NCBI taxonomy): domain Bacteria; kingdom Bacillati; phylum Cyanobacteriota; class Cyanophyceae; order Coleofasciculales; family Coleofasciculaceae; genus Moorena; species Moorena sp. SIO4A1. The sequence goes on along the minus strand of NZ_JAAHHX010000277.1, from coordinate 87 downwards.
ATTATCTCTTGATTTTGGCTGGGGTCTTCTTTATCACAATATCCGTGGTGACCATTGACAACAATACCCCAATATTATTGTCAATGG
>NZ_JAAHHX010000276.1:0-2514 GCF_010672065.1 Moorena sp. SIO4A1 | reverse complement strand
TTGATGATGAAATATCGATTTTGAAAAGCTTGGAGATGGAACTTCAAGCAGCTTTTGAAGATAAGTATCTCTATGAATTTGCTGAAAGTGCTGATGAAGCTTTGGAAATCATTGATGAACTCTATGAGAATGGAGAACAAATTCTGATTATTGTCTCCGATTGGTTAATGCCAGGAATGAAAGGGGATCAATTTCTGATTAATGTCCATCACAAATATCCCGATATTATTAAAGTGATGCTAACGGGACAAGCTGATGAGGAAGCGGTTGAACGGGCGAAACAATATGCTAACTTATATCGATGTTTACATAAACCCTGGAATACTCGGGAATTAATTTTAACAATTCAGGATGCTTTAGTCGAATTATGAATCGAACTGCCATTATCTGTGTTGATGACGAACAAACCATCCTAGATAGCCTGAAAATAGAGCTAGAAACTAGTTTGGGAGATAACTATCTGATTGAAATGACCCAAGGTGGGGAAGAAGCGTTAGAAGTCTTCGAAGAATTAGTAGAGGATGACTATGAAGTTGCCCTGGTTATTTCTGATTACATCATGCCCAATCTGAAAGGGGATGAATTACTAAAACGCATTCATACTATTTCACCCAAAACCCTCAAAATTATGTTGACTGGGCAAGCGGATTTGGAAGCGGTGGGAAATGTGATTAACTATGCTAAATTATATCGTTATATCCCTAAGCCTTGGCAGGCTGACGACCTCAGAATCACTGTAAAAGAGGCATTGTATAGTTATTCTCAGGATAAGGCGCTAGCTGAAAAAAATGCTCAACTCCAGACAATGAATCAAGCGCTAGAAAAATCCAACCGCGAACAAGCTGATTTAATTTCCCAACTCCATGAAAATGAGAATCGCTTGAGGCAGTTCTTAGAAGCCATGCCTGTGGGAGTATGTGTAACTGATGCCAAGGGTAAGCCTTATTTGATCAATAAAGCTGGACAGCAGATTTCAGACAGAGCCATCATAGAGTCAGCTAAAAAGTCACAGTTACAAGACACTTATCAGATTTATCTCGCTGGAACTGAGCAACTTTACCCGAAAGCACAGAATCCGATTTTGAGGGCGTTGCAGGGGGAGAGTGTGGCAGTTGACGATATGGAAATACGCCAACGGGATAAGATGATTCCTGTAGAAGCTTGGGGTACACCGATCTATGATCAAGAGCGAAATGTGGCTTATGCGATCGCAGCCTTTCAAGACATCACCGAACGTAAACGAGCCGAAGCCGAGCGGGAGCGATTACTGGCGGAACTCTCTCAACTGAATCAGGATTTGCAGCAAGCCAATGGGCAACTAGAAGACTATTCCCACAACCTAGAAGAGAAAGTAGAACAAAGAACCGTCGAATTAAAAGCTGCTCAACAGCAGATTGTTGTCCAAGAAAAACTTGCCTCCCTCGGGGCGTTAACCGCAGGTATTGCCCATGAGCTCAGAAATCCTCTCAACTTTGTTAACAACTATGCTGAAGGTTCGGTTGAGCTGGTGGAGGAAGCGATTGAAGAACTTGACAACCAATCTCAACATCTCGATCCAGAATCTCTAGACTATCTCAAAGAGATTTTAACCGACATCAAAGAAAATTCCCTAGCCATCAATAAGCACGGGAACAGAGCCGATAGCATTATTAGCAGTATGATGCTGCACGCACGAACCGAGAGCTCTCAACATCAACTGACTAACCTTAATCAACTTTTAGCCGAAGCAGTACAGTTGGTGTATCACAGCAAGCGAGCCTCTGACAATCGTTTCAATATTACGATTGACACAGATTACGATAACTCTATTGAACCATTAGAGCTAGTATCAAATGATCTTAGCCGCGCCTTCATTAACCTACTTGACAACAGTTGCTATGCGGTTCAAGCCAAACAGCAATCTTATCAGTCAGATCCAGATCAGGTGGAGAAAGCCTTTACCGCGACATTGCGGGTCAAAACCCAAAATCTGGAGCAGATGGTAGAAATCCGCATCCGTGACAATGGTATAGGGATACCACCGGAGATTAAAGATAAAATTTTCCATCCTTTCTTTACCACTAAACCCACTGGAGAAGGAACAGGATTAGGATTATCAATGACCCATGATATCATCGTCGGTCAGCATGGAGGAACCTTGAAGCTGGAAACTGAAGTGGGAGCGTATAGTGAATTTATCATCACTTTACCGAAACCAGCCCAATAGAGTTGATCATTTCGGACTTGAGCATCTCGAACCTGCTTGATCAGGGAAATTAGCATCGTGGTCAAGCTACTACCTTTTCCCATAGGTTTTCCCAGTGGCAGCCAATTAATTTAAATTTTAAATTGCTAATTAGGCTATTAATTAGCTAAAAATATCCTTAAAAAAGTCTGCTATTCCCTCTTCCTTATAATCCTTAAATTCACCAGCATCAAACCATATACCATAGCATACCGGGCATTTTTAATACCGAATATGAGTCTGTTTTAGGTCAACCATTTTGGTCAGTTTTGTCTGGCATTTCGGGCAAT
>NZ_JAAHHX010000275.1:0-2517 GCF_010672065.1 Moorena sp. SIO4A1 | reverse complement strand
CAACGGTCATCACCCCTCTCCCCCATAGACGGGGCTTCCCAACATCCTAGGATTTTTTGTGATTGATCCTCTATTTTGGCTCGGGCTGTCCTTTCTGCTCGTAGCAGTTAGTTTAACCGCTGTTTTAGTAACTTTATTACCTGCTGTACAAGAGTTAGCGCGGGCAGCTCGTAGTGTGGAAAAATTAGCTGATACCCTAAATCGGGAATTACCACCGACCCTAGAAGCCATTCGGCTGACAGGCTTGGAAATCAGCGACTTGACAGATGATCTTAATCAAGGAGTCAAAAGTGCTGGTCACGTGGTTCAACAGGTTGACCACAGTATTAGCAATGCTAAAAACCAAGCCCAAAAAGTCAAAGAGAATACTCGTAATGTGGTTAAGGGTTTCAAAGCTGCCTGGAAAACTTGGAGGGGTACCTCACCAAAATCCAGGTCAATCGATTCCCTAGCATCATCAGATGCGACCCGTGATGGCTCGCCATCCCTTGACCGTAGGTCACGCTACGCGAACGCCATCACGGAAAGCGCACCTATTCACAGAAAAGCTCTAGAAATTCCTGAGACTGATCAACGCTCATCAGATGTTAATCAGCCAAGGCTCAGAGATAGTAACTATAACCATGAGGTCAATCACGGGACTCGTGAAACCTCTGATTGCGACATCGATGATAATTCTATCGATGATAATTCTTTTTAACGAAGGCAATACCAAGATTCAAACCTGAAGACTATACAGAATAAATAAACAATAAATGTAACGCCACCCTTTAGTTGATAAATTAAAGGGTGGCGTTATACCGTTTTTGTTAATATTTTGTTAATGGATGAAAAATATAGTTAGTTAGTAATTGAGAACTGGTAAACACCAGCAGATAAAAGTATAGCAATCCTATTAAATTAAAACATACAGAAAAATCAGTCCAACTCTCGGTAGATTTGGTGCATCTCATATAGCATGTTTGACATTTATAAAAGCTGCAAAGCTAATCCACGTCAACTTTTGCCTCTTGCCTCTTGCCAATGCCATTGCGCGTAGCGCTATTTTTGTAAAAAAGAAGGAGAGTGTGGGGAGAGCGGGAAGTGTCGGAAGTGTGCGAATTTTTGCCTAATTGCATGCATTGAGATGCACCCTGTAGATTCTTACCCATATTACCTAACTGCGGTCATCTTGCCAATCTTACAACTGGTCAGATTAGGAAAGAAATTCCATTCTACTGCTGACATCACTTACAGATGCATCTTTGAATACTGCCATCAAATCACCCTCAAAATACAAAGCTGTGCTACCGGGTAAGCCATTATCAGCCTCAAGCACATCATATTGATCCGCTACACCATAGAGCTGAATCATGTCTTGAGAATCGAAGTCATCAATCTTTGCATAATCATTGTCACCCCCACCCTGGTAGAAAGCGCCATGATCATCTCCTAGGAGAAAAGTATCTGATCCACCTCCACCAACAAGAACATCAATTTCACCATTACCTCGGGAATCATTTCCAACTCCATTGAGGGTGTCATTACCGGAACCTCCAATCAAAGTGTCCTTGCCAGAGCCACCCTCAAGCAGGTCATGGTCTCCCCCACCATCAAGGCTGTCATCACCGGAACCTCCGATCAAATAGTTGTTGCCAGAGCTACCTTTTAGGGTATCATTGCCATCCCCACCATCAAGATGGTCATCACCCGAAGCTGCGATCAAAGAGTCGTTACCAGCGCCACCCTCAAGGCTGTCATTTCCCTGGTCTCCTCTGAGGTAGTCATCGCCATCGCCACCTTTAAGGAAGTCATCTCCCGCATTTCCTCTGAGGTAGTCATCGTCATCACCACCTTCGATGGTGTCATAACCCGAACCTCCGCTCAGAGTGTCCTCACCTGAACTACCTTTTAGGTTATCGTTACCTACATCTCCCATGATCCAATCATTGCCAGAACCACCCTCAAGGAGGTCATTTCCCTGACCACCTTTCAGAGTGTCATCATGATCCCCACCATCGAGATTGTCATTGCCCCAAGTTCCCCTGACGTAGTCGTTACCGGCACCTCCAACAACACTGTCATCCCCAGAACCTCCTGAAAGAGTATCATCACCCGAGCCACCAATTAGTGTGTCATTATTGCGATTACCCCAAATCTTATCATTACCGGAACCTCCAACAACACTGTCATCCCCATCACCTCCTGAAAGAGTGTCATCACCCGAGCCACCAATTAGTGTGTCATTCTCGCGATTACCCCAAATCTTATCATTACCGAAACCTCCAACAACACTGTCATCCCCAGAACCTCCTGAAAGAGTGTCATCACCCGAGCCACCAATTAGTGTGTCATTGCTTTCACCGCCCTGCTCGGTGATGCTGATATCTGTCGGAGCAATATTCTGGTTTTGAACGTTAATACTGAACGTTTTATCGTAGCTTTCACCCCCGGAGTCGGTGGTGCGGATTTTGATTTGATGAGTATTGTTGACATCAAAGTCTAAAAGACTACCATTTTTGACCTGGAGTTGATTGA
>NZ_JAAHHX010000274.1:0-2525 GCF_010672065.1 Moorena sp. SIO4A1 | reverse complement strand
TATGATTAGCAGTTGGAAACGTCATCAGTTTATCAGGAAGTAATATACATGTAATATGCTATAAAAGCTTACTTTGATGACGCTTCATGACCGAGTAAAATTCGCAAAAGTAAATTTGATTTCCGATTATAGAAACAGAAGTAACAAAATCCAAACATGATATATTTCAATGCAGAAATGCGATAAATGCAGAGTAGTCAGTCATTCCAACATTATTCCAAATGCCAGTAAGGAACCGCTTCGCGTACGCGCGGCTTGGTGAATGGGTCTGGTTCACTGCCCACCCTACATAAACTTCAGTGGGACAGGGGATTTGGGGAATGCGATCGCCAGGTTGGTGAATCGGTCTGGTTCACTGCCCACCCTACATGAAATTCATAATTTATCTACATGAAATTCATAATTTATCCTTCATAATTCATCTATAATTCATATCTCATCCTTCACAATTTATCCTTAATTAAAATTTGATAATTAATCCTTTATAGGACTTGATTTTATGCAGTAAATGAATTACTATTCTATCTAGAGAACGAAAAAATATAAATGGGTGGCAAGTGGAATTCTGCCCCCATCGGTAAGATAGCTGTTTTGGCGTTATTCAAGGTGCCCTTACTTGCCTAGTTTGTGGTTTCCAGAATAAACACGGTGCTTAACACTCCCTAGGGTTTTGGGTTATCCCAAAACTCGATTATAGGTATGGGTAACTTCAAATCGGAGCCTATAGAGTTAATCACAAATAATCTCCAGGATTATAGATAGGTGGAGTGTGCAAATTTTAGTTCTAAAGTAAACGAATTATTCACAGGACAAACCCATCTAAATTCTAGAATCCTTACTCATCAAAGATTTCAAAATTCATCAGGATAAATACTTATCCTATGAATTCCAGATCCAGTAGGCATTCCAAAATAAGATGCGTTTACCCTGGGGTGATCGTAGCCAAGAACCCTTAATGGTCTTAATGGGAATTTGACATTTTTGGGCTCCTTTGGATCTCCCCCATCAGGGACTACTAGTGCTGCAAACCTTTCTAGGCAAGGAGAAAAGATAAATTTCCTAAAGATTCATGAAAGGGATGCAGTCGGCCAAAGGGGAGGCAGTTTGGAGTCTAAGATTTTGTCAAAGTCCGAGTAATCAACTGCTGATGACCATTAGGTATGGTCTAGGTGCTGCGATCGCAACGTTAGGTACATCCAAAAACAGGAGTAAATTCACCATGGCTACGTTAATAGATACAATTAATAGCTTATCCAACATTCCAGCATCAGAACTAAAGTTAATCAACTCACTACCACAATCTATCCAGAATCAGGAAGTTCCTAGCCCCCAGTTATCTAATCCTTCTCTTCTACGGATTCCGTTCACGTTTTCCCAGATACCAAAGTTAATCAACTCACTATCACAATCTATCCAGAATCAGGAAGTTCCTAGCCCCCAGTTATCTAATCCTTCTCTTCTACGGATTCCGTTCACGTTTTTCCAGATACCAACGTTACCCGGTCAGGCAGAGTTACCAACATCATTGTTGCAAAATAAAAGCTCACAGCTTTTCCAGTTGATTCTTGGTACTCCTAATCCTGACTTTTTATTGGGTACTGCCAACGACGATTTAATCCTGGGACTTGAGGGCAATGACATCATTATAGGACTCGGTGGCAATGACCTTCTCTTTGGTCAAGAGGGAAATGACACTATTATCGGCGGCTCAGGTAACGATTTTCTGTTTGGGGGCTCAGGTAACGATTTTCTGTCTGGCGACTCAGGTAACGACTCTCTGTTTGGCGAATCAGGTAATGACTCTCTGTTTGGGGGCTCTGGTAACGACTCTCTGTCTGGGGGCTCTGGTAACGACTCTCTGTTTGGGGGCTTAGGTAACGATTCTCTGTCTGGGGACTCAGGTAACGACTCTCTTCGAGGTGGCTTAGGTAACGACTCTCTATCTGGTGGCGATGGTGATGATACTATCGTAGGTGTAGATCCCACCAGTAACAATCCAGGTGTTAATGAAATTGATATCTTAACCGGAGGAGCTGGTGCTGATATATTTGAGCTTGGAGATAGCAGCAATCCTTACTATGTCGGTGGAGGAGGATTTTTGGGTTCGAATGATTTCGCTGTAATTACGGATTTCCAATCTGGTACGGATAAAATTCAACTCCATGGACAAATCAACGACTATACCTTTTTAGGCAGCTTTATTGCTATCAATTCTACTTCGGGTCTTGACGTTATTGCTATAGTTGCTGGTGGCTATAACTCAGCGGATCTGATCTTTTAATAACGACTAGTACACGGTGGCGGAAATAACTGACCAGTTAAAATCTCCTTGATCTGGTTAGTTCTCTGTTCTCTCTCTTAATCCGTTGGTGGGCAGTGTCAAGCAATGCGATGTTCCGTTCGCGCAGCGTCTGGCACTGCCAGTAAGGAACCGCTTCGCGTACGCGCGGCTTGGTGAATGGGTCTGGTTCACTGCCCACCCTACATAAACTTCAGTGGGACAGGGGATTTGGGGAATGCGATCA
>NZ_JAAHHX010000273.1:0-2526 GCF_010672065.1 Moorena sp. SIO4A1 | reverse complement strand
TCCAGATTCGGAAGGGGTTCCCATTCAGACCACAACGGATCTGACTATAAAATAATGGACCGGGATCGACTATCGACATAGCGATCGCAATCGGAATTGCGATGCTCACGGTAATTAATAATCCAACCAAAGCTCCAATAATATCAATTAATCGCTTGATAGTATTGTTGGCAGACTGATGAACCTCTTGCTGAAATAAACAACTTGGTATTCTGTTATCCCAAATTGGTGAATCAATCGAGGTATAAGCAGAAGACTTGGAGATAATCACGGCTTTTTCTTAGTTATCTAAAGTTGATTAAACGACGGAATAATTGCTTTAAATCCCCAGGCTGATAGAACAGTTAAGCTCAAGAGAGCCAACTTGCTTAGGTAGTTTTTGGCAAAACTTTATGGAAGAGTCTCCTGCCATTTTCCAAAAGATTTGGTAGGCACCCACTAACCCTAAAGTCTTTGTTGTTCACTAAATAGTCTATTAACCAGACCGCTGAAAACTTTAAAAGTTCCCACTAAAGTTAATTTTTTTTATAAAAGTAACTTATATATAGGTAGATGACCTTGTCATTTTTATTGACCGCCTTATTAAGAATTTTTAATCGAAGCCTCTGCTCATAGTATTTTGATTTTTCAAAAAAAGAGTAGTATATTTTGTATCATTTCACTGAACTTTCACATTGTATCGACGAATTCGTGAAGGGATTGTGAATTGGGGTTGAATTAATTGACTTCTAGTCTGAATTTTGGTAGTAATAGTTGACTATTATTAATCAAAAAATGACTGGAAATGATTAGAGGTAAAAATAATGCAATTGATGTTAAGTTGCTAGGTAGACATCCCTAAAGACTACCTCTGATACTAAATCCAAGTTAAAAACCTCCTTTATAGTCAAGTCATGAGGGGAAGCCTTAGGTCAAAGGCAGGCAAACGCAAGCTTATGTAGCCGCAACTTCCCTCTCGACTGGGCTAAAAGGGGGCTAGAAAAGCCGATTTAAGATCACAGATCATTAAACACTGCTATAGCTTAGCCATGTTGCCAGCTTGGCAGGAATTTTCAAGAATTTACCGAAAACAGAACGGACGCGCTTCATCCGAGTTTCTTAAGAGCCTCCCAGGGATTGCGAAGAGCTAAGGCCCTGCTGCGCGAACAGATCTGTTCTGTAATCAAAGAAACTTGCATCGTCACAAGCCACTATTTTCTTTGCTCAAAGCTCTTTAATCTTCCAAACCACCCCAGGTCGCCGCCCCAGCCCATACCCCACAAACCCCACAGCATCTCAAACGCTCAAGCTACTTGTCACCCCTTGAGGTAATTCACACCCATCTGTTCACACAAATCTGTCAAAGCATTAATAGTAGCAATGACTTCTGAATGGTCAAGGGAGTCATTGGTCCGAGATGTCTTTTGGGACTCTGGTGTAGGATCAGCTACGTGCGATCGCAATGGTGTATTTTCTTCAGACAATCCTATCCCCCAGGATTGAGGCAACTCTCCTGTTGACCAATCCATTGGTGGTTCCTGATTCAAATCTGATCCCTCAGACACCGCCTCAGTCATAGTCACAGAGTTTTTGGGCAATAAGGTTTCCGGATGTAATTGAAAGCTATCCTTATCCTCAACTTGAACCTGTACATCCGGTGGTTGTTGTGAGGAAGGCCATAGGCTTGAAGCTTCTCGTCCTAACTGCTGAGCTAGACGATTCACAAAGGCAGCAAACAACATTTCTCCCTGCATGCCTAAGCTGTGCATTTTTTCAAGTTCCTGAGATAAAGACTGCTGGTAACCTTGAAGATCTCTTTGTAGGGTCTCAAAAGTCAACCGTTGGTTAAGATCTATATTCTGTATGAGTTGATCAGATTGTTTTTGAAGCTGCTGTAGTTGCTCAATAACCTTTTGTCTTTCGACTACAGCAACAATCTCGTCCTGATTTGAAGGCAATCGGTTGATTGAGTCGTCACTAGTGGGATTCTTTTTTAAGTGAGCTTCCCAATTCGCTAAAATTTGAGATAGCTTTTGCGTCAAGCTTTCGACAAGGCGGTTGATTAGCCCTTGTGAGAAGTCTGAAGCAAACTGCACATTTGCAGTTTGTTGTTTGGTATAGTAATCCAGCTGTTGCTTGGTACTCTCCAAATGCTGAATTTCTCGTACCAGAGACTCCCGCTGTTGCTGTAGAGCCTCTAACTCTAGCTGCAATGGTTTCGTCAAATCGGTACGTAGAAGGTTCATTTCTTGATTAACCGCTCGCAGGATTTGCTGCACTCCTTCCTGAACAGATGTGGTTACTCCCGTCTGAGATGGGGTGACTGTAGTACTTGTCTTGTCCGATTCTACCCCTAGCTTCTGCTGTTGGGAAACTAGGTAGCTACGAACTTTCCGCAAAACCTGGTGTGCAGCCGCTAAGTCACCAGACTTGAACCATGGTAGAGGAAAGTCAGGCTTATGGAGGATGTGGTCAATATCAGCAATCAGAGATTGAATGTCGGTTTGAGCAGTCACTTTGAAACCCTTGACGAGAACAAATTGAGTC
>NZ_JAAHHX010000272.1:0-2527 GCF_010672065.1 Moorena sp. SIO4A1 | reverse complement strand
CCATACCCAGGCCCCACGCCCTGACAAGGGTAGGTTTTTAACGGTTTTTAACGGTTTTTAAAAAAGGGGCGAGTACCTAACGGGGTTGTCACCCCGTTAGCTCTACAAATCTATGGGATGCATGTTGATTTTCAGGTCTTTTCCCACACAAATCATGCTACTTTCAGGGCAAGGATTCCAGTTTCCTGGGAACAAAGGTTCAGAGGCAATGATAACAGAATTGGGGAAATGTGGAGCGTTCTGTAGCCAGTAGAGAGAAGGTGGAGTAGAACCGATAGCATAACGAGAGGCAATCAGCTGATTTCCATCACTAATAACGATGTTCGCTAAGACCTTGACTCCATAGGGTTTGGCTAACTTAAAGAGCGTTTTTAATGTCGCTTCTAACGCTTGTTCCCAATTACCATCCACAGCAGCTAATTCGTTGAGAAACAAGGCGAAGATATGTTCAGAATCGGTAGTGCCTTCAATTTTATGATAGACTGTATCTCTAATATGACTGCGGATCGGTTGGTATAAGGTGGGTCGGAAATTTTCGATGAAGCCATTGTGGGTGAAGAGGAAGTTGCGATCGCTAAAAGGTTGACAGTTACTCAAACTGGCGGCTTGTCCGGGGGTAGCACTGCGGATATAGGCTAAGAAACATTCAGATTCTATGTAACGACTGAGGTGAGGTAAATTAATATCGCTCCAGATCGGTAGGATGTTTTTGTAGATAAAGGGTTCTGTCTCTTTTTGGGAGTGATACCAACCAATTCCTACCCCATCAGCATTCACAGAGGTGGTTACGGTTTCTCGGGGTCTGTAACTTTGAATACAGAGAGAGTGTTCGGGTTCGTAGATGAGTTGATCCGGTTGAATAGCAGAACCGAGGTAAGCCAGTAATCGACACATATGTTGAAATACAAAAATTGGTATTGACTTTATTTTTTCCTACCAACCCCAGGTACCAGGTTCCCCTTTAAAAGGGCCAACAATATCACTGGTGATCCATCCTGCATAATAATCTCCGGCTTGGGGTTGCACCCCACATTCCGCAGGTGCGATCACATAATGTTGTATTTTTGAAGTATGAATGTTTCAGGATCACAAATCAAAGTACAAGATATCGACCACTTGGGCATAGTGGCAGGTATTGTTGATGAAATGGGGTTGGTTGAGGAGATTAACCAACTGCTCGGAACTCATCCCCAAGAAATAATTAGCGCAGGTCAAGTGGTCAAAGCAATGATTATCAACGGTAAGGGCTTTGTCAGCGCGCCACTCTATCTATTTTATAAGTTTTTTGAAGCGATGCAGCGCGGTCTTGGGGGTTTCCCCCACTCGCTATTGCATCAAGACAGGGATTGCAACGGAACATTTATTGGGAGAGGGAATAAAACCAGAACACTTGAATGATGACCGCTTGGGCAGAGTCGTAAGACTTACTATATGATGCTGGATTAACGGACATTTTCATCCGAGTTGCACTATCAGCAGCCGGTAAATTTGGAGTGAAGATGGACAGTTTCCACATGTATTCATGTTCATTTCACGTACATGGGGATTATGAGATAGATGCTGACGATGAAGCATCAGCCGAATCAGGATTAATTACAATTACATATGGTTATTAAGCGAGATCACCGACCAGATTTGAAACAATTTATCCTCGATTTGATGTGCAGTGGAGATGGAGATATACCCTTATATTTAAGAGTTGCAGATGGAAATGAAGTCGATGAGCGCCATGTTTGGAAAACTGATCGCTGACTTCCACAAACAATGGCAAATAGACGGTTTATTTGTGGCCGATGCAGCCCTTTACACTGAAGAAAATTTGCAGATGATGGTCTCCTTAAGATTGGTATCTCGACTTCCTGGTACCCTAACGGCTGCCAAAGAACTGTTAAAAAATATCAGTACTGATGCATTTGTACCAAGTACAATCCCAGGATATCGTATTGCCCCATGTTGTAATAATTATGGCGGTGTGCGACAAAGGTGGCACATGGATAGAAAGTCAAGCCCGTCAACAATCAGACTTAAAAAAACTGGAAAAACGTCTAGCCAAAAAATGTACTCAGGCACAATCGCAACTGCGAAAATTGTGTCAACAAAAATTTGCATGTGCCAAAGATGCACTCACAGCCACCAAACTACTTGAGAATCAGTTGCCATTTCATCAACTTGCAAATATTGAAGTTATTGAACATGCTCAATATCGAGGACGTGGTAGACCTCGCCAGGATTATAAACCTACCCTAAGCTACCAGATTCAAGCTGAAATTATACCCAAAGAAACGGCAATTACTATTGAAACAGAACGGGCTGGCCGGTTTATTATTGCCACCAATGTTCTTGATGCCTCCGATCGCGTAGCGTGGCCAAAGGCCTTACTTAGCGACGAAGAGGTTTTGCGTGAATATAAGTCACAACAATCTACAGAACGTGGTTTTCGGTTTCTCAAAGACCCATTGTTTTTTACTTCCACTGTGTTTCTCAATTCAAGCAAAAGAGTTGCGGCTTTAGCAAGCGATGCAGCGCG
>NZ_JAAHHX010000271.1:0-2533 GCF_010672065.1 Moorena sp. SIO4A1 | reverse complement strand
ATAATCATAATTAGGGCCTTAGGGTTGCCACGTCCAATAACAGCCTGAGTGCGGGTAGCTCCTAATTCGCAGCGTTGGCAAGATTGACAGTGTTCTGTCAAGGATTCCATGGTGTCGTAAGTGCCAGCAGGAATAGGGATTTTGGCATCAGTGGGGATTAGCTCCCTTTGGACATTATTGGGTTGTGATGGGGTTAACTCTGACTCGTCAAAAAGACTAAGTTGTTCTCCGTTGGACATGAGGACTCACAGAAATTTTTGCAGGCATAAGGCACCTTACTACTAATAGTAGATTCAGGAGATTGTGAGCAACTAATTATTACAATTATTTCTTTTGATACAGTAATCTTGACAAAAATCGGTAATTATAATATATATCAGGCAACTTCATGCCGGAGGAAGCCATGTACACTGCCCCGCTGTTTAGCGATCGCGCTGATGCCGGTGAGCAGCTCGCTCAAGCACTTATCCCCTTGGTGAGCAGGCTGCACGCTACAGGTATTGATGCAACGCCTATTGTATACGCACTCCCTCGGGGGGGTATCCCAGTAGCAGCACCAGTAGCTCGGGCACTGGATTGTCCGCTAGATATTGTGGTGGCAAAAAAAATTACCACGGCTCGCAACCCAGAATTAGCAATCGGTGCAGTGACTTCCTCGGGAGTTGTACTTTGGTCTGGGCAAAGGCGATGGCGAAACAAAAATGCTCAATGGCGGGAAATAGTATTAGCTCAAGCTCAAGAAAAAGCCCAAGCTCAGCTAGCTCAACTGCAACCGGGTTGTCCGAAAACCAATCCTACTGGTGCCCTAGCCTTGCTGGTTGATGATGGCATTGCCACTGGCATGACCATAGCAGCAGCAACGGAAGCAGTAAAAGCCCACAATCCAGCACAGGTCTGGATTTGCACACCAGTTGCACCAGGAGGATTAATAGGCTGGTTATCAAAGTGGTGCGATCGCATGGTTATCTTACAAACACCAGAACCCTTTCTGAGTGTTAGCCGCTTCTACCTCAACTTTCCTCAAGTTAAAACCAAAGAAGCTCTAAGCTATTTACAGGAGCATAACTATCAGGATAAATATATTAAAATATCAGAGACCTCAGTCAAAGGTAGCTTGGATCATTAACTAGCTGTTTTAATCTATGAGACTTTGGCAGTTTTGGTGGCGAACATTAGTGCTTTCAACCCAGTACAATCCACCAGAGTTCGTTGAATTAATGATGACCTCATTGGCAATGGCTTTACTAGCCACCTGGGGATATTATACCGATGACTGGCCCTATCTGGTACTCAGTTCTAGCTTTGCCATGGGAGCAGCCGTATCCATGTGGGTAAGGGGTACAACCATGCCTTCCGCTAATTCCCGTATGGTGCAGGTAATAGCTATCCTGTTGATCATCTACAGCTTTTATGCTTTTTCTCACCTTGTCGATTACATCTAGACTGAAATGTAAACTGTAAATACTCTGGTGATACCGAATCCACTAACCAAATGCCATTATCAGAACAATAGAAGCTGTGACCGGCTTTGTGCATAGCTGCAGCATCAATGGCAAAAACTACAGGGCGACCATGCCTTGCTCCCACTTTTTTTGCAGTTGCTATATCCGTCGATAAATGGACATGGTGTCGCGACATTTTACACAAGCCCTGGCGCAGAATTGACTCAACTGCCCGGTGACCTGTGCCGTGATAAAGCACATCTGGTGGAACCAAAAGTTCTAGCTGTAAATCAACTTTAACCGTATGACCTTGATTGGCACGAATTCGGGTACCTGTGGAGTCGAAAGAAAAGCGCTTTTTGTCATTTTTGGCAACTACTTCATTTAAATCAGCACGGCTGATCCGAAAAGAATGCTTTTTACAAGCTGCCAGTAGTTCCTCAACACCAACCCAGCCACCAGGAGCGAGTGTGATTCCAATTCTCTGAGGCTGGTGCCGAAGATGTTTACTTAAATATTTACTAATTTTTATTAACCGAGACGGATTCATATTGATATAGTAACTTGCTATTTTTTAAGTACATATTTCTGGGTTTTTAGGGAACAGGGAACAGGGAATAGGGAATAGGTAAGAGCTAAGAGGGGTGCATCTCGCTTTTGAAATTAGACAAAAATTATAATAAAATTCCCAGACTTCCAACTTTTACCCTTCTTATTGACAAATATGAGATTCACCCTCCAAATTCCCGATTCCCGATTCCCGATTCCCGATTCCCGATTCCCGATTCCCGATTCCCGATTCCCGATTCCCGATTCCCGATTCCCGATTCCCGATTTCTGGAATAACTCTAGTCGAGATCATCCTGTATTTCTTAATTGCAAAAGTAACCTTGAGAATATCCGAGCAATATTCCAAGCATCATCTCCTCCCCGGTGGTGAGTACCTTCCAGCGGTAGATTGAGCAAATCCAAAGCTTGTGCCATACCAACTTCATGGGGCAAAGCATAACTAATGGCAAACAAGGTCTTGATGTTGATATGTCTAGTGCCGAAGGGATATCTCAAAAAACGCGATGTACACTGTTTCTGAA
>NZ_JAAHHX010000270.1:0-2533 GCF_010672065.1 Moorena sp. SIO4A1 | reverse complement strand
GTTTGATATTTTATTATCTGCTTTCAACAAACATGCTGATCGGTATCCAGACTGGCAACTTATAATTTTAGGAGAAGGGGAGCTTCGTCCAGAGCTTGAAAATCTCAGAGATCAATTAGGTTTAACTGCTCAGGTCATCTTCCCTGGGGTTGTCCGTAATCCCTTTTCAGTCTTAAAACGGTCAGAATTATTTGTCTTGTCTTCCCGCTTTGAAGGGTTACCAGGGGTTTTAGTTGAAGCACTCGCTTGTGGACTCCCCGTTGTTTCAACAGATTGTCCTAGTGGTCCACGAGAAGTTATTCGTGATGGTGTAAATGGCATTTTGGTGCCCAGTGAAAATGGGTTAGCGTTAGCTACAGCAATGGATCGTTTAATATCCAATGATGAAGAGCGTAAACGTCTAGCATCTTATGCTCCAAAAATTACAGAAAAATTTGGTTTAGCAACAATAATAGAACGCTGGGAAACTTTATTTAGTGACGTTATAAGTCAGCAGTCAGCAGTCAGCAGTCAGCAGTCAGCAGTCAGCAGTCAGCAGTCAGCTTTATGAATCACTGACAGCAGATGTAACAGGGATTAATTGAAAACTGCTATAAAGTATAATCTATAAAAGAATGATGGATATAAAGCATATCGCTTTTTTTCTACCTGCTCTCTATGACGGTGGCGCAGAACGGGTAACAGTTAACTTGCTCAAAGGGATGTTGGAACAAGATGTCCAGTTGGATCTAGTTCTTGCCAGTGCTGACGGACCTTATCTAAGCCAAGTGCCTAAGGAGGTGCGTCTAGTTAACTTGGCAGCCGGACGAGTTGTGAAAGCAATTCAACCCTTGTCACGTTACTTACAACAAAACAGACCTTCTGCCCTAGTCTCTCATCTGGCTCATGCTAACGTCATTGCTGTAGCAGCCAAAGAGTTAGCTCGTACCAAAACTCGATTAGTATTGGTAGAACACAACACTTTTTCAGCTTCTAAGTCTCAGTTAATGCGAGCTAAATTGGTACCACCACTGATGAAATGGTTTTACCCTCGTGCTGATGAAATTGTCGGAGTTTCTCAAGCAGTAGCACGGGATTTGGAGTGTCAACTTGGTTTTGACCAAGGCAAAGTCAGAGAAATTTACAATCCAGTGGTTAATCATCAGCTAATCGCCAAATCAAAAATGCCTTTGAGCCATCCTTGGTTTCGCAAAGACGCTCCTCCTGTCTTTTTGGCTGTTGGTAGATTATCACCTCAGAAAGATTTCTTGACTCTAATCCAAGCGTTTGCACGTTTAAGAAAAAAAATGATCGCTCGCCTGGTGATTTTAGGTGAAGGGGAATCCCGAGGCGAATTAGAGGCAACCATTAACAGACTAGGAATTGCAGCGGATGTTTCTATGCCAGGTTTTGTAGAGAATCCTTATGCATATATGAGTAAAGCGAATGCGTTGGTTTTGTCTTCTCGCTGGGAAGGGTTACCCACTGTGTTAATTGAAGCAATGGCATGTGGTTGCCAAGTAATTGCTACAGATTGTCCTAGTGGTCCAGCGGAAATTTTATCAGCAGGACAATATGGCATTTTAGTACCAGTCGGGGATTCAGCCGCTTTATCATTAGCTATGTTACAAGTACTTAAATCTCCATTAACTCAGGATAAATTAATGGAGCGGGCAAGGTACTTTTCTACTGAGCGAGCGGTTTCTGAGTATTTGGCTATCTTAAACTAAAGTCGTTAGTTAATTCAAAATTCAAAATTCAAAATTCAAAATTTTCCTAAATGTATTGTTTTTATAGCGTTTATCGCAGTTATGAGGTACGCTTCTCAACCTCAAAGTCCCCCTTATTAAGGGGGATTTAGGGGGATCATTTTTTACTTTATAGGATATATATAGCAATTCTAAATAAATTAAATTGTCAAAGTTTTTGATGCCATATTGGCTACTCCCTACTCCCTACTCCCTACTCCCTACTGGGTGCATCTCCTAAAAGCTGTTTGACACGGTGGTGCGTTACGGGCAGCAACATAACCCTGACTACGAGGCGAAAAATGAAGGCCCCCTAACGCACCCTACGGAAAATTTTCAAAACTGAGATGCACCCTCCCTACTCCCTACTCCCTACTCCCTACTCCCTACTCCCTATTCCCTACTCCCTACTCCCTACTCCCTATTCCCTACTCCCTTTGCTATAGAAATAATTGACTATGTTAGCCACAGCTTACTTGGGACTAATCTTATTGATGTTGCTTACAGAAATAAAACGAAAAAAAACCGGTAAGTTGGATTTCCTGACCTTGGCTAACTTGATTTTCTTTCTTGTCTATGCTTTTCCAGGATTTGTCTTATCAGCTAACCTAGAGAATGCTAGGCATGAGTTGAACTGGGGAAATACCTTATACACTGACAACCCACAAACAGTTATTGCTATATTTGTGGGATACATTCTGATTGTTATTGGTTTCTATTCTAAGTCGGCTGAAAAATTTGGAAATACGATTACTATCAAGAGCTATAGTGACAAAGTTGTGATTGTATTTGCTCTTTTTCTGTTG
>NZ_JAAHHX010000027.1:64626-109559 GCF_010672065.1 Moorena sp. SIO4A1 | reverse complement strand
GCAACCAAGCTTTGCTTCTTTGAAGGCTGAGCAGCATTACTACGACCGAATCTGGTTTACTCGTATTCGCTCGAAGCACTGCACCCCTTGATGACTGCCATTTTCCAAGATGTGTCAGGCAGTCAGCGTTGAATCTTTTTAAAATGCTACCCTGTCTTGATGCAATAGCGAGTGGTTTTGGCGCTGCGTGGGTCACCTGCGTCCGCACCTTCAAAGCCCCATGGGAACCCCCAAGAGCGCACTCCATAACGCTTTTATTGAAATTATTCAGAATTGCTGAAAGCACGGAATTCAAGACCCTGATTTATCCAGGGATAGCCAACTCGTCTTCCTGTGCGATTTCAGAACTATCAAGAAACTATAACTTATGACTTAGGAATTCATCAGTCGGAACTGATCAGGCAATTAACCATCCTGAAATCACAATTCTGAAGTCGTTTGACAGCCTAATTGCTCCCTGATGATGAGGAGATACACCAAAGGTTTTTTACGATTAACAGTATATTTACTAAATTTTTACATTGTCAAGCCAAATTATCATAGATCAGCCTTAAGACGTAAGTTTGGTTAAAAATACCTCAAAATTGTTGAAAAATTAATAAAATTAATATATAATTTATTTTGTAATTAATATTATTTAAATAGATAAAAAATAGCTACATAAACTAGCTAAAATAATTTAATTCAATGTAAATTTATGTCGGAACCTACCCCCAAGCCAGACACCTCTGAAATTAACGAGTGGCGCAGAAAAATCGAAATCGCTAACCACAACAACATTTTTGGCCACTGCCGGACTTGTGGCTATCAATGGGTAGATTCCTCAGTTGATAAAACCTGTCCTCAGTGTAGTAGTAATGATGTAGAACGTATCTCCTGCTGGCAGTTTCCCGATGAGTGAGTGAGCATAATCGGTGTTTGGAAGGGACAGGGAATGCGATCGCATCAAACTTGTCTCAAGTCCGACCGATAGCACACCTAAGGTCAATTTACAAAATTTTCCATAGCCTTCTCCTTTTCCTTAATCGGGGGTTGTCTTAATGCTTGCTTTTGCTTTATAATACAAGTATCGGAATAGTTTAGAATAAGAACTTATGAACAAGTGCGTTTGTACTACCGAAGCGGCATCTCTCCTAGGAATCTCTTCGAGACGATTGCGACAACTCCTAGAGAAGGGTCGCGTCCGGGGTGCTTATAAAAGTGGGAAATTCTGGATTATTCCTCTGTTCAACAATATGCCTCAAATCATTAAAGGCACTAGAGGACCAAAAGGCAAATGGCGTACCAGTCGTCCTCCGGCTCTAGCCAAGATTAATGTCAACCGCAATCACATTGGCTCGAATATCCACAAACGCCCGGAAGAGCGCAAGCCAGTGATTTCAGTAAAACGAAGTGGTAACAATTTATATGGCAACCAGGTAGAAATCCTCGGCCCATGTCGAATTACCTATCAGCCGGATAATCCACTGCCTTGTGGCGCTCGTCTATGGATTGAAACCTTCAGTGATGTCCACTTCATCGGTGGCAGTTTCCCTGCCAGTCGTTAATCGGGTTGAACGCGATGGACGTTCGCGTAGCGTCGGCTCTGCCGAGAGTCCCGCTTTCAGCGATCGCGTGGCCTATTGGCCAAGGTTGTCTCTCAGAATGCAGAATGCAGAATGCAGAATGCAGAATGTAGAATGTAGAATGTAGAAGGCAGAATGTAGAATGCAGAATGTAGAAGGCAGAATGGTTAATTCTTAATTCTAAATTCTTAATTCTTAATTCTAAATTCTTAATTCTAAATTCTAAATTCTTAATTCTAAATTCTTAATTCTTAATTCTTAATTCTTAATTCTTAATTCTAAATTCTAGAATTATTAATTCTTAATTCTAAAATAATGTTAATGCTCCATTGACCAACAACCCAGGCTTTAACTAACAGAAAGCTCTTATTTACATGACCTCGACGATGGTGTTGTAAAGGAGTCTATTCTGTTGCGCCTGCGAGCTGATCTAGATTTGAACTTGCATGCTTTATCCTCTTGTGAGTTTTGCTCTTCACTGGCTGCTGCTGCTGGAACGGATTCTTTCCCTGAGTTTTCATTAGTAGCTTGAGCTGGCTTGACTGGCACAGCTGTAGTGTTGGTAGTATTTTCCTGAGTCGGAGTATTTTCCTGAGTAGGAGTATTGTCCCGCACTGGTACTAACACCCTCCTGGGTTTAGGAGTATTTTCCTGAGTAGGAGTATTTTGCTGTACAGGCACTGCTCTAGGTTTAGGAGTATTTTCCTGAGTAGAGGTATTGTCCCGCACTGGTACTGACACCCTCCTGGGTTTAGGAGTATTTTCCTGAGTAGAGGTATTGTCCCGCACTGGTACTGTCACCCTCCTGGGTTTAGGAGTTGAGTCTTGGCTAGAGGTATTTTCCCGGACTGGTACTGACACCCTACTCGGTCTAGTGCTCGAATTTTCCCTAGCACTATTCGGTTTTACTGGAACTGATACTGTCCTATTGTTATCGGTAGAGTTATTGGAGTTATTGGTAGGAGTTTCTGGCTTAGGCACTACTATTACTGGGTTGTTGGCAGCAGCGTTTTCCCCACTAACAGTATTTGGCTTTGCTGGAACTGGCTGGTTAGCTGTTGACTCTTGGAAAACCGATAGACTAGGACAGTTGCCTTGATCATAGTCAAAGGCTACCTTGACCTGGTAGGGTTTTGTTGTACCACTTTGGTTGTTAAACTTGCGGAACTGAATATCTTCCAGTGCCTGCTGATTTAAAATGCCGTACCCTGCACTCTGAATCAGCTGTGCATTAGTCACTTCACCATCAGCACCTACTAAAATTCCGAAGACTGTTGTGCCTTCTAGTTTCTTAATACAAGCGTCTTTCGGATAAGTAGCACTAACTGTTATTGCTTCTGGTATGACTTCCTTTTTGGGTAAGGTATCTTTTACCAAAGCCATCCATTCTACCAGGTTTTTCCTAGCTTCCTCATCAGTGGTATTGGTTACATCTTTTTTCAGTTGCTTCCGCCGCATCCGCACTTGAGCTACTAAATTTTGCTCACGTTGTCGTGCGATCGCAACAGCACTAGAAGGTACTGGTTTAGTAGGCTCAGAAGGAGGAGGGGTGATGGAAAATTGTGGTGGTGGAGGAGGTGGAGTAACCGATACCGGTGGCTGTTGGTTAGGAACCTCTAATGGGTCAGGAATCTGGTTGCTAGAATTCCCAAATACTGGCAAGGAACCGGTCTGGAAGGAACCTGGATTCAAAGACTCTGTATCGAATTTGAACTGAGGTCGCGGTGGTGGGGCTGGTAGTGGTGTCCTGGGTTTTGGTGGTAGCTGGATCGGGAAAGACCCTCTGGTGATAATTGGTCTTTTGCGATTTAGCAGTGGTAAAGGATACTTACCAATTGTGGGTAAGGGTTTTATCGGTAGGGATCTCAGAGGTGGGGGTGTGGGAATTTTTTTCAGGGGCTTGAGAGGAGGTATTGAAGGTAGCGGTGGTGGAGGGGGTGGGAAAGGATTAAATAACGAAGGGATGGAGGGCTTTGCCGGAGTCTTGGCATTTGGTACAGCTGGCAGGGTTAGTGGTGGTGCAGCCGACTTGGGCACACGGTTGAGTTGTTGAGGGCTTAACTCCAACACTTGCACCATTGATTCTTCCTTAGGCTTTTGATTCTTCAACAAATCACCTAATATCGGTACGATTAGCATATGAACCCCCAGAGAAGCGGTAATAGAAATCACTAGGGGGTGACTCAGCATTTCTGGGATGTTTTTAATTAAAGAAGCATCAGACATGGCAGTTATTCTTGACGTATTTCCATAGTTGCTATTGACACTCCCCGGTCATTAGACGCGGGGATTCTTTAATCAACGACTCGACTTGCTGAACCTGGCCGGAACCAAGAACAGTAGAGGCCAAATCTCCTAAAGCGTTTAGGTCTGTGACCCAAGTTCCGGTGTGCCCCACCGTACTCAAAGCTCTTTTAAGGATGTTGATTGCGGCGTTGTGATCCCTATCTAGCTGACATCCACACTTACAGATGTGAGTCCTAGTCGATAGAGACTTTTTAACTATTTCGCCGCATCCGGAACAGTTTTGGCTAGTATAGGCGGGATTAACTGCGACAGTTACTTTTCCAAATTTAGTTCCAAAATGTTCCATCCATTTCCTGAATTGATACCAACCTGCGTCATTAATAGATTTGGCAAGACAAGGATTTTTTACTAGATTTTTAACTCTCAAGTCTTCGTAGGCGACCAGGTCGTTAGACCGGATTACGCAACGAGCCAGTCTCTTGGCATGTTCTTCACGCTGCCTACTTATCTTAAGGTGTGTCCTACCTAGCCTATTAATAGCTTTCTTCCGGTTAGCAGAGCCTTTCTTTTTTCGAGAAACCCGGCGTTGATGGAATTTAAGACGTTTTTCTACTGTTCTGTAAAAACGAGGATTGGGTTCAGTCTTTCCAGTGGAATCAGTATAGAAGTCTTTTAGCCCGACATCTAACCCAATGGCTGTACCAGTCGGATCTAATTCTTCTTTAATATCAGCTGAAACACAAAACTGGACATAGTAGCCATCAGCCCGGCGGACTATCCGAACTCGCTTTATTTGCTTCTTATCAAAACGCCACAATTCCCACGTTCCCTTCAACTTGAGCTTTCCAATCCCCTTTTTATCACTAAACGTAATTGACTTCTTGTCAGGGGAAAACTGCCACCCAGACTGTTTGTACTCCACTGAGCGACAGTTTTTTTGGAACTTAGGAAAACCTTTCTTTCCGGGTACTTTTTTCTTGCAGTTGTCAAAGAAACGAACGATTGATGACCATGCTCTCTCAGCACTAGATTGCCGAGCAGTAGAGTTCAACTCATTGGCAAAAGGAAAGTTTTTGGCAAGGACGGCGCTGTATTTGTTGAGGTCGAATTTATTAGCCCCTTTGTTGTCCATCCAGTACCTGAGACAGCTGTTGCGTATGAACTTAACTGTCCGGATTGCCTCATCAATAGCGGAGTATTGATGCCTTTTCCCCTTTGCCTTGAATTCTAAAACGATCACCAGTTTCGACCTCAACTTTCCTTTACTTTATTTTACAACACCCAGACTAAACTTTCGGATTATTTAGGAATATTTTTCTCACGGCGCGTCAAGCCGCTATTCGCTTTCATCCCCGGTCTAAAGACACGGGGTTGAAAGCGTTTATAATTTTATAAGAGTGATGGTCCTGGGCCTAGCTATAACAACTAAATCGATGGCTGAAACATTGCTATCTATTGGTTTGCTATCTATTGGTTTGCTATCTATTGGTTTACCTTAACAATTAGCAGAGAAAAATAGGGTAATGCCAAGTTAGGGCGATCGCATAAATTATGATAAATCACCTGCTCCGGTAGAGTTGCTCGTTCAACCACATAGGCATTTTCCAACAACTGATGTCGATGCAGCACTTGCCACACCTGCTGATAAACTGAACTGACTTTGAGCAAGACTACTACATCTGCCCAATCCAAAACCTTTTCCAGTTCCTCCACATTATAGAGAGCTGGTAGCACCACCAGCCGCTGATCACGAATGGTCAAGGGTAATCCCAACACCGATGCTGTAGCCATGGGGGAAGATACCCCTGGTACAGTTTGAATCAGGCTTTGAGGATGTAACTGTTGTAGCATCTGTGCCAAATAGGTAAATGTGCTGTAAAAACTCACATCTCCTTCGCACACAAATGCTACATCTTGCCCTAATCCTAGATAATTCCAGACTTGCTCAGCAGCAACTTGCCATGCTTGGGTCAAGATAGCGGTATCCTGCACATATGGAAATGTCAAGGGTAACTGCACCTGATGATTCTCCAACCATTGAGCGACAATCTGTTGAGCCAGTCCTGGTTTTCCACGGACTCCAGTAGGAAAGGCTACTACTGGTGCCTGTTTCAATATACGTAGTGCTTTGAGGGTGATCAGGTCAGGATCCCCAGGACCAACACTTATACCATAAAGTGTACCTAGTTTCACAAAAGTTTAAAATTATCTATAAAATTTATATTAAATTAAAATTACCGATGCCATTACCAACTGTTATTTTACCGGGCTATTTTGCTAGCGCTAGTGAATACCGTGATTTAGAACAATCACTACAACAGCTAGGGATTGCCGCAACTACTGTACCAATACGCCAACAGGATTGGTTTCCTACCCTCGGTGGTCGCTCTGTGGTGCCAATTTTGCGAAAAATCGACCAAGCTGTTAAACAGCAGTTGGAGAAGCATAACACGTCAGAGATTAATTTAATCGGTCACTCTGCTGGTGGCTGGATTGCCAGGATATATCTAGGAGAAAAGCCTTACACTATTCATGGAGATGTTACTGATGACTCGGTAGGGTTATGGAATGCTCATTCCTATATCTCTACCTTAGTGACTCTGGGTACACCCCATCTCAGTCAGGAACGTTGGACTAAACGCAATCTTGATTTTGTGAATGATAACTATCCAGGGGCGTTTCACCAAGATGTCAATTATATTTGTGTTGCTGGTAAGGCAATTTATGGTAAGCGACGTTTAGGCAGTTGGTTGGCTTACAACAGTTACAAGCTCACTTGTGGAGAAGGGAATTGCTGGGGAGATGGGATTACTCCCATTGCTGCTGCTCATTTGGCTGGAGCGACTAATATTACTCTTGATGAAGTGCTACATTCTCCTAGGAGGAAAGGGCTTTGGTATGGTTCACCTGAGGTAAGGGAGGCTTGGGTGAAGTGTTTAGGTTGAAGGTTTCTTTGAAGGTTGAAGGTTTCTTTGGTTGAAGGTTGAAGGTTGAAGGCGTAGGGTGCGTTAGGGGCGGGCGAGCCATGATTTTTCGCCTCTTCGCCAGGGTTGGGATAGTCCGCACCGTAACGCACCATCAGAAGCTTGAAGGTTGAAGGCGTAGGGTGCGTTAGGGGCGGGCGAGCCATGATTTTTCGCTTCTTCGCCCCTTGTTGAAACAGCCCGCACCGTAACGCACCATCAGGTGAAACAGCTTTTAGGAGATGCACCCTATCCAGAACTTAATGCGTTCGCGTAGCGTAGCCCTTTGGGCTAATCGCTTTTAGCGGAAGCTTTGCTTCATCGCGTAGCGTGGCCAACGGCCAATCGCGTTTAGCGGTTCCTTCCCAGTATCGCAATGGTAGAAGTGGATTTCAGCTACAACAACCTATCCCTGGATATTTGTCTGGAACAGTCTGTAAGTTAAGAAACACAATCAATAGGGGTTTATTAAGAATTATTATCACTGTATTGACAATAACTGCTTATTCTAATAATGGACTTACGCAAAGCCCCCTAAATCCCCCAATTCTGGGGGACTTTGCCCCCCAATTCTGGGGGGCAAAACCAACTCAACTTCGTAAGTCCTATAATAACTAACTACAACTAAACTTCCCTCGTATAGGTGCGTTCGCGTAGCGTAGCCCTTTGGGCTAATCGCTTTTAGCGCAGCGAAGTTGATCACAAAAGCAGAACAGCGGCAGGGTTGTGAAGGGAGTGTGTATCAACACTATATAGTTTATTTTTGATGCCACTCCATAGTTATTCGCGAAAGTATTTCCAGAATCTTGATTTATTGGTTTTAATTTATAATAGAAAGCGATACATAATTTACTTCAAATAAAATAAATTGTGATAATTTTTGTTCCCTACTTTCTATTTCATTTTCTATATATGATTATCGCTGATGAAAGCTGAAGAAGTTCTGAAACAATATGCAGCAGGAGAACGGGATTTCCAAAGGGTAAATCTTAGAGGTCAGTCATTCCGGGGGAAAGAGCTTTCAGGGGCAGATTTTAGTGAAGCGGATATTAGAGGAACGAATTTTAAGAATGCTAATCTAACTGGAACTCAGTTCTGTAAAGCGAAGGCAGGATTACAGAAACGGTGGGTAATCGTTCTTCTGTTGGTTTCCTGGATAACGTCAGGACTATCAGGAATTATTTCCTCATTTGGTGGGGTGTTAGTAGCCTTAGTATTTTACTCTGGTAGCAACGTAGAACTACAAGTCTTCGGCTGGACAACACTGGTTGTAATAATTGCCTTATTTGCTGTTATTCAACGTCTAGGTATAACCTCCGCCTCCGCCTTTGCCTCCGCCTCCGCCTTTGCCTCCGCCTCCGCCTTTGCCTCCGCCTCCGCCTTTGCCATAGCCATAGCCATAGCCATAGCCGTAGCCTTAGCCTCCGGCTTCACCGTAGCCTCCGCCGTAGTTATAGCCTCCGCCATAGCCTTAGCCTCCGCAATAGCCTTCGCCTCCGCCGTAACCTCCGTCATAGCCATAGCCTCCGCCTTCGCCATAGCCTCCGCAATAGCCTCCGCCTTCGCCTTTGCCATAGCCATAGCCTCCGCCTTCGCCATAGCCTCTGCAATAGCCTCCGCTTCCGCCTTTGCCTCCGCCTCCGCCTTCGCCTTACTTGCCACTTACCTGGGCTGGCATGTTCTAAAGGGGGACCCCAGAGATGTCTGGATTCGCACTATTGCTATTGCTTTTGCTGCCATAGGAGGAACCAGTTTTTACAAAGCTGATTTAACCAATGCTGATTTTACGGGAGCTATCCTTAAAAGTACAGATTTAAGGGAGGCTACTATCACTCGTACTTGTTGGAGGGAAACTATTAAACTTGACCGAGTTAGACCCGGAAAAAAATATCTTCAATATGAAAACATTAGACAATTGTTGATAACTGGAGAGGGACAATATAAAAATTTTGATCGGCTCGATCTAAGAGGTATTAATTTAAAGGAAACTAATCTACAAGATGCTAGCTTTAGTGGAACAGAATTAAACCGAGCTAACTTACAAAATGCTAATTTATCCAGAGCTAAACTGATACAAACTCAATTAGATAAAGCCGATCTAACGGGTGCGACGCTCACGGGAGCTACGATTGAAGATTGGGGTATCACTAGTCATACTCAATTGCAGGGGGTGAAATGTCGGTATGTCTTCATGCGCTTACTCACTAAAGATAACCCGAACCCCCGTCGTAAGCCGGATAATTGGGAGGAGGAGTTTGAAGATGGGGATTTTGCTGACTTCATTAAACCCATAGTTGATACTCTAGACCTCTATCATAATCAGGATGTTGACCCTCGTGCGATCGCAATTTCTTTTAAGCAGTTAGCTGAAAATAATCCTGATGCTGAACTGGAGATTGTGGCAATGGAGAAGCGAGGTAAGGATAAGTTCTTACTTCGTGCAGCAACTGCATCTAATGCAGACCACTCTAAGCTGAATAGAGAGTATTTCACAACTTATAACAATACAAAAGCATTCGCAGAAACCGAGGCGCAGGTACTTTTAACAGAGAAAGATAGCCGGATTTCGAGTCTAGAAACTATGATCCAAACAGCACTTCAGCGTCCTATTTTTTATGCAGAAGCCTATAATCATCAAGGAGATACTATGTCACAAGCCCCTAAGAAAGTTTCTAAATTTGACCTAAACAATCCTCAGTTTGGTGGAGGATTAGTGGATGCCGATACCGTTCATGCTCAAAATATAGGTAGAGACATCAATAATAATTATTCTTCAGAGCAAAAACAAAACCTAGCAGAAGCAGCCGCTGAAATTCAGCAATTAATCCAACAACTAGAGAAAACCAACCCTACCGCCACAGAAGCACAGCAAGAAGCCTTTGTCAGTGCAGCCATTACACCAACTAAGAAAGAAAGGCTAATTAATGCTCTCAAAGAAGGTGGTCAAGGAGCAATTGAAGAATTCCTTAATAACCCATATTTGAATGTAGCAATTAGAATTATTGAAGGGTGGAGAAACCCTTAATTTTACAAGTGACAATGGTGGTGATAACTCCTGCCCTTACCAGATTTTCCCCAGCTTCAGCACGAAACCCGGCAGCACCGACTCATCCCCCTTTACCGTAGCAGGATTGTCCAACTGCTCCACTTCCCCACCAGGACGGTAAATATACACTCGACGATTATTGGGGTCAATCAACCACCCCAACCTCGCGCCATTGTCCATGTACTCTTGCATCTTGTCTTTGAGGTCTTTGAGCCTATCACTGGGGGAACGCAATTCAATCACAAAATCTGGGCATAGAGGAGCAAATTTTTCCTGTTGTTGAGGTGTTAGGGCTTCCCATCTTTCTAAGGTTACCCAAGAGGCATCAGGGGAGCGCTCCGCACCATTGGGAAGCTTAAAGCCAGCAGAAGAGTCAAAACCCTTGCCTGTGCCATCTTGTTCTACCCAACTCCACAACTGACCATTGAGACTGAAATTTCGACCTCCGGTTCCACTGCCTGTTGGGGGCATAACAATTATTTCTCCCTCTGACGTGCGTTCAATCCGTAAATCTCGATTAATCTGACAAAATTCAAAAAACTGATCATCATCCATGTCCAATGCTGGGGGCATCTTCAGCACAATCGGATTAGTTTCAACAGGTTTGGTGGCTACTGTCATGATTGAGCTACTTCCCGCACAAAAGAGTTTCTTCTATTATAATTACTGGTATTTATCTACCCCATCGGTTTGGTACCGGTGGGGTTTGGTTTGGTCCTAGCTTACTTTTAGGTGCGACCCGTGGCGAATTTAATTCTTGATGCGGAAAGCGCACCTTTGACTTCTGACTTCTAACTTCTGACTTGCGCGTAGCGCTGTATGTAGTTTTCAGCAATCCTACTGACTGAATTCTACCCAGTTATTGTCTTAAACCAGCAATCAACTTGGTAGACAAGGGGATTGCTTTATCTATCTGTGTCTTTTTAAGCTAAAAAGTCAGCAGTGGTTCTACCTATTTGTAAGCATTCAGCAGTCAGCGGTCAGCCGTCAGCTATTTTCTTCAAAAGCTGTTCGCGTAGGGTGCGCATAGCGCATAGGCTGATAGCTGATAGCTGATAGCACCTCAAGTAGCGTGCGTGGCACAGGCTTCTAGCCTGTGAGGTAGCGCTAATCGCTGATAGCTGATAGCTGAATGCTTACACCTATTTAAGACTGATGACAGGAAAAACTTGGCTGTCTTAAAACCTCGTTGGCTAAATTGCAACGATAGGTTCCAATGGTGAATAGGAAACATAGAGGGAATTGATGATGAGCCAAGATTTACCAAAGCCAGGGAAACTGAAGCTCCTTGTGGTTGATGACCACGAATTGATGCTGGGTGGAATAATCGACACCCTACGACGGAAGTATCCAGAAGCGGAAATCCTAACAGCTCAAACGTTCCAGAGCGCTCTGGAACAACTGGAACGATTTCAGCTTGACCTTGTTATTGTAGATCTTTCCATTCCAGAAGCCTCTGAGAATACAGCTAAAATCGATACGGGCATTAAACTTTTGCAGATAGTGATGAAGCAGTACCCCAACCTCAATCTTGTGGTGCTCAGCACTTACCTCAAAGCTCTGGTGCGGATTAAGGATGAGATTGACGAGCACAAAGGGGGTTTCACGGTGGTAGATAAGGGTTTCTCCGGTCAGGTTATGTTAACTAGAGTTGACTGGGCATTGCAGGGATTAACCCATACAAAAGATCTAAAGATGCTCAAAGGAGAAGTCAAGCCAGAGTGGCTGGAGGTACTCACCCTAGCATTTCATGAGGAATTGCAAGATAGGGCAATTGCTGAGCGTATGCATAAAAGTGAACGAACTGTGGTTCACTACTGGACGAAAATTCGAGACGTTCTGGGTGTTTATCCTGAAGACGGGAAGAATCTCCGAATTCAAACTGAGATGCGAGCCAGAGAAGAAGGGTTTATTGATTGATATAGCGGTTTTCAATTGGCTGAGGTACAGATTCCTGGGTTTTAGGGAACAGGGAACAGGGAACAGGGAACAGGGAATAGGGAACAGGGAATAGGGAATAGGGAATAGGGAATAGGGAATAGGGAATAGGGAAAAAATCCTGTGTACCTCATAGTTATAGCGATTTGCAGATAAGTTAATTATTAAAATGAGGCAAAAAAGATAAAGTCCAATTCTTAATTTACAATAATAAATAACTTAGGTTAGATGCCAACTGATCTATTCCCTATTCCCTGTTACCTGTTTCCTAAAAAACCATAAAATATACTTAACAAAGTCGCAAAGCGCTATCTTAAAAACGCTGTAAATTAAGCAAGGGTAAAAACTGTTGTTGCTAAGTATTTGGCCAAAAATAAGAAACAAAATTGCTACCTGGCGTGGAGGAGAATTGCCAGGAATTGCAGTGATTGGACTGGTAATCTTAGCCCGTCTCAATGGGTCACTTCAATTTAGTGAGTGGATCACCCTCGATACTTTTCTGCGCCTGCGTCCTTCTGAACCTATGGATGAACGGGTTGTTATTGTTGGAATTGATGAAAAGGATATCCAGGATGTAGAAACCTATCCAATACCAGATCAAGACATTGCAAGGCTGCTGCGGAGATTGCAAACCTACAAACCCAGAGCAATTGGTCTTGATATTGTTCGGGATCTACCAGTTGAGCCAGGTCACGAGCAACTGGTTGAAACCTTTGAGGATATCAAGAATCTCATTGCCATTGAAAAAGTATTACCAACTAAAATTAAGCCACCACCCGGATTTCCCCCGGAACGGATTGGTTTCTCAGATGTTATTCCAGATCAAGATAGCAAGCTCAGGCGCAGTATTCTTGGGATGTATAGGGATGAAACTAGGAAAGAATATGTATTCTCCCTGGCTTTACTGCTGGCGAAAGCTTATTTGGGTGCTGAGAAGGAAAAGATTGAACTTGAAAATGGCATTCACGATCGCCATACTATGCGCTTTGGTGAGACTGAGCTACCTCGCTTTTTGACCAATTCCGGTGGATATGTGGGCACTGATCACTTTGGAGTTCAAGTGCTGCTCAATTTTCGCAGTGGTCGCAAACCGTTTAGACGCTTATCTGTGAGGGATATCGAAACAGGGCAATTTAATTCAAGTTGGATTCGCGATCGCATTGTTATTGTTGGAGTCACTACTCCCAGCATCAAAGACACTGTCAATACCACTGCCATCAAGGGTTTGAACCCTCCTGGAGAAATCTATGGGGTGGAATTTCATGCCCATGCTACTAGTCAAATTCTCAGTGCCGTTCTGGATCAGCGATCGCTTTTAAGAACTTGGTCAGATCCCTGGGAATATCTATGGATTTTAGGTTGGGGTTTTCTGGCCATGGGTCTTGGTCGGCTCACTCAATCCCCATTCAAAAATCTGTTTGGTGTTGGGGTTGCCAGCTTCGGACTAGTTGGAGTTGGTTATGTGTTCCTAGCTTGGGGCTGGTGGATTCCAGTAGCACCAGCGTTGTTAATTTTAGTCATAAATAGTTTACTATTTCCTGCTTTCTATCACTATGACCAGGCTTTGAGGTCTCAGATCAATGTGCGCCAAGGGACTATCGAGGAAACATTTAATCTCATTCATAATGGTCCAATGCAAACACTAGCCTATATTATTACGCGCATTCAAAACCAGGATTTGCCAGAAGATCAATTACTGTTGAAACTTAAAACTATCAAGGATGACATATGGGAGATTTCAGAATACCTCAAACAAGAAACTCCGACTCAAGAAGAAACTATCCGTCTAGGAAGTAACCTAAAACTGTCATTGAATCCTCCAATCCATAAGCTGTTCTATGAAGTCTGTAGAGATACCCTGGAACGGAATCTTCCTTGTTTTGAGACCCTCAAGCTTAAAGTTCTTAAATTTGAGCCGATACCGGAACAATATTTAACTATTGAGCAAAAGCGAAAACTCTGCCAGTTTCTGGAAGAAGCTTTGTGCAATGTCGGGAAACATGCTAAAGGAGTAACTCGTATTACTGCCATTGGCAAGCTACATGATGAATGGTACACTCTGAGTCTTAAAGATAATGGCTCGGGCATCTGTTCATCCTCTGAAAACCGAGGAACAAAGCAATGTAAAAATCTGGCGAAACAACTAGGAGGAACATTTAAGCGAGAGCCCCTTTCTCCCCAAGGAACTCTGTGCGAGTTAACCTGGCCTCTAGCAGGTCGTAACTGGAGTCTCGCCAAAGTTAGCTATGGCTTGAAAACTCTTTTTTTGAAAGGTTTGAAATATATCAAAAAACGATAAAATCGACTTCGCAGCGGGTGCATGTCAATTTTGTTAATCCCTGATTCAGATCCCCCTAAATCCCCCTTAATAAGGGGGACTTTTCAATCTAATTCCCCCCTTTTTTAAGGGGGGTTAGGGGGGATCTATGTACCTAATTACAAAGTTGACATGCTCCCCTTCGCAGCAGTTGTCGGTAATAGGGAATCGGGAATCGGGAACAGCGAAGAAAGAAGAGGGAACAGGACAAACATTATGTGTACCTCATTAGGCTAAAAACGCTATAAACATTCAGCTATCAGTAAATTTTCGTAGGGTGCGTTAGGGGTGGGATTGCCCTGATTTTCCGCCTCTTTGCCAGCGTTGAAATAGCCCACCCCGTAACGCACCACCGGCTCAAACTAAATAATCTAAAGTCTCTGCAAATTTTCCTGACCAGAGGAACTTTTATCATGTCTTGATGCAGGCTCAAACTAAATAATCTAAAGTCTCTCCAAATTTTCCTGACCAGAGGAACTTTTATCATGTCTTGATGCAGTCGCTCATGGAGAGCCCAATTATAACTTCTAACTTCTAACTTCTAACTTCTAACTTCTAACTTCTAACTTCTAACTTCTAACTTCTAACTTCTAACTTCTACTTGGTGGTGCGTTACGGGGCGGGCTATTCCAATACTGGCGCTCGAAAAAATGAGGGCAAGCCCGCCCCTAACGCACCCTACATTCTTAATTCTTAATTCTCAATTCTCAATTCTTAATTCTTAATTCTTAATTCTTAATTCTCAATTCTTAATTCTTAATTCTCAATTCTTAATTCTTAATTCTTAATTCTTAATTCCCGATAAGTCTCAAAAATAAAAAAAAATAGCCGTAGAAATACTATCCACGGCTATTTCAACTCCACAATAAGTTCGTTGAAATCGCTATGTCACTGAGTTCCCAAACGGAACTTGATGTGATTCGATCTGATTGACCTTTGCTAGGGGGGGAAACCCCCCCAGAAATTTAGCGATGCAGCGCGGTCTTGGGGGTTTCCCCCATGAGCGACTGCATCAAGACAAGGTGTTACGGCAACAGCCAATACTTAGTTATTGTCGTCATCACTTCCCCGGGAACGTCGGTCGGCTCCAGAGGAGTCCATTCCGCAATCTCGGCATAGCCTAGTGAATAAAGCATTTGCATACTATAAATTACTGCTTCACGAGACCCTTTCAAGGTGTGCTGAGCAGGTTGTTTCTTGAAGTTTTGGCGAAATTTTCGTGACATGGATAAAAAAGTGAACTCATTGTGTTTATACAATGATTATTGTAATGATTATAACTGACTTTGTCAAGGGTTTTTAGAATTTTTTTTTGGGGGGTTTTAGGATTAATAAAAAATCAGCGATATTCTGAAATATACGCTACGCAAATGCTAATTTTAAACTAGTACAACGTTGTTCATAACTATGAGTTATACAGCGAGCATTTTGGTGGTGCGTTACAGGGCGGACTATCTCAACTCTGGCGCTCGAGATTAAAAATCAGAGGCGTTGCTGAATTTAGGAATGAATAGGAGTAGAGTGGGCATCCTGCCCGCAAGGAAATAAGCATGAAACTGGCAAGATGCCAGTTCTACACAAGATGCCAGTTCCACGCAAGATGCCCATTCCAGAAAACTATTAAAATCATTCCATTATTAAGCAACGCCAAATCAGAGGCTTTTGGTGGTGCGTTACGGGGCGGACTATCTCAACCCTGGCTACGAAGTGAAAAATAAGGGCAAGTCCGCCCCTAACGCACCCTACGAGCTAATGGATTTTTGAGCTTGTCTTTTTGTTTTGTTATATAGGCATTATAAATGAGATGTAAACCTAGGATGTCTTTTTTTTTTGGACAATAAAACTCCGGATATCTTTCCCCTCTTGCCTGCCCCCCTTACTAAGGGGGGTTAGGGGGGATTCCTCTTGCCTTTTGCCTCTTGGCCTTTGGAAATATGTTCACAACTCAAATATAAACGCCTTTAGCTGTGTAGTTTTCAGCAATTAATATTACCAAAGCAAGTTATCCATTTCTCTGATATTTTTCATAAAGTTGGTAGCAAGCATCCAGTCATGGCTACCCTATTCGTAGTATGGTCTTAATTAAATAAGCGTCTACTCAATCAATATTATGATGGCTGAAATTGTGGGGCTTTTTAACAAACCCATTAACGTTAGAGTAGTAACTGGTTGTGTCTTGAGTTTAGCGCTGGTGGCAACTCCGGCAGTTGTAGCTAGAGCTGAGTATAAGCCTCCTGAGGATCAAAAAACTCCCGATAAAGAGACCAGAACGAATTCGGGAACGACTAGGGGGTGTGATGGAGGAGATATACCGTTAACGGTTCTTGCCTCTCAAAATTATGTTGGGCGAACCACTTCTACCCATCCAACATTTGCTTGGTTTGTGCCTGACTCCAAATCCTTAAAGCTGAAATTCACCATCTACAGCCGTGGCTCAGATGGTAACTTCACAGAAGTCCATAGCATGTCATTGCAGAGTTCACCAGGGATTATGACCCTATCCCCCTTTCCAGAAGGTGAACCAGGGCTCTTAGTGGGCAAAGACTATTTCTGGCAAGTTGTAATCCTTTGTGATCCTAGTGCCCCATCAAGTGCTGTAGTAGACAGAGTACAAATAGAGGTTGTGGAGATGCCGCCAGATTTACAAGAGAAACTTGACAATGCAGTCGATAGCGCCGAAAAAGCAGATCTCTATGCTGAGGCTGGTTTCTGGTACAACGCACTAGATGAAGCCCTCAAACTGGCTGAAGAGTCGAAACTTGGAGTTGTGGCATCTGCTCTGTTGGAAGACCTGGCTCAGTGGGAAAAACCAAAACCATCACAAGAATTGACTGAAGAGGAGCGGGAATCGATTGAAAAACGGATGGGGTACTTGATCGACATTGCTAACTTTGCCCGATAATCCAGTGAACCCCGCTCTACAGCCAATTACCAATGATGATGAATGGTGCCCAATGGGCGGGGTGCCTTTTTGGAATCATATCCTTTTGAGCTTCTTTGAGAGCTTCTGCTTTGCTCATTCCCGATTGGAGGTTATGGTAAAACTGAGTGACTAACTCTGAAGTATCGTTATCTGGAATATACCAAAGGGAAGCTAGGGCGCTTCTGACACCAGCTTGTACAATGATACCAGCTAGACCTAGAGTTGTACGGTCGTCTCCTGTAGCAGTTTGACAAGCGGTAAGCACAAGCAACTCTACTGGTTTAGATCCACGACTTAAGCGGCGGATGTCTTTCTCTAGCTCAGTGATTGTGAGCTTTTCATTATTACCTGTGACTAAAAAAGTGTCCTCTGGAATTGTGCCGAACTTACCGTGAGTGGCAATGTGAAGAATTGGGTAAACTGTTTGTTGGAGTTCTTGCTGCAAGCTCTTGCGGGTAAATTGCTCATCCAACAGGGTTTTGCTTGCTGGGAATTGAGCTTTGACGTTTTCGATTTCCTTACGGACGTTTTCCAGTTTACTGAAACTTTCACCATCAATGAGCGCTGGTTGAGTTAATCCCAAAGCGAGTGCTGCTAGTTCTTGACGGTTCAAGGCTTGGGGATTGGTTAGGGTAAGACTGGGAGTTGTGGCAATGGCATATTTTTCTACCAAAAATTCCTTACCATCATAGAGTGCCGCCATGGGAATGCTACGCAAGATGCCGTCCTGAATAAACACGAGTGTTTTTATCTGCGCTGACTCTAAATCAGAGGCAAATGGAGCAATCAGCCAGTTATACAGGTTCTTTGCTGGTGTTAAGAAAGCTTTAGTGATGTCATAAGATTCCTGTATTTTTGTCCGGAAGTCGTTGACTTCTTTGATTAGCCTTTGACTATCGACCTGTGACAACTTAAACTTTTTTAACCTCTTATCGCCGTTTGGTAGACTAACCATAATAGCAGCTTTCTCTTCCAGAATCATAAAGCTAAAGACGGCTGTATCTTTTGTGACCAGCTCATCAATTTGTTTCTGGTTGAAGAGTGTTAAAAGACAATCATTCCCGAAGTAATTTTGTAGCTCTGCTAGTTTCAGGGAATCAACGGTTTTTAGGGCAGAATTCAGCTCTGTCTGGTACTGCTCAGAGTCAGAGGATAATGAATCGGCACGCTTGAGTGTTAGCTGAGCAAACTCGCGGTACAGAGGCTCAATGGTATCCCGAAAGTCAAATTGTAAGTTTCGCTGAGCAATCAGAATGTCGGTTCGGATACCCTGTTCACCTTTACCCTGTTCACTTTTACCCTGTTCACCTTCAAAACCTTCTAAGGTAGCGATCGCTTCTTTATAAGCATTGACCGCCTTATCTTTCTTGTTTTGGGCTTGGAAAATTTGACCCAGCTGCCACTGCCACAAATACAAGCTATCTTTTGCGGATAGATTTTGGTCAGCCATCCACCATGCCTTTTGAGTGAAGTCTAGGGCGTTTTGATAGTCTTGGCGGCAGTAATAGAGATGACCCAATTCACCCCATGCAAAAGACTCAGAACGGTAGTCCTTAATGCGTTGAGCAATGGAGACAGCTTGATTGAGGAGTGTTTCAGTCTCTGCTTCTAGCTGACGTTTGCCACAGGAATTGTGTTGGGACGTGTCAGTAACCACAGTCATCGGTTGCTCCAGTTTAGCTAAATCGATGGCTGCGTAGACTTTGTCCTGAGAATCCGGTAGTTCGTTGAACAATTCCTGAGCGTCTTGAATCCATTGGTTTCGCGCCTCTATTGATATTGATTCTTGAGGGCGGTAGGACAGTCGAATCAAATTGCGCAATGCTCGCATTTGAGCAGGTTGGTGATTTTGAGTGCGAGCTAGTTTGAGACTTTGCTGAAAATATTCCCCAGCTTGATTGTAATTATTGTTGGCATTTTTTCTAAATTCCTTGGTTGTTTCTTTCGCTCCCCGCTGTTTGGCAGAGCTAGCCCAGCGCTCCCAACGCTGAGCTTTGCTAAAGTAAGCATTGCCTAGGTCGTTAAGAAATGAACTGCGATAGGGACTATCGGCGAGAATCTTGGCTGTGTAATTTTTGCCCAATTTATCTATTGTACAGTCTTTTGTGCGTTGGGGGCTGATATCAAACTCAACTTTTTCAGCAATGCCTAAACCAGTCTGTAAACATTCAATCCCTTGGTCATAATCCCCTCTGAGAAGATAGGCATTTCCCATACTTCCCAAAGCAGCAGCCTCTCCCTTCCAATCCTGATGAGCCCGAGCAACTTTCAAGGCACTGTCTTGGACACAACTGGGTTTGTTTTTAGAATTTTCATCGGCATCAGGGGCTCCACATAGCAGCGCCAGAGCTTTTCTCGGTTGTCCAAAGCTACTGTAGGCTTGAGCCAATTCCGTTTTCATTCGCCCCATTTGTTGCCAGTTCCTTAGCTGTTGATAGTCAAGGATGGCTTGCTCCCAATTACTGATTGCCTCCTGGATGTCACCAATCTTTTGATTGGCTCTGGCCAGATTTTCCTGGACAATTGCGCTATTGGTATAGTTGTTGGTCTCTTGGTAGAGCGTCAAGGCATTTTGCCAGGGCTCTATGGCAGCTTTATAATCTCCGGCTTGGTAGTACTCAACTCCTTGTTGCACGAGTTGACTGGGGTTGGCAGGCTGGGTGGTTGCCATATTTCCCGGTTCAGCTGGTTGAGCGATTGAGGGAAGATGACCTAGCCCTATACAAACGGTAAGGCTAAACAGAAATAGTATTCCTAAAAAGCGATCGCTCCTGGATTTAGGTTTTCTGGACATCACTAGGACTGCTCTGTAACTGCTCTGGAAAACGGCGTTGCTGATTCTGAGTATGATTTTGCCCCCCTAGCCCCCCAATTCTGGGGGAAGAGTCAATTTGCTTCTAAAAGTCCCCCAAAATTGGGGGACCCACGGGGGCTTGGATGTAGCAAATGAGACTTCTGTGACAACCTCTTAGATTAATTATCACCCTAAAGTGGCAACTAATCTTATATATCTACTGACAATAATAATTGCCGAATTGCGCAATTACCCTTGCTTATATTGGCAATCAAGTTTGTAGGAATAGTTAACCTGATAGGTTAACCGAATACCTTATAATTCCTTCTGAGGTAGCAAAAAAGTAAAGTAAGCATTCAGCTTTAAGCATTCAGCTTTCAGCTATCAGCTTTAAGCATTCAGCTTTAAGCATTCAGCTTTCAGCTATCAGCTATCAGCTTTCAGCAATCAGCTTTCAGCAATCAGCTATCAGCTTTCAGCTATCAGCTTTCAGCTATCAGCTTTCAGCAATCAGCTTTCAGCAATCAGCTTTCAGCTATCAGCTTTCAGCTATCAGCTTTCAGCTATCAGCTTTCAGCTATCAGCTTTCAGCTATCAGCTTTCAGCATTCAGCTTTCAGCTATCAGCTTTCAGCTATCAGCTTTCAGCTATCAGCTTTCAGCTATCAGCTTTCAGCTATCAGCTTTCAGCTATCAGCTTTCAGCAATCAGCTTTCAGCTATCACTGACGGCTGACTACTGACCACTGACCGCTGACCGCTGACTACTGACCACTGACCGCTGACTACTGACCACTGACTACTGACCACTGACTACTGACTACTGACTACTGACTACTGACCGCTGACCGCTGTTCGCGTAGCGTGCGCGTAGCGCATATGCTTACAGCAAGGAGAATAATTCCATGGTTAATCAATCTTCGGGTCGTTGCTGTGGCTTATTGAAAGTAGCCAGTTGCTTAACGCTCGGTGTGTTTTTTCCTTTTGATAAACATCAAGTCTTGGCTGAGGTGACACCAGATACGACTTTAGGGGCTGAAAGTTCTCGCGTCACCCCTGATGCTCAGGTTAGGGGAGGGCTAGCGGATTTGATAGAAGGTGGAGCAGAACGAGGGGCAAATCTGTTTCACAGTTTTACTGATTTTAATGTTGAGGAGTTACAACGGGTTTATTTTGCTAATCCAGCAGGGATTGAAAATATTATCTCACGGGTGACTGGCACTAATCCCTCAAGTATTTTGGGCACCTTGGGAGTCGATGGTGCTGCTAATCTATTTTTACTGAATCCCCATGGGATTATCTTTGGAGCCAATGCTCAACTGGATATTCAGGGTTCGTTTGTGGCGAGTACAGCGAATTCTATAACCTTTGGGGATGGGTCATCCTTTAGTGCCAATCCCGACAATTCGTCGTTGTTAACCGTGAGTGTGCCTTTGGGATTGCAATATGGGACGAATCAAGCTGGTGCGATCGCTAATGCTGGGAATTTGGCAGTTGGTTCGGGACAAACTCTCAGCTTATCCGGTGGTACGGTAACTAGCACTGGCTCCCTGACAGCAGCTGGTGGCCGGGTTGAGGTTCTCGGAAATCAGGTTAGCTTGTTGGAGAATGCCCGAATTGATGTCTCCTCTGACACCGGTGGCGGTACAGTATTGATTGGGGGAGACTTTCAGGGTAATGGCACCGTTCCCAATGCAGTACATACCTTTGTGGGCTCGGATGTAACGATTAATGCCGATGCCTTGACCAATGGGGATGGGGGCAAGGTGATTGTTTGGGCGGATCAGACAGCAAGCGTTCACGGAACCCTTACAGCAAGGGGAGGAACTGTTTTCGGTGATGGGGGATTTATTGAAACCTCTGGTCAACAGTTTCTTAATCTGACCAGTACTCCCGATGCTAGTGCTCCTAATGGCAGTGGTGGCACCTGGCTAATCGATCCCACTGATATCACACTCGCCAATGGTGGTGGTGCTATTGGGACCAATACAGTTGATGTTGCTAATATTAATGCTGCCCTGAATACGGGCACCAACGTCACAATTTCAACAAGTATCGGTGGCACTGATCAAGGTAACATTACTCAGAATAATGATGCACCAATTCGCAAGACAGCAGGTGGAGATGCAACTCTTACCTTGCAGGCAGAAAACGATATTGATCTCAAAGCTGATATTACTTCCAATAGCGGTCAGTTGAATGTAGAGCTGTTAGCTGATAGTGACAATAGCGGAGCAGGCGCTATCATTATTGGTGTTAATGCCACGATTGATCTTGATATTGATACCAATGGCGGTGATTTCAGAACTTTTGGCAGTGGAACGAGTAATTCCGAGGGGTGGGGAAACTATATTAACAAGACTAACATCAACGCTAGAGGTGGCAATCTTAAATTAGAGGGGACAGGAATAGCTGATGGCACTGGCAATGGAATCGGCATTTTTCTGGAGAACAGCGAATTAAAAACCACCGGGCTAGGGACGATTACTCTAATTGGCAATGGTGGAATCGGAGGGGATTTTAGCATTGGCGTTGATGTTACAGAAAACACGATCATTAGTTCAGAAAATGGGGATATTAGACTAACAGGTACTGGCAAAGGTTTTAATAATGGATGGGGTATTCAACTTCGTGACAATGGTCTAGTACGTTCCACTGGGACAGGGAATATTTTTCTGAGTGGTACTACTACCGGTACTGGCAATAACAACTATGGCATCCTAATTCGGGAACAGTTCGCTGGAGGTCCTAGTGTGGTAGAAGCCACTGGAACAGGGAACATAACCCTAGTAGGTATTAATGGTATTGGGACAGACGGTAATCACGGGATAAGTATTCGGTCCGGTTCTAGGGTTTCTGCAACAACTGGAAATCTTAGCTTGACAGGTACTGGAAACGGCACTGGAAGCGGCAATACAGGTATTTTCATTAACTCTGGCAGTGTAATTCAATCAACGGGTACTGGAGCTATCACTTTGGAGGGAACAAGTGCTGCTGGAACTTCTGAGAATCAAGGCATACGAATTTATGGTAATGGTTCCAGAGTGAGTGGAAAAGATGGAAATATCACCCTCACAGGTACAGCAGCTCCAAGTAATGGAGATCTTAACCACGGCATTTATATTTTGAATCAAGGCTTGGTGCAATCGACTGGGGCAGGCTCTATCGAAATAACAGGTACTACTAACGCAACCAGTAATGTTGTGTATGGTAATGACGGCATTTCGGTAGCTGGCGGTGGGGTAGAATCCACTGGAACAGGAAGCATTTCCCTGAATGGAACTGGTGGAAATGGGACAGTTAGTAATCAGGGAATAGTTGTTTTAGATCCTCCTGATTCTAGGGTTACTGCAGTAAATGGAGATATCTCCCTAAGGGGAACTAGTAGAGGAACTGGAAATGGTCACTACGGTATTTGGTTGGGTCGGGGTGGCGATGGCGTAGTGCGAACTACTGGAACTGGAAACATTACTCTAGAGGGCATTATTAGCGGCATTGGCAATAACAGTGAGGGGATTTTCTTTGGTGATGGAGGTGCAATTGAAGCTATTGGCACTGGAAACATCACCCTCACCGCTGATGAAATTACTATTGCTAGTAATCTGGCTGAAATTAGAGGCACGAGCCGCCTTCAGCTACAGCCCCTTGACCCTACTTTGGGCATCACTATCGGTGGCACTACTACTGATGCCCGCTTAAATTTAGACAGCAGCGAACTCAACACATTACAAAAGGGGTTTGCCCAGATTCTGATTGGGCGAGACAACAGCAGCGGTGCGATCGCTATTTTGCCTGCTGCCTTCAACAGTCCTACTACCATTCAAACTCCAGTTACAGGCGGGACGATTACAACAACTGGAGCCATTAACACTAACAATAACCCCCTGACCTTCATTGCCGGTAGCGACATTACCTTAACTGGAGCCATTAACACTAACAATAACCCCCTGACCTTCATTGCCGGTAGCGACATTACCTTTAACAATGACATCAATACAGGTAGTGGTAATCTTACTGTTTTAGGGAGTACCATTACCCAAACTAGCGGCAGTCTGTTTGTGAATGGGGATGCCTTATTCACAAGCACTCTAGCCAATGCAGGTAATGTCAGTGTTACCAACACTAAACCTACCACTGTTGGTTACTCCATTATTGGGGGCAACTTC
This sequence comes from Moorena sp. SIO4A1, assembly GCF_010672065.1. Taxonomy (NCBI): domain Bacteria; kingdom Bacillati; phylum Cyanobacteriota; class Cyanophyceae; order Coleofasciculales; family Coleofasciculaceae; genus Moorena; species Moorena sp. SIO4A1. The sequence continues at coordinate 85,602 of NZ_JAAHHX010000027.1, read as the reverse complement.
ACTCTCAACTCTGGTCTACCAATTACTCAAGTTCCCGGCGAACCCTTGCAAGTCGCTGGAGAGATCTCAGTCAATGGGGGAGGTAGCCAAACCCTAATTAACACTATCGGTGACTTTTCTCAAGAGACTCTCCGACCCAATGGGGATTTGATTATTACTCAGGTGGGAACAGTTAACCTAGAGGCCAACACCGTCACAGGTAACCTGACAGTAAATAGCCTACCAGCAGCCGTTGTCAGTTTTAACCAGGTTCTGGATAACCCTGCCATAACTCTTAATCAAGACAATTCCTTTGGCGGTACCCTCCGGTTTAACACCACCACCGATGCCATCTTGTTGGAAGGTACCCCCGGCATTATTCAAACTGGACCTCAAACTGTCAGTGGTACCGCTACTTTCAACGCCAACACTGGCAATATTAGTCTCAATGAACCAGCTAATCAGTTTGGTAATCTAGCCTTCACCGGTAATGATGTCTCTATCCGTGAGAGTGACGGGACAAATCTGATCACTTCCTCTGCCACTGGTAACTTGAACTTAACCTCTGGAGGCATGATTACTCAAGATATAGGAGCATCATTAACTGTTGTAGGAGATACCAGCCTCACCACTACCCTCCCCAACGCTGGCAATGTCACAATTACTAACAGTAATGCCACCATCATCGGTAACTCCCTGATTGGTGGGGATTTTACGATTAATAAATCTACTCGACCAATTTTCCAAGCCCCTGGGGAAATCTTACAAGTAGCAGGGAACACTAGTCTAAACCCTCAAAATATAGAGCGTACTGGCAACAATATTTTGCCTCGAATAACCTTGCCCAATGGGGATGTGATTATCACTGACGTGGGACTGATCACCCTAAATGCCGAAACTATCTCTGGCAATCTAACGGTGAACAGCTTAGGGAGAAGACTGACTTTCAACAACAATGAAGCCTTTAACGAAAGTACAGCGATTGAATTAGCTCAATCTGGAAACTCCTTTGGCGGCGTATTGAGAATAAATACTGAGGCACCCCTAAGTCGCCTCGATACAGGTACTCCCGAAATTATCCAAAATGGTTCTCTAAATGTTAGCGGTACTGCTAGCTTCAATGCTAAGAATGGCAATATTACTCTCAACAACTCAGACAATCAATTTGGGAATCTTAAATTTGAAGGGAGTAACATCTCAATCAACGAAAGTGACTCTACCAACTTACTAAACTCAACTTATGCTGGTAATGTAACAATTACTTCCGGTGGTGCGATCGCACAAATCGGTAGCCTTATTAGTGATATAGACCCTTCCAATCAAGAAATAAGCTTGATCCTCAACGCCATCGGAGACATTAATACTCAGGATATTATTAGTCCCAGTGGCTCGATTACCCTCAACAGCACCAATGGTAGTATCGATACTACGGAAGGTATTCTCAGCACATTTTCCTTTGGCAGTGGCGGAGATATAACCCTGTCTGCTGACGGTGACCTTAACCTTGGTTCTCTTGATTCTGGTGGTCGCGATGTTGCAGGGGGTGATATTACGTTAAATAGCAACGGTGCAATCATAGTAAAAAATCAGCTTATTACTACCGAAACTCGTGGCTCCGTTAAGGCTGGTGATATTAATATCAATGCTCAATCTGTTTCCTTTACTGGGACGAAAGTATCGACTCGGACTCGTGGGGATGGCTTGGGAGGAAATCTCAACATTAATGCTTCTGATTCCATCAATATAACCAATGGTAGTCGATTGCTTGTCCAGACATTTGGGACTGGCGATGCTGGCAACGCAACCATTAATACTCAGCAATTGGTTGTAAAAAATGACCGACCTGAATTGAATAGGTCTACTGGAATAGGGACAGAAACATTCAGCCGTGGCAAGGGAGGGAACTTAACCATCAATGCTTCCGAGTCTGTTATACTAAGGGGCAATCAATCAATAGTATTTAATCCTAATCTTCTAGACCCAAACTCACTTCGCCAGGTAGTTGAAACTGCTACAGGTTTGACAACAGCAACTTTTGGGAGTGGTAATGCTGGTAATTTAAGCCTTAGTACTAGTAGTTTAGTCATTCAGAATGGAGCTGGAATTACCTCAGCACCTCTTTTAACTGAAAGAAATAATGGACAAGTTACCTTGTCTGGCGGCAAAGGCGGAGTGTTACGTATAACTGCTGATTCTATCGACATTCAAGGTCAGGCAGGCATAGCGACTGCTACTCTCGGAAATGGTGATGCAGGAGAGTTAATTTTAAATTCTGGCAGAATAACTCTTGAGGAGGGAGCTACAATTTCGGCAGATACAATTATTGGTCCTGTTGCTACTTTTATTAATACTTCCGCAAATGCCGGGGATATAGATATTACAACCAACCAACTGAGCGTCCGCAGTGGTTCACGCATTGGCGCAGCAACCGCAAATCGAGGTAAAGGAGGAACTATAACCATCAATGCCTCAGAATTTATAGAAGTAACTGGTCTTTCTAAGGATGGCGAAGTTCCCAGTACTATATCTACAGAAGTACTGAAAGGTTCAACAGGGTCTGCCGGAGACTTGAAAATTACTACTTCCAATTTAACCGTCACAGATAGAGGCCAGATATCTGCCCAAAGTCAAGGAGAAGGCGACGCTGGCAACATCGATATCAATGTCTCAGACATGTTAACAGCTACTGACGGCAATATCATTACTGCTACTACTCAATCTGCCGGAGGTGCTATCGATATCATAGCCAAAAATATTAGGCTACGCGGTGACAGTGACATTACCACCAGTGTCTTCAGCGGTGCTGACAACGGGGGCAATATTACCATCACCACTGACTCACTCATTGCCTTTGCTGACAGTGACATCCTAGCCTTTGCCCGTGATGGCCGAGGAGGCAATATTAAGTTCACAACCCCCATCTTCTTCGGCTTTGCCTTCCGTCCAGCACCACCAGGTACTGACCCAGCTACTTTAGATAATAATAACCGAGTCGATATCAATGCTAGTGCTGCTATCCCTGGGGATATCGATATACCCAACCTCGATTTTATCCAAAACAGTCTGACAGAGTTACCCGACAATCTGATTGACACCGAGAATCTGCTAGCCAATAGCTGCATTGTCCGAACCAGTGAACAAGAAGGAAAATTCATTATTACCGGTGGTGGTAACTTACCCACCCGCCCTGGGGATGCTTCCGTTTCACTTTATCCCACTGGAGAGGTACGCACGGTACCGAGTCAGAGTGCCTCTCGTCCTTGGCAAAAGGGTGACCCAATTGTTGAAGCAACGGGGGTGTATCAACTGCCCAATGGACGCCTAGTGATGGGGCGGGAATGTTCTTGAGGCTGGGGGTTAGGAATTTTGGGCAAAAGGGTTGAGGGGCAGTATGTAGTTTTCAGCAATCCCACTGACCAAATCCTACCATGAGTCTTGTTTATCCAGGCCATCACATTGGTAGATACTGTTAATGAATTATATCAGCCTTAACTTTATTCTTGAAATTAAGCAACAAGCTAAGGGAGTTGCTGAACAAATTATCTCTAACTAATTTGTTGTTGTTGAACAACTAACGACCAATATCTAAGCCTTAAATTTGGCTAGATATTGGGGTTCTATAGAATTCATTAAATACCTAGAATGTGAAGGATAAGACAGATGATTTTCATGATAGAGAAGTCAAAACCGATCATGACTATTGCGGCTATTAGTACAGTGTTGGTAACGAGTCTAATTAGTTCGGCTTCAGCACAGAATTACCCAGAAAATTGGCGCGATAGTAATAATGACGGTATTTTTGACCAGTCCTACGATCCGTCTTTGTCCCCAGAACATTGGCGCGATAGTAATAATGACGGTATTTTTGACCAGTCCTACGATCCGTCTTTGTCCCCAGAACATTGGCGCGATAGTAATAATGACGGTATTTTTGATCAGTCCTACGATCCGTCTTTGTCCCCAGAACATTGGCGCGATAGTAATAATGACGGTATTTTTGACCAGTCTTACGATCCGTCTTTGTTTTAAGACAGCCCCAATAAAAACTCTAACAAAGAGTCTGGTCAATTCTTTTCATTAAATACTTCCAGCCTAATTCAATCAAAATTCCGACCCAATCACCTTGTTTAGTGAAGGGTTTTAGCCTCAGCAACAGACTGATTATTTCAACTTAAGGAGAAACAAATGCGGTTTGGATTATTTTATTATATTATCACAGCCACCATTATCATTACTTCTGTTATACCTGCCTATGCTGAACCCTACAGGTCTTGGATTAACCATGATGCTTTAGCTAATGATCCACGCACCTATTGCAACGATATTGTAGCTGCTAATCGGCAAAATGATATTGTTTCTACTCAGAGTAATAGCAGTCTATCCCATGAGTTTAATCAGGAATACTCTCAAGAATCTAACAGCTTCTATAACCGCGCTGCTGGAGGTGGAGGTGGTGTCAGTATTTTTGGAATTCGAGGGAATGCTCAGGGTAAAAAAGAAACAAATCGTCGCAATAGTCAAGCTACAAATCAAGTCCAAAGTGGTCGGAATCATCAACAATATGGACAGGGTTATCATCACGATCGCTCAAGTGTTACCAACGTAGTAGCTGGATTAAACTGTGAAGCATTCGTTAAAGGTGCTGCTTATATAGAAGCAACAGAAATCAATGCTGATGTTCAACATCATGCGATTGATGCTAAAGAGAGTATGAATCGTTTAGGAATAGAACGTCAACTACAGAATGATTATTTCTACATGTTGATGAATCCATAGTCTCGAAACGCCCCTAGCCTAAACCGAAAACTTCTAACTATGTTAGGGGCAAGATATTTTTCTGAGACCGTTATTGAACAGATTTCCAAGTATTTTCGTTTTTTTGGAAAGTGTCATGAACTACAAATTAATCTTAGGTACAGCTCTAGTTATTTCGATTTTAGGTAATTGTACAAATGCCTTAGCCGAGGAAGATCATAAAATCGAGGGTAGTGATCAGAATCAATCAACTCCCGATAAAATCGAGAGTAGTGATCAGAATCAATCAACTTCCAAGCCTGCTGTTGTTATTCCCAAAAACTCGGCTGTTGTGGTGGCTTTTCCTAATCATGTTGATTTTCTAATTAAGGAAAACCAAAGTTTATTACTGAATCTAGTGTTAGCCCAGCCAATCAAAGATAATTCTGGCAAAATCGCTATTCCAGCTAATTCGATAGTGCCCGCTAAGTTAGTCCCCTCAGCTAGCGGAGCTAAGATATTAGTTGAATCAATTGTTGTAGAAGGTAAATTGTTACCATTGCGAGCGGAGAGTCCAGTAATTCCCGGAAGTGAAATCACCGTCACTAATAGTGATCAGCAAGCCAATAAACGTACTCGGACTTCTGGAATACAAGGGATGGCAATCGGTTGTTTAGTAGACAGCGTATTTAATATCTTTGGTCAAGATTGCAGTAGTGATTCTCAACGTATTGGTGGTACAGCTGGTATTTTACTATCAACATTCGTTCCTCAAGACAATCCCGAAGTTGTGAGAGTTGTCCAAATTCCTCAGGGAAGTGTTTTTGTTTTATCTATGGAACAAGAGTAGCTTTACAGCAGTTTTCATTTGAGTAAACCAAAAAATCGGGAGTCGGGAGTCGGGAGTCGGAAACTTCTACAGAAGCTTGATGCTATACTTCCTTATCTTCAAGCTTTAGCTTTTAGCACAACTATATTAAAAAAGAGAGGCTTACTGGATTAGAGCCTCTCTTTTTGATTACCAGTATGTAGTTTTAAGTAATACCACTGACTAAATATTGCCATTAGTATTGGTTATCCAAGCCATCACATTGGTAGATACGGTTAATGAATTATAAAAGTCTTAACTTTATTATGAAAATCAAGCAACAAGCTAAGGTAGTTGCTGAATAAATTATTTATAGATAATTTGTTTTGTTTGGCACAATAAACGACGAAATTGTAGCAAAAATAAAGGCTTAGACATTCGGGTTATCTAGAAGTCATTGACTGAATAGAACCCTTTGAAGTTACACAATTCAATTCTCTCAGGAGTAAAAACCATGGGAAATTACATCGGTAACAATGCTAACAATTACTTTCAAGCGCACAAGGAAGGTTGGTGGATATTCAAGAAATGGAAGTCTTGGACAATGACGGGTAATGGGGGCGATGATACCCTGATTGGCGGTCCAAAGAACGACACTTTGTATGGTAATAGCGGCAACGATAAGCTTTACGGTGAGGGTGGTAACGACTATCTAGATGGCTGGACTGGCAATGACTATGTTTATGGTGGCTCAGGTAACGACACCCTTTTTGGTTACTCTGGACACGATAATTTATATGGTAATAGCGGCAACGATAACCTCTACGGTGAGAGTGGTAACGACTATCTGGATGGCTGGACTGGCAATGACAATATGTATGGTGGCTCAGGTAATGACACCCTTCTAGGTTACTCTGGAAACGATTACTTAAGTGGCAGTTCCGGCCATGACAGCCTCAAGGGTGAATCTGGCCATGATACATTACTTGGAGGAACGGGAACCGATACATTAGTCGGGGGTTCCGGTAATGACATCCTCAATGGTTATGGTGGCACTATCGGAGAATACGATATCCTAAGCGGAGACTACAGTTCATCCCAGCCTGGTGTTCAAAGTTCTTATGATGGAGCAGATACATTTGTTTTGGGGAATGCCTTTGGGGCATTCTATCTAGGCTCGGGCTATGCCACAATTACCGACTTCTACTGGTCTGAGGGAGATAAGTTCCAGGTTTATGGTAGTTCCAGTGACTACTCACTGAGCTTCCAAAACTGGTCTGGCAGCAGTGCAAAGGATACCTTGATTTACTATAAGAACGATCTTATCGGTGTGGTAGAAGACACCACTAATGTTGTGACCTCTGCGGACTTTAACTTCGTTTAAAACTCTTTCCAAAAACACCCTCAGCCTCTGGGGGTTGGGGGAAACATTTGGATAGATATAGCGCTACGCCCAAGGCAAGAGCCATGCATGCAAAAGTTGACTAAAACAGCTTTTGTTGCTTGTATCAATGTCCTCTGAATACGTAGTGCTATTAATGCGGGATGATTTTAATAGTTTTGTGGCATGGGCATCTTGGTGGAACAGGCATCTTGCCTGTTTCATTCCCAGGCATCTTGGTGGAACAGGCATCTTGCCTGTTTCCGGCCTCGGGCATCTTGGTGGAACAGGCATCTTGCCTGTTCCATTCCCAGGTAGGCAGGCATCTTGCCTGTTTCCTTCCCAGGCAACCAGGATGCCCACCCCACTCTTATTCATCCGAAGATTCAGCAATGCTAACAAAGCTGAAACTATGTATCATACACTGAAATCGATTATTGTAATTTCAGGCTCTAGCATTACTACCATCGTGAGCCTAACTATGGGAGCAGTGGCTCAGTCTACTCCACCCCCAGGAGTTAACCTTCCCACCGAAACCCCTGAAAGAATTCAGGAAACCATTCCCACCCCATCCGATTTACCTCCTCCTGTTCCTGAAGAATCTCCAGCATCACCACCGGATCCAAGTCTGGAAATTCCTTCCTCTCCCCAACTCCCTGAAGTTACAACTCCATCCACTGTGTCATTCTTTGTCACAGAAGTGGAGGTGTTGGGAAATACGGTTTTGCAAGAAGAAATTGCAGATAAAACAAACCAATATGAGAACCGTGAAGTAAGGTTTGAGGAGTTGCTTCAACTGCGTTCTGCCATTACTGAGCTCTACATTAAAAATGGTTACATCACCTCTGGCGCATTTTTGCCGGTCCAAGACTTTAGGAAAGGTGTTGTGAAAATCCAGGTGGTTGAGGGTGACTTAGAACGGATTGAACTGGAGGGATTAAACCGTCTGCGGGAAGGATATGTGCGCAGTCGCCTTGAAGTGGCCACTAAACCACCATTAAATCGAAGCCGCTTAGAAGAAGCCCTGAAACTGCTGCAACTTGACCCTTTGCTCAATCAAGTGGATGCGGAGTTAACTGCAGGAAGTGGCTCTGGTAGCAATATTTTACAAGTCAAACTCAAAGAAGCCTCTGCCTTTCACGCTGGTATTTCTACCGCCAACAACCAATCTCCTAGCATTGGTTCACTACAAACCAGGCTGTTTGTTGCCCATGATAATCTTTTGGGTTTTGGCGATCGCTTCACCACTCAATACAGCTTTACCGAAGGGCTAGACCTCTACGATATCAACTATTCTATCCCCCTCAATCCCTACAATGGCACCCTTAGTGTACGCTACAACAACAGCGACAGCGGCATTATCGAAGATGAATTCGAGGAGTTTGATATCGAAAGCGAAACTCGCACCTTTTCTGTCAGTTTTCGCCAACCCATATTCCGCTCCCCAGAACGTGAATTTGCTCTGAGTTTAGCCCTAGACTTGCGTCGCAGTCAAACCTTCTTACTCGGGGAACCTTTTTCTTTCTCAGTTGGTCCAGAAGACGGCGAATCCAAGGTAACAGTACTCCGATTTTCTCAAGATTGGATAGACCGTAGTAGCCCTAGTCGCATATTAGCTGCTCGCTCTCAGTTTAGTTTTGGGTTGGGTGCCTTTGATGCAACTATCAACAACACTGGGACTGACGGGCGATTCTTCAGCTGGTTGGGACAATTCCAATTGGTACAACAGTTGTCACCGAGAGCGACGCTGATCACACAAATTAATGCTCAGTTAACCCCAGATTCTTTGCTCTCCCTAGAACGCTTCAGTATCGGTGGCGTGGATACAATCAAAGGCTATCGACAAAACCAACTGGTTGCTGATAACGGTATCCTGGGTTCGGTACAACTCCGCATCCCTCTCACCTCAGACCCTAGCAAACTACAACTAGCCCCTTTTTTTGAAATCGGTACAGCTTGGAATAATCTAGATCCTGACCCTGACCCCGCCACCATTGCTAGCCTGGGAGTAGGTTTGCGATCGCAAATTATCTCTGGTTTAGATTTGCGCCTAGACTATGGTATCCCCTTGATTAAGGTCAACAACCGAGGAAATTCACTACAAGAGAATGGTTTCCACTTTTCATTGGGCTATCAGCTGTAGGTTCGCAGCTGAGTTTTGAGCAAAAGTCTATGCGATCGCATTTCACTGAAATTCCTCCATACTAATGTGCTAAACAACCCATAACACCCTTTTAAAATTCGGGTTACAGCAATTGCCTCAACCAAAATCTACCCATGTTTATTAGGGGTTTATTTTTGCGATTGCGTAGGGTGGCCGTAGGCCAATCGCATTCCTATAATCATCTATATGTAATCTTCTCAAGACCAAGATCAGATAAGTATCAGAGCAATTGTACCCATTAATGGAAGTCAAAAGGTGAATCTCCCTGGATACGCTTGGCCAACTAGGGGGATGAGCTGAGATTAGTAGTGTTAGACTCTTAGTGTCGATAACCACACTTACCGGGATTACCCTGAGGGAAGCCTGGGAGCTTCATTGTTTTAGGGAGTAGAGAGCTGAGGCCGTAGGCCACGCGGGGCGCGTTCGGAGTAGGGAGTAGGCAGTGACTGTGTGACTGGTGACAGCTAAAGGGCAATATTTCGCATATATTGCCTTTTAGCTGATGTAATGTTACAGTGTTTATAGAAACTTGCTGTCAAGGAGCGTGCTATGCCGTCTGTGAAGAATCAGCCCCCCAAACGCATCAACGCTACATTGCCGGAACCACTAGCCCAATTTGTCGCCGAGATGACAGGAGAAAACGGGCTATACGAAACCCCCAGTGAATTTGTTCGGGATCTCATTCGCAAACATATGGAAAAAACTGCTGCGGCTGAACGATACGCCATAAACAGCTTATTGCGGCAGTCTCTCCATGAGAATAGTTATACCCCTCTGACAGAGGATGATGCCGACACCATTCGCCATAGCCTCAGTTAAATAGCACGATGACATTCTCCATGCAAAAAAGTGCCCTGTTTATGCGACAGTGGCGGGACTATGCACAGAATTACAAAAACCGTGCTGGAGTAGATGTGGCCGAACGATTCATCGCCGCCGTAGAGCAAGCCTTGGATTTCATCAAAAACAATCCCTATGCCTGCGCTCTCTACGATGCCGGTGAAGGATACGAGGATCTGCAAGTCTATCAATTCAGAAAATGGCGCTTGCAAGGTTTTCCCCATGCGGTGCTGTTTCGCTTAGAAGATAACGCAACCATCCTGGTGGAAGTCCTGTATGCCCATAAAATGCATATACCATCGCGTCTTATGAGTGATATGGAAGGGATTTAGCTTCCTCCGCTCTTATGCCCCACAACGAACATGCGCAGCATGAGTGTTTAAAGTTACCGTAAGGATAGTGGAGCCTTAATCAATAAGTTTTAACCCTTTTACCCATAGCCTGCCAACCATAAAGGCTCCACTAACAATCAGGATTCATCTCCAGAGATGAATCGCGGACAGGAACTCTGATAAACAGCCTGAAAAACGTTATACTAAAAATAGTAGGGAAGACAAATTAAGAGCTAACCGCCACCTACGTGCTTAAAAATAGAACTTATTGTATTGTTCCGGCGCGGAGGGGCATCCCGTGTCGTTAATAAAGCTTACCGAGTATCCGAACTGTTGGGTGGAGTTGGTAAGAAGCCCACACTGTAATCTACTGGCTTTGCCAGACGCTACGCGAACGATGAGCGTGTGGGAGTATGTCACTTAGGTAAGGTGATGTTTTCTTAAACATCAATGGGGAGAGGGGAAACACGGGGAGGCGGAAAAGCAACAAAAGTTGTTATTGTACAAATGTTGTTATTATGCTAAGATGTTGTTGTTGTTGCACAACATAGGGATTTCCCATGCCTAGGCTTTCTATTGAGATCACCCCAGAACAGCATCAGAAGCTCAAAGCGATCGCAGCCCTGAGCGGCAAAACTATTAAGGAATATGTGCTTGAACGCTGTCTGCCTGATGTGCCCATCAACCCAGAACTAAGCTCCGAAGAAGCCCTGGCTCAACTGTCTGCCTTTCTCAAGCCGAGAATAGAAGCGGCTGAACGGGGTGAATTCTCCCCTAGCACTTTTGCAGATATTAAGCAGAAAGCACGTAATAACATCCAGTCCTGAATGAAGATGCCCTGATTAGACGTTTTGCAAAAGTGGTCTGAATCCCACAGATTTCCTGGGCTAAAAATGGCTTTTGCAACAGGTCTATTGGCAATGAATGCTCTCACTAAATAACGTCAGTTCGGGTTAATATAGCGTTTCTCAGAGTAATGAGGTACACAGGATTTTTTTCCTGTTGCCTGTTGGCTGTTGGCTGTTACCTAAAATCAAAAATGTACCTGACCCAATTGAGAACTGCTATAAAATAGGCTTATCAGCTCTGGTAAAGGTTTTTCCTATGGTTCAGCAGCTCCATCCCACTACCGATGACATCTTCTATCCCGAAAGTGATGGCAAACCCTTGGCGGACAATACCCTTCAATTTGAACTAATTACCACCATTAAGTATGGCCTGGAAGCCCTATTCAAGGATGACCCCAATGTGTTTGTTGCCGGGGATTTGTTGTGGTATCCAGAACAAGGACAACCCAAAATCAACCAAGCCCCCGATGTGATGGTGGTCTTGGGTAGACCGAAAGGGCATCGGCGTTCCTACAAAACCTGGGTTGAAGATAACATTAATCCCCAGGTGGTCTTTGAAATTGCCTCATTAACTAATACCATCAAGGAATTAGAGGACGATAAACTCAAGTTTTACCGGACCCATGGAGTAGAAGAGTACTATCTCTATGATCCAAATAGAGCAAAACTAAAAGGCTGGTTGCGTTCAGCAGAAAAGTTAGAACCAATCCCCCAGATGCTTGGTTGGGTTAGTCCCCGTTTAGGAATTAGGTTTGAGTTAGTAGGCTCGGACTTGGTGCTGTATTATCCCAATGGTGAGCGTTTTGCTACGTATTTGGAAATTATTGAGCTCAAAGATCTCGCTCAACAACAGGCAGAACAAGAACGTCAACGAGCAGAGCAAGCAGAGGAAGCTTTAGAGCAAGCAGAGGAAGCTTTGGAGCTTGAAAGGCTGGAAAAACAACAGGCATCACAACGAGCAGAACAGGCAGAAGCTTCGTTGCAAGCATTGTTGGAGCAGTTAAAAGCAAAGGGCATAGATCCAGAACAGTTCGAGCTATGAACTCCACCATACCGACACGTTGTCAACTGTGGAAGGTGATTAAGGCGGTGAATGAGGTTATGAATGACTTAAGGGTGGCGCAACACTTTCCTCCTCAGGATGAGGGATTAGCTTATCTAGCAAAGGGAACAGGGAATAGGGAACAGGGAGTAGGGAGTAGGGAGTAGCGATGCAGCGCGGTCTTGGGGGTTTCCCCCACTCGCTATTGCATCAAGACGGGAGTAGGGAATATGGCATCAAAAATTATCACAATTCCTACACGGATCCCTATCTGCCAAAATTGATAAAATTAAGACAGATTAAATCAGGATAATTGATATGACTGAAACAATAGAACGAGTCAGTTGGAGAATCGATGATTTAGAACTATTGCCTCACTCTGAAGGGACAATATACGAAATAATTGAAGGAGAATTATTTATGACTCGAACGCCTCACCGACGACATCAACAAATTTGTGGCAGAATTTTTAGTTATTTGAATAATTGGTCAGAATCAACAGGTAATGGTGAAACTATTATTACTCCCGGAATCATCTTCTCAGATGCCGATAATGTGATTCCTGATGTAGTGTGGGTAAGCCAAGAAAGATTAGCTCAAATAGAAGATGAAGCCGGACATCTGACCGCAGCACCTGAATTAGTGGTGGAAGTAATTTCTCTTGGTAGAGAAAATGAAAAACGCGACCGCGAAGTTAAAGTCAAGTTATATTCAATTCAAGGGGTAAAAGAATATTGGATTGTCGATCGTTTTCGTAAGCAAGTAGAGGTATATCGCCGAGACAAGGGAAAATTAACTCTAGTTGCTACCTTATTTGAGCAGGATGAGTTTACTTCTCCTTTATTACCAAATTTTGTTGTACTAATCAATCGCTTCTTCCCGGTTAAGTAAAACAGCACGGAGAACTGAATAATATCACCAAAATTATAGGTTTTCATACTCGGTATCTTCAGGATTATACCAAATTTTAGCAAAGACCGATTCAGAAAGTTAAGTCACAAAGGTTTTAGCTAATGCTGGCATGAAAAACTGTTACTTCGACATCATCAGGTAAATTTTTGCCTTCCAGGACATCATGGGTCAAACTTCTGAGGTGTTGGGTTGCCTTCAAAGAAAATTGTTCATCAGCATAGAGAACAGCCATCGCTCAAGCCTCATCATTATCCTGGATTGCTTGGTCAATTTCTTCGGGGTGAGCATTAGCATAAACCCAAGCATTGGCAACATCGCTGGCACTTAGGGTAGGGTAATTTTGCAGAAGATCAACTTCACTGCTGCCAAGATTACGAGCTTGAACGAGAACCCAAACAGGAATACGAGTGTTGGCAATCCGGGCATCTCCCCCGCAAACACCAGGTGTTTTTTCAATGCCTGTCCAGATGTTGCTAGCTTCCTGAAGTAGCTGAATCGCTTGAGCTTTTTCAGTTAAACTAAGGGCTAAAAGTTGGGATTTAATCTCGCGCAGGGTCATGGTGGACGAAGTTGTACTGACTTGTTTTGTAAAAATTCGATTTGGGCGATCGATCAACAGATTAAGAAGGCTATCTGGCTCGTATTTGAGTTTTTATCAATACCCAACAGTATCTACCACGCTGAAAAATTTACGGAATAAAAATTCGACCGACTCCCAGGTAGTTTTCCAGATCAAGCACAATTTCAATCAATCGGGTAGCGCATTTTTGCCGATAACTACTCTCGTCAAGTCGATCTGGGTTACCAATTGTCAGAATTGGCAACGAAGTTGGTGTATTGTCCTCACGAATTGTTTGCTCTAGAGAGTCTTCTCCCTTCATATTTCGGTTAGCGGTAATCAGGATCATTTGGTTGCTCTGAGCAAAGTGCCAAACGGCGCGATCGCTACTATCCATTGGCAAGTCAGCGTCCTGAAATGTTTTGAAGCGAATAGGTAACAGTTCAAGCCATCCTTCAGCCGAGAGTGTTCCCCAAAATAGAACAGCATCGCCAGTTAAATTGTAGTCAATCAGAAAGTTCATGCCTATGCCTGGGCTTCAATTCGCGCTTTCCATGCTTGAAGTTTTGCACGGAGGGCTTCCTGACCTGGCTTCGGAGGCATTGCTGCGATCTTGGTAAATCGTTCTCGATTTCGCTCTTCCCAATATTGCCGAATTTCCTTTGCTGTTTGTAGACATTCTTGGTATTCCGCTTCAAACTCAACATGATGAGTTTCAATGTAGGCTAGCGCTGAACGAATCTGATCATGATTAAGACCGAGTTTTTCAGAGATCAACTGTTGTGGATACTGAGCCTTCAGGTAATCCATCACGTCGTAAAGAGTGATGCGTGTACCTGCGATTGTCAATCCCCGCTCTGTCCGAATGATTGCTGGTTCTTCAGTAGGTGCTGACACCATATTAAACCTCCTATCCCTGCTGGATAGCGATCTATTCCCTTGATACCCAAAGTCCATTATATCCAAAGCCCGATCGCTCACATATACCCTTTAACCACGAAATAAGATGCGTGATGGTTCGCTCACTCATTCAGTTGATCGGCGATCGTACCAGGCACAACTCGATCGTACTCTGAAGTAAGTCCCGAATTTACGATCGAGGCCGATAAATACCTTTGATTGAGGCAGCAATTTGAGTAGACCTGCTGGTAATATTGAGTATCTGCTTTGGCTGGGAATGGAAACCCACCAACAGCCTCCTGATTGAGCAGCAATTCAACAAATTACAGAAGAAGCGTTCGCGTAGCGTGACCTACGGTCAATCGCTTTTAGCGGAAGCTGAGGCCGTAGGCCACGCTTTGCGTTCGCGTAGCGTCGGCTTTGCCGAAACGCTTCATCGCAAAGCTCAAACCAATGTCGAAGCGTGCTTTACTTTTAATACAACATTCCCCTTAAAACAACCGGTTTAAAATGAATCCTTACACAATCTTAAATCAGACCCAGTGCCAGCGGGTAAGTGATGGAGTCATCCTGCCACTTCTGAGCGGTTGTGAGTCAGCCACCCGCCAGCTGGTACTTGTCTGGCCCCAACTTGGAGATTTCGACAGTCTCGAATACGCTTGGTGGCTGCAACGGGAAGCAAAAAGGTTACAGGGCGAGGGTATAGTAATACGAGCTGTTGGTATTGGCAATCGCGATTCTGGTAAGCGATTCTGTAACTATACGGGGTTTCCTGGGGATTGGTTGTTTGTCCCTGCCAATGCACAGCTGCACCACCAGCTTAATCTTTATCCAGGACTATCGCTCAAGCTACCAGGGCTCTCAATAACCCTAAATGCCTACTTGAATCTGCTGCTGATGTGTGCGGGTATTGGTAGTCCTGGCACTCTAGCTGAAGTATTTCGAGGCTATTGGGGCGATAGTCAGGCTCCGCAGTTGCTCGATGATGAGGAGGTTGTGCGAGGTATACCACTTCCCCCTATCAAGGGCTCATTCTTCAGGCTGGCTGGTGGCAAAGGTTTTCAAAGACCCTTTGAATTGGCAACCCTGCGGCTGCGGAATATGACAGAGGTTTTAAGCCACTGGAATACTTATGTGCCCAATGGGGCTTATCTGACCCAGCGAGGGGGAACTTTCTTATTCGATTCACAGGGGAAATTACTCTACCAATACCGGGATTGCGGGCTCCTTGGCTTTGCTCAGAATATGAGTCGTCCACTGTCGTTTTTATTAGATTAGTTCTACCCAAGCGATAGTAACAATGTCTTGATAGATCTTGTGTAATCGAACGCACAATAAAAGAGCGATTGGCCGTAGGCCACGCTACGCGAACGCACTTATTTTAGTTGATCAAATTCCTTCTCACTAATTCCTAACTGCTTGAGTATTTCTCGAAATAACCAACCTCCAATCTCAGCATTACCATGAACAGGAATAGTGGTTGAACGTCCATCCGGATGCTTCCAACGGGCATGACTTCCTTTTTGACGAACTTTCAGCAAAGCCTAATTGTTTAGCAACTTATTCTCACGGTTTTAGCTTTAGCTGGCATGAGAAAAAGTTACCTCGACATCATCAGGTAAATTTTTGCCTTCTTCGAGGTATTCTTCTTGAATCATCTCAAAAACAGGATTTAATTCACAGAGGGCTGCTTCAGGAGTTTCTCCCCAGGCATGACATCCTTTAATGGCTGGAATATAGGCGACAAAAGTTCCATGGTCATCGGGACGTAAAATAATTTTATAGTCCTTTAAGGATTTCATTGTTCTTTTTCCCTAGATATTATTTTTGGCTGTCTATTCTATCGTTGAAAGACCCAACAAAGAGTAATCGCTGCAGATGTTAGATTACGAGCTAGTTGGCATCAGCCTAGTTTAACACCCACGGGTTTGCTTTCATGAATCGACTGGCAGGTTATACTGGGGACGCTGCTATTGGGCAAACTCAGCGATAGACCGAAATCGACGTAAGAGACGTTTCATCTTTGTTCCTCCTAGGGTTGATTAGTTCAATTGCTTAACGGGTTATATTTAATTACTAGAATGCAGGTGTTAACCGAGGAGAGGGAACAGCGATGCAGCACCTTAATAAGGGAGTTTCACGACTGCCGACTGCCGACTCCCGACTCCCGACTCCCGACTCCCTACTCCCTACTCCCTACTCCACCCGATTCCACATCCGTTGAATTTCCCCAATCACTTCAGAATTTGGTGGTGCTAAAGTTTTTAAATTAGGGTCAGTTTTTGCACCGGGAATACGTTTTGTCCAAGGACTGCCGGAGACAGATTGCAAATCAATACCCCCAATCACAGGACGAAAACCGTATTGCACAAAGGTTTTTTGTTGTTCTGGAGCAGTTAGGAATTGGAGGAATTTCCGTGCTGCTTTTACCTGTTGCGAGTTCACATCTCTGCGCACAATGGCTGCGGTGGAAACCGTTTCAATGGTGGGATTAAAATAATAAATCTGATCGGGCTTGCTTTGAGTCTGGGCTGCTTGTTCCCAACGGTAGAGGGCAATGCTTTCATATACAGTAGCAACATCTGCCTCATTGGGGCCACGAGCAATAAACTCTTGCAATAGAGTGTCCGTTGAGCGTGGCGGTTGATAGACAGACCGCTTTACTAAACCGAACAGAGATTGAATTTCCGAGCTATTAAAATTAGTTGGGGATAAGGTTGCGCCCCCAGAATTACTCTGTGTCCAAAGACTTAAGGTCAGTTGTCCGCTATTGGAACGATTAGGATCGGTAGTCACAAAGTCAAAACTACCCCAGTTAGGATTGCCGCCAATCTCCTGCCAATTGCGCTTTTTCATGGCATTTTCTAGTTTTAACCATTGAAAACGACCATCGGGAAACAGAACTTCTCCCCGTTCTGGCCAAGCAATACCTACTAATAGGGTTTTGGCAATGGGTTGGGGGTTATCATAAAAAGGTGGAGTAGTGTTTTGGGCTTGCCAGCGATCGCTCAATTCATTCAACAAAACCCCATTGGCTGGAATTAAAATTGTGGGTTTAAAATCCTTCTTTTCATCGAGATAGCGATTGACTAATTCCTGGGAGCCTTGGAATTTAAATTCGATGTTAATATTAGAATAGGTTTCTTCAAAACGTTGTTCCAGAACAGCGAGGGGTTCTTGCAATTCTGTTCCACTTACCACATAAAGGGTTTGGTTTAATCCTGGTAAAGGAGCGTAGGCAATGCCTAGGGAAACAGCGATAATCCCCAGGGATGTAATTGTTTTAGTTGTTTTATTATCCATGAATTCTGATCAAGTTAAGATAGGAAAAGAGCCATATTGTCTTGAAAACCTGCCAATTCGGTACTGAGGGAGCGCAATTCTTCCACGGTTTGGGCATCTTCTAAATTGCTTGTCCGCAGGCGATTCTGCAACTGTTGTAAAACTCCCGCAGTATCAGTAATCAAAGTAGCTAGAGCAATCACCTGGGCTTGTCTAGCATCTTCCCCTTGTCGAGCCAGGGTAATGTTGTGCTGCAAGCTGGTCGCTAATTGCTGTAATTGTTGCCTAGCGACTCCAGAACTCTTAGTTTTTTTCGCTTCTACCTCCTGCAACTGCTGCTTTAACTCGGTTACTGAAAGCAGGGAGTCGGTACCATGGAGACGTTGGGAGAATTGGTCAATTTTGGCTGGTAATTCTAACGCGCGATTGACCGAAGGTCACGCTACGCGATCGCATGCGAATTGAATAGTAGAAAGTAGCTCCATTTCGGTGGTAGCAAGGGCAAGTTTTTCCGATTCTGAGCGCAGGCTTTCTGCTTTCTGAGCAATCAGTTGAGCCTGTTGTCGTACCTGTTGTAATTCCCTTTCCAAGGCAGGGTTTTGTAGGGTCGGGGGTCGTTGACTTTCCTTTTGCTTAAGAACAGTGGCACCAGCCACCGTGACCACTCCTGCTAGGGGTATAGCAATGGGGCTAGGAAGTCGAGCAACTCGTACTGCGATCGCATGGACTACACCTCCTGCTAAGACCGCTAGGGGATAATGAAGAGGATTTGCAAACGTTAACATGGGTTGCCTCATGGGTAATCAGCGACTGATAATTTACTGAAACTGTATAGCGTTAACTATTCTAATGAGGTACATGTAATTTTTTTTCCTGCTCCCTGCTCCCTGCTCCCTGCTCCCTAAAACCAAGTAATTTGTACTTCATCCAATTGATAACTGCTATAATTGACTTAAAACTCAACTTGTAAATCTGCGATCAACTTAGAAATCGTTTCGGGATTGCCCTGACGATAATAGCCCCCATTTAGTTCAGCAATTGTTTGCAATACTTTAGGACTAAATTCTCCTTGTTTGCCGTAACCGACGGTGAAAAAAGCAATACTTTCATCCGCTTCAAAGTTACTGCTTTGTAATTGTTTTGAGAGGTTATCGAGAGTAATTTCCGAGCCAGAATCATCACCATCGGTCAAAATCAACACCGCATTAATCGCGTTTGTTTTAAAATTTTGTTTTAACCAGTTCCGAGCAAAAAGAGCACTATCATATAATCGAGTTCCTCCCCCAGCTTTCAGACTACCAATAAATTTTATCCCCTCAGCTTTTCCTTGGGGTGTGCCTTCCACCATAAAGGGCTGCTTAATCTCATTACTGAAAGGAATAATCGCTATCTTTTCCCTTGAACCGATATTCTGCACGTAGTTCAGTAACGTATTCTGCACAGCCGAGAGTTTCTCACCTCTCATAGAACCGGAAACATCTACGACTAAAGCAACTTGGGAAGGTTTTTTGGCGTAGCTTTGCCAACTTTGCAACATCGCTTCTACCACTTCCGGTTTAGGAGGACGGTAGGAATCGTATTGAGGATTGGCTTGTACCCCAAATTCAGAGGAAAACTTACTGCCAAGGGGCCCCCCTGGAATCCCTGGACGTAAGCCCAAGTCTACCGCAATTTTTTGGGTTTCTGGTTGCCGTAGGAATTCAATAACTTTTTCCCCTGCTGCTTTTTCTTTGTCACTCACCCATGGGGCATTGGGGAGGATGGCGCGAATGTTGGAACTAAAGGTAGCAGAAGGATAAACCGCTTGATAGTTAACCGTATTATTACCTTGACTGTTGGCAGAAATCACTAAGGATTCGTAGACAGAGCCCACAGAAGCCCAAAAGGGACCGTTGTTCACCATCGATTTCGCTAAAGACCCCGTAGATTTGCCGTAACGGGTGATTTTGTTTTGGATTTTCTGAACCCGATCTTGGTATTTTTTTACATCAGCTATGGTGAGTTCTTCAGGACGCTTACCGGAAACCGAAGCAAATTGAGCCACTAGGGTTTGCAAGCCAGAATTGGAACGGGTTGGGGCGGTGTGAACGTAGGTTATTGGTAAAGCAGCCGCCTTGGGGTCTAGATCCTGGTGATTTTTCGCCTCTACCAAGGAAACATAGAGATCGTCCACTGCTGCTAAACTTCCGGCTAAATCAGCTTGGGTCATAAAAACCATCGGACTGTAAGCAAGCAGAGGTGATTCAGTTAAATCTGGGATATAGTTCTGTCCTGGAAAAATTTTATTAATCTGGAAGATCAGCTGACTCTGGTAAATTTCTCCATCGACAGAAATTAAAGTAGGAAATTGGGAGTCTTCAGGAGCGATCGCACCAGATTGCAATTGTTTAGTAAGATTAAGAACTTCCTCCACCACATCCCCACTTCCTTTAGTATCGCAGGTTAGATAAAAGGGAGTACCATCCTCTAGTTTAGGCTGGGAGTTATTGAGTTTGGTGGCAGCGCGATTGACCGTTCGCGCAGCGTCGGGCAAAGCCCGAAAGGTCACGCTACGCGATCGCAAAAATCTTTTAAGTCACTCCCTGCCAGAAAGCGAATTTCTAAACCTCGGTTAACTGTTTGGTTGATTGTTGGACTAGTCTGACAAGCACCAAGGAGCAAGAGAACAGAAGAGAAAGGTACCAAAGAGAGTTTCCAAGAGATTGAAGTAAAAATCTTGGGGAGATTGCTATAATTAAACATCACACATCCCTTAGTTGTTGAATCTAAGATCAAGCACCAATTAAATTATAACACGTTTGCTTCACCAAAAATCTGTTAAAATGGTAGTTTGTTTATGGGGTGTGATAAGATAGAATAGGCTTCCAGTATTTGGTGAAAATTTATCCTATGATTCAGCAAATTACTCCCACCACCGATGACATCTTCTATCCCGAAAGTGACGGCAAACCAATGGCCGACAATACCCTTCAATTTGAACTAATTACCACCATTAAGTATGGCCTGGAAGTCCACTTCAAAGATTACCCCAATGTATTCGTTGCCGGGGATTTGTTGTGGTATCCAGTACAAGGAGAACCCAAAATCAACCAAGCCCCCGATGTGATGGTAGTTATCGGTAGACCGAAAGGGCATCGACGTTCTTACAAGACCTGGGTTGAAGATAACCTTAATCCCCAAGTCACCTTTGAAATA
>NZ_JAAHHX010000027.1:0-64616 GCF_010672065.1 Moorena sp. SIO4A1 | reverse complement strand
ACAAGGAGAACCCAAAATCAACCAAGCCCCCGATGTGATGGTAGTTATCGGTAGACCGAAAGGGCATCGACGTTCTTACAAGACCTGGGTTGAAGATAACCTTAATCCCCAAGTCACCTTTGAAATAGCATCAGAAACCAACACCATCAAGGAATTAGAAGAGGATAAACTCAAGTTTTACCGGACCCATGGAGTAGAAGAGTACTATCTGTATGATCCAAACAGAGCCAAACTAAAAGGCTGGTTGCGTTCAGGAAAAAAACTAGAACCCATCCCCCAGATGCTGGGTTGGGTGAGTCCCCGTTTAGGAATTACCTTTGAGTTAGTAGCATCTCAATTGGTGCTGTATTATCCCAATGGTGAGCCTTTTGCTAGCTATTTAGAAATTAGTGAGCAGAAAGAACAACAACGTCAACGAGCAGAACAAGCGGAAGAAGCTTTAGAACAAGCACAGCAAGCTTTAGAGCTTGAACGAAATCGTATGAAAGCATTACTGGAGCAATTAAAAGCGAAAGGGATAAATCCCGAGGATTTTGACCTGTAAGCTATTTGATTGATAAGTTTAAACCATACCGATACCCCATACCTTCAATCCAGAGCCGCCTGTCAAATTTTACTTTTATTCTCTTCTAGTTGACGCACCTCTGATTCATCCCCTAAAGCCCGATAACTAACTTGGGCTTTTTCCAACCACTGTAAAGCTTCCTCTTTACTGTCAATAATTAAGCTGATAGTTACTAAACTCTTTTGTATTTCCGCTTGACTGTTTAAATCTGATGCTGCTTTAGCCAGTTCTAAACCTTTGAGGTAACGCTCCTTTGCCAGTCGATTTAATCCCACTTCTGTGTAGGTATCCCCTAGCAGTTGATAGGTGGCTACCAAAGTCTTACCCTCCTTGATGCTTTGTTCGAGGATATCAATGGCATCATATTTCAAATCTTCGCTGAGGTAAAAATGGGCTATGGCTAAGGTTTTTGCTTCTTCACTTAACTGTTTTTGCTGGAGTTCCTCTACTTCTTTTAATAGGGTGGTAGCTTTCTTTTTATCAAGTACCCGAAAACCAAATACCCCTTCCTCTATAGAACGTTTACCGTTGTCAGTCTCAACAATTAACCAATAATAACCAGGTGGTAGAGGTTGTTCCCCTGAATAAAGAATTTCTGTCTCCCTACTGTGGGTTTTCCAGTCTAGATCTAATCCTTGTCCACGAATCCTAACAGAATAACTTTCTGCACCTTCAACCTGATGCCAGCGTAGGGTGGGTCGGTTGTCGAGTAAGGATGTGTTCCTCGGACTTAATAGATAAGGAATGTTTTGATTATTTGCTACCCTAGTAGGAGCGGTATAATCCTCTGAGTGAATTATTCTACTATCTCCGGCGGTAGGACAGCCTTCATTAACGGTGGAAGTTCTTCCCGGTTCAGGTTTCCAGGTTGTCCAGTTGGAACACAGCACTTCAACGGTAGCATTTGAGCCTACTAACAGCTGATAATCCCCCCTGAGTACATCACCAATAGAAGCTGGTTGAAAATTTGACCAATCGGGCTTCTGGAATTTGACTTCACCTGGAGGACCCAAGGCGATAATTAGGTTAAACCTTGGTATTTGAGGCAGGGCAGGTTTGATGAAAGTAACTGCCACACCTAGCCCCAGTGCAAAGGCAATTAAGGTTTTCGATTGTTTTGACCACATGATTGATTGTCCTCCTTTAATTTTTTATGAGCTAAGCCCAGCCACAGATCCTCATCAGGATTAGCACTTGACCCCAATTGACAACATTTTTGCCACTGGGTAAGGGCTTTGGTTTTCTGGTTTTGTCCTTGATAAACCTGAGCTAATAAGCAGTGGGCTGAACCGCGATTGCTGATTTTTTCAATACCTTCTGGACTACTGCCTAAAGAGACCGCGCTCCGGAGAATTGGTTCTGCTTGCTCCTCTCGCCCTTGCTTGAGTAAAGCCCAACCCAAGTTTTTCATCAGGTCGTATCGAACTTTGATGCTTGCTTGCCCAGCCCCGGCTAAACCTTTGAAGAGTAAGGGGATAGCTAAGGAGGGTTTGTTGTTAAGAATATGCAAGCGACCTAAGTTGTTATAAGCTTTAACAAAACCGCCTTTTACGGCGAATTGGTATTGAGTTCTGGCTTTGTCAAACTGTTGTAAATCTTCGTATACTACAGCTAAGTTGTAGTGAGCTTTGACATTATCAGGATTAAGGGCTAAGGCTTGCTGATAGTGGGCTTCAGCACTGGCGAGTTGACCCTTGTTATAGTTTTCAAAACCTCTTCTATTAGAAAAATTAGAAAAATTGGGCAGATAAAAGTGAAAACCTAGTAAGATTAGCAGTAATAACTCCGTCGCCCCGAGCTGGGCTTCCCCATGAAAATGCTTGGGAATACCCAGTCGGATTAATAATTTATCAAATCCTTCTTGTCCGGTTTCCGTTAGTTCGCTTATCGCTTGTAATAAGGTCAAAAGACTGGGAAAAGCAATTGCTACTGCTCCCGCAAATCCAGTGCCTGCTATCAGAAAACGAGGCAGAAGGTCGATTAACAAGCCAAGATTCGCCGTCCAGCCAGCAATGCTCAATCCTCGCCATAACCAATCCCACCATTGCCAGCGGGCAAGCTCCGCTTCTGTTTCTAAATGCCACCACCAAGCTGTGTCTGGGGGTTCCAAACTAGTTCGCCAGCTGGAAAAATCAATAACTTTGCTGATCTGCCAAGCATTTTGTTTGAGGCGCACATCCAAGGCAACAAGGGTTTTTTGTTCGTGATAATAATGGTAAACTTTTGCCTGAACAGTAGCGTGAACAAAATCCCTAGCATTTAAAACTGCAATAATTTGCTCTTCAGACATCGGTGATGCTGAATCTTCCAGGTTATCAAGGGCTATTTCGTAAGTCTTGAGAGCCTCATCTAAGGGAGGAGTATTCATTTACTTTGTGGGTCAAAGATGTAAAAATTAAACTTAATTGTTCTTCCAACTTATATATTTTATTTTATAGATTTGTACTACTAAGCTCGAAAAGCTTGACTGTAAGCATTCAGCGGTCAGCCGTCAGCCGTCAGCCAAGGGCATCAGCTGATAGCTGATCGCTGATAGCTGATCGCTGATTTTTCAGTATCTATAGACTTATCCGGCTAACCACCAAAAGTTATGCAGGAAACTTTCAATACCAGGTTGATCTCCCACAGGACTTACCCACCAAGACCCTTAACATCCCGTTTCTCCTTATAAGTCAAAAGCTGAAATCGGTATATAGCATTTCTTAAATAGGTGAGGTACACAAGTTGTGGATTAATGGAAATAGGGAATAGGGAACTAGGGAATGACTTTTTTGAAGTGTCGTCTGTTGCTTGATGTACTTTTGCTGCTCCAATATCAGCCATACCAACTGCTCCCTTGCCAGTTGTTTGAGGGCTTTTGGCTCTAGCTTGTTCAGTGCGAGTTTTCTGCTCATGCTGTTAGGTTACCGATTTTTTCAGTTTTGTCAACCCCCCTCACCTGAATTCTTACAATTAAACTTAATTGTTCTTGCAGCTTATATATTTTATTTTATAGATTTGTACTACTAAGCTCGAAAAGCTTGACTGTAAGCATTCAGCGGTCAGCGGTCAGCAGTCAGCGGTCAGCCGTCAGCGGTCAGCCGTCAGCCAAGGGCATCAGCTGATAGCACCTCAAGTAACGTGGCACAGGCTTTGGCCTTGGCCTTTAGGCCACGCGGGGCGCGTTTGGCCACGCTGTGCGAACGACGCTGTGACGTAGCGCATTAGCTGATAGCTGATCTAGGGGTAATTGCAGCTGGCTCACATTTTTTTGTTCCCGCTTTTTATTGTAGGGCGCAGGCTAAGTAATAACAACCCTTAACATAGGCGTTGGAGTTGGGTTGAGTGCGGGGCCAGTCTCTACATTGACAATCCATTGGCAATTATTGACAATATAGCTATAAACAAGTAGTAAGTAACTAGGTATCCCAATGGAGACAATGAACATTGCCCTGCCCTCTCAGATGAAAGAGTTTATTCAAGCTCAGGTAGCCTTAGGGGGTTATAGCAGCGCTAGCGAGTACATTCGAGAGCTAATTCGAGCTGACCAAAAGCAGAAAACTAGATACGCCCTAGAAATGGAAATTCTTAAAGGACTAAGTAGCCCAGAGCCAACACCAATGACAGCTGACGATTGGGAAGATATTCGCACCAATATCAGACAGCGGTTTGACCAATCCGGGAAATAACTGATACATCGGATAATTACAGCGTTTCTCATATTAATTAGGTACACAGGATTTTTTCCCTACTCCCGACTCCCGACTCCCGACTCCCGACTCCCGACTCCCTAAAAAAAATCGGTCAAGTTTGGGTTAACCCCAATCCTTGACCGAATTCTGTACTTTAACGTTCCACAAGTACAGCTCAAAATCGATAATTTCAGATCTCAATTATGGCATGATTCCCGAGTTAGTCAGCAACTACTGAAAAGCAATAACATCCCAACTCATTTTGCTTCATGCTGCTTCACCCTCCTTCACCAAACATCCTTCACCATTCCTGATTTGCCAGGGGGCAACCCTGGCAAACTCCTATCTTAATCTATGTAAAAGTATCGAATCAAAAAGGTCATAACCTCACCAGGCTTTCCGGTAGGCTCCGGAGTGCTCCACTCGTCCGGCTCCGCATACTTAAGGGAATAAATGGCATTAATTGTTTTGCGAACCTTTTCAGGAGAACCGATCAAAAGGAGCTTGGCTTTCTTGGGTAAGGCACCTTGGTTGTCGGAAGGAGGAAAATTGTTACTCATCTGAAATTATCTCTTGAGTTTGTTGACATTATTAATTTATCAATAAATAAATAAAGTGTCAAGGGGTTTAGAAAATTTTTTTTTATTAAGAAATCGGGAATTGGAAATCGGTAATCGGGAATCGGGAATCGGGAATCGGGAATCGGGAATCGGGAGTTTTGAATCTAATTCCCCCCTTTTTTAAGGGGGGTTAGGGGGGATCTATGTACCTAATTTCAAAAGTGACATGCTCCCCGGCATACCGACATCAAATTAACTATAAAATAGGAGTTATTTGTCTAAATTTTTCATAAAATTACTGGTCTGGTGGGCAGTGCTTCCACCAATTCAAAACCTCACAATCTTGTTGGTTTGCACTGCCCACCCTACATCTAGATTTTTAATAAAATTACTGGTCAGGTGGGCAGTGCTTCAGACCAATTCAAAACCTCACAATCCTGTTGGTACGCACTGCCCACCCTACATCTCTCTCCCCATCTCCCCATCTCCCCATCTCCCTATCTCCCCATCTCCCCATCTCCCCATCTCCCCATCTCCCCATCTCCCCATCTCCCTATCTCCCCTGCCGATAAAGCAAATCGATAATTGCCATGAGTTTTTCTTAAGTTAAGGTACTTATTAATAAATTATTAATATTAAGTTAAAGGCTTATGTTTCTGGGGCTTGTGCCTTGACTATAGACTTAAGTAAATGATTTTAGTAAGATCATTAAATAAATCTAATGGATGTATTTGCAGTACAGTAAAAAGTAGTTACCTACATGTAATGTAACAATTACCTAAATGTCATTTAACTATGCAACTAACTAACCAAATTCACTTTCGTAACATTAGGGGGGATATTTTTGGTGGACTAACCGCCGCCGTGATCGCCCTCCCCATGGCTCTTACCTTCGGTGTCGCCTCCGGTGCTGGAGCAGAAGCTGGTTTGTGGGGTGCTGTATTAATCGGCTTTTTTGCTGCGGTATTTGGAGGTACTCCCACCCTAATTTCTGAACCCACTGGCCCCATGACCGTGGTGATGACAGCGGTAATTGCTAACCTCACCGCTGCTAATGCAGACAACGGCTTGGCTATGGCTTTTACCGTGGTCATGTTAGCCGGAATTTTTCAAATTCTGTTTGGTTTTCTGCGCCTAGGCAAATACATTACGTTGATGCCCTACACCGTCATTTCCGGTTTTATGTCGGGTATTGGAATCATACTAATTATTTTGCAAACTGCTCCTTTCTTGGGTCAAGGTAGCCCTAAAGGTGGCGTGATTGGCACAGTTACTAGTTTGCCCACACTGATAGCAAACATCAACCCGATTGAAACTGTTTTAGCGGTTTTGACGGTAGCAATTCTTGTTTTGATGCCCCGCAAATGGAAACGCATCGTACCCCCCCAGTTGGTAGCCTTAATTCTGGGAACAGTTTTGTCTTTGGTGTTTTTCTCTGGGGTAGATATTCGCCGTATTGGGGAAATTGCTGTTGGTTTGCCTAGTTTGCGTCTACCGGTGTTTACCACTCAACAGTTACAGTTAATGGTGGTTGATGCTTTGGTGCTAGCTACACTGGGCTGCATTGATGCATTACTAACGTCCCTGGTGGCTGATAGTTTAACCCGTACCGAACATGACTCTAACAAAGAGTTGATGGGTCAGGGTTTAGGTAATTTGGTATCCGGTTTATTTGGCGGTATTCCTGGAGCTGGCGCAACCATGGGAACTGTGGTTAATATCCAAACCGGGGGTAGGACTGCCCTTTCTGGAATCGCCCGTGCTTTAGCATTACTAGTAGTTGTGCTTTGGGCTGCCCCCCTCACCAAAAGTATTCCCCTTGCTGTTTTGGCTGGTATCGCCCTCAAGGTAGGTATTGATATTATTGACTGGGGTTTCCTCAAGCGTGCCCATAAAATTTCTTGGAAAGCATCCCTGATTATGTACGGGGTGATTTTACTGACTGTTTTTGTTGACTTGATTGTGGCCGTGGGAGTAGGAGTATTTATTGCCAATATCCTCACCATTGAGCGTCTTAGTGCTCATAGAGCAGACAGTGTTAAGGCGATTACCTATGACGATGAGGAAATTCAGCTTTCCCAGGAAGAAAAAGTACTATTGGATCAAGGTGACGGTCGTATTGTACTCTTTCATCTCAGTGGACCGATGATTTTTGGGGTTGCCAAGGCAATTTCCCGTCAACACAATGCCATTGAAGGTTTTGATGTACTGATTCTGGATTTCAGTGATGTACCTATTTTAGGTGTTACCGCTACCCTAGCTTTGGAAAATGCTATTCAAGAAGCCTTAGATAAAGGTCGTCAAGTATTTATTGTAGGGGCAGCAGGCAAAACCAGAAAGCGCTTACAAAGCTTGGATATCTGGCATAAGATTCCACCCCAAAACCTAGAATTGACTCGTTTAGAAGCACTGCGGTGGTCTCGTACGATCGTGAATAACTCTCAAAATTATGCACCAAGTCAGGCACAAGCTAATTTTGATTTGTCAGCTGATATATAAGTTTTATTTAAGAGCCGTAGGGTGGGCAGTGTTGGCGGAGCAATTGAAAAGCTGACAATCCTTTTGGTAAGCACTGCCCACCCTACATCTACTTCTTAAACAAACCTGATTAATCAATTAGCAAACGTTACAAATAAGAAAGAATTTGCGTTAGTTACTTAATCCGTAGTAATAATAGCACTGAAGCGTTGAATGTTTAAAACGTTCAACGCTTCTGACTTTTTGATACCTTTTGATAGTTGTTTAGTTAACAAAAATAAAAATTATTTAAACTAACTTAAAATATCGACGTCTTGCATAAATAGCCAACAACAGGGTGATAAGTACTATAGCGTTTATAGGATTTATGAGGTACGCTTCTAAACCTCAAAGTCCCCCTTGATAAGGGGGATTTAGGGGGATCTATTTGTACCTCATAGCATAGAGTGAGCCGTAGTGAGCCGTAGGGTGGGCAGTGGATAAGACCAATTGAAAAGCTGACAATCGCTTTGCTAGCCACTGCCCACCCTACCTCAACGTTTGCCTCTTGCCTTGCCCTAATATTCCCAAAACATTTTTACTGACATGATTGCTCAAGCATTTGATGAGTTTTACCCCTCCCATCCAGTTCTGAGTGTAGTCTCTGGAGTAGACTCAGAATCAGAGTTAGCTTGGATACAAGCAAAAGAGTCTGCTGATCAAGTTGTCTTCAAAAATACAGGCAAACATCTCAGTGACATTGAAACCACAGTACTTCAGGGTTCTTGGGAAGGGAAAACCTATGATCAGATCGCCAATAGGTATGGCTACAGTGCTGAGTATCTTAACAAAGATATCGGCAACAAATTATGGAATAAGCTCTCAAAAGCATTAGGAGAAAGGGTTACCAAAAAGAGTTTCAAACAAGCACTGAGAAGAGCATGGAAAAAGTGTCAAGGTACATCAGTGGGCACCAATGGAGAGCAGCCACCATCTGAGCCGCTAACAAAGCTACCATTTCCGTCGGGTTGGGTGGCCCTGGATTCACCTCTTTATGTGGAGCGAGACAGCATCGAATCTCTCGGTTACGATACCGTTATTATGCCTGGTTCCCTGATTCGGATTAAAGCACCGAAGCTAATGGGAAAAACCTCCTTAATGATGAGGATTCTAGCTCATGCTCAATCCCAGGATTTTCAAACGGTGTATTTAGATTTGAGCAGTGTAGACCGAGCCATTTTAACGGATTTAGATAAATTCCTACGCTGGCTCTGTTTGAAAGTTGGTCGGCAATTAAAGTTAGACAATCAGTTAAATGATTATTGGGATACAGAGATTTTGGGGAGTAACGATAACTGCACAGTCTATTTTGAAGAGTATTTACTGGCAGAAATAGATTCTCCCCTGGTCTTAGCATTGGATGAAGTCGATCGAGTTTTCCCCTACCCCGAAGTAATAGAAGACTTTTTAGGGATGCTGCGCAGCTGGCATGAGAAAGCCAAGATTTCAGATATCTGGAAGCAACTGCGGCTGGTAATCGCACATTCTACAGAAGTTTATATTCCCTTAGACTTAAATCAATCTCCCTTTAACGCCGGGATTCCAGTGGAGTTGCGAGAGTTTGACCAACAGCAGGTAAAAAATTTGGCTCATCTCCATGGACTAAATTGGGAGAATGCCCAGATAGAGAAATTAATGACAATGGTATCTGGTCATCCCTATCTGGTACGGTTGGCGATGTATGAAATTGGCTCTGGCAAGGTAACATTCCAGCAGTTGTGGCAAGATGCACCAACAGAAGCAGGTATTTATAGCAACCATTTGCGGCGACATTTAGAAACACTGCAACAATTACCAGAGTTGCTTCAGGCCCTCAAGAAAGTTGTCACCTCATCTGAGCCAGTGGAACTAAATCCGATCGAGATTTACAAACTACACAGTATGGGCTTGGTAGAGCGACAGGGTAACTATGTTCTCGCTGCAATTTGTATCGGGAATATTTCTACCAAGTTTTAGCTTTTAGGTAAGCATCTGCGCTACGCGCACGCTGCGCGAACAGCTGTCAGCTATCAGCTAATGAAACAGCAATCATGAATGCCAGATATTTTTGGTAATAGCAATCCTAATGTGCTACCTGGCACAAACAACAGCGACAGAATCTTTGGTTTGGGTGATGATGATCAACTGCGTGGTGGAGGTGGATACGATCGGCTATTTGGCGATCGCAATGCTCCAGAAGAGCAGCCTATAATTATTATCCCCGGAAATGACACCCTTTGGGGAGGTGGCGGCACTGACGAACTGTTTGGCGATGCTGGTGATGACTTACTAGATGGTGGCATAGGTAATGATACTCCCTTGAGGGTGGCATAGGTAATGATACTCTCTTTGGGGGTGATGGCAATGATACTCTCTTTGGCGCTAATCCCTTGGCAATAACACCCGGTTTGAACGAAATTGACTCGTTAATTGGTGGTTCTGGAGGAGATCTATTTGTGCTTGGTGATGCTAATCAAGCTTACTATGACGATCTAGGCGAGAGTGATTTTGCTATCATCACAGATTTGAATCTCTTTGAGGATAGGATTCAACTCCACGGAAATTCTGCTGGCTATGAATTGCAAGAAGAAACCGTCACCCTTGATTCTGGGGATGTGGTTCAGGGACTAGGAATTTACGCTATCGAGGAAAGTTCCGGTTCAAATGATTTGATTGGTTTGATAGAAAACTCCCCCATAGGTCTCGATTTGAACGATTCTGTATTTGAATTCGTTTAGTTTTTATTGAACCAAACTTGATAGAGTGCGATCTGAACTTGACTCAGATCGCCTCTTCAAGGACAACAGAAGTAAATGTTGCGTAGGTTGCGTAAGGGAAGGGCTCGCACTCATTTTCCGCTTCTTTGGCAGTGTTAGGACAGCCCGCCCGAGGAAGGAAACGGGCAAGATGCCCGTTCCACGCCTGATGCCCGTTCCACGCCTGATGCCCGTTCCACGCCTGATGCCCGTTCCACGCCTGATGCCCGTTCCACGCCTGATGCCCGTTCCACGCCTGATGCCCGTTCCACGCCTGATGCCCGTTCCACGCCTGATGCCCGTTCCACGCCTGATGCCCGTTCCACGCCTGATGCCCGTTCCACGCCTGATGCCCATGCCACCCACTGGGTCAAACAACTTTAATGAGATGCACCCCTGCCCACCGACATTAAATTACCTAGAAAATAGTTTTTCTTTGTCTATATTTTTAATAAAATTAATCGTAGGGTGGCCAGTGCTTTAGACCGATAAAATCAGCTTGTAATCGGTGTCAGATGCACCCCACACTTCCCGCGCCCCCGCCCCACACTCCCCGCGCCCGGGCCCCACACTCTCTACACTTCCCTTCTTTTTTACAAATATGAGATGCACCATGGCGATCTGCATTCAGAGGCTGGTGTCACACATTGGCTGTTTGTGCATCTAAAGTTTATGGAGGGAAAGAAAATGACAAATTGAAAACTTATGGAAACTAACTACCACGTAAACCTTTTTGGCAGCTCCGACCAACAGCTCGCCAAGCTGGTCACAGAGTACTGTCGCCTAGTGACCCAACCTGAGTTGTCATCACAAGATGCTCAAAGCATCACAGAGATCCTAAGCTATAGCCGGTACGACCAAGAACTAAACTATTGGCTGTGCCAAGCAGATCAGTTAATTGACTACCAACTCAGCACCGGGGCAATACCTGATTACGACTTGGTGGTGAGTTCCCTTTCCATCAAGAACCTTGCTTATAATCTTACGCGGGTTCCCTCCCATCAAGTGACGTTTGAAACTTTTAAGGAACTAGTAACCCAAACCAAACTGAAGCACAGATTTCTCGACCAATATATCAGCTTTAATGAACAAGATTTCTCGCGCAAAGCCATTTTTCAAACCACAGCCCTGACCATTTATATGATTGGCTGGAGACCGGGGCAAGGTACCACTGCCCACCACCATGGTCAGTCCCTAAATGCAATCTTCGTCTACAAAGGAGAAATGACCCATCGCTTCCCTAACCAAGACGAGGGCCTAGAGCCTGACAAAATGCCCTCCAGACCTGGCGAGCTGTTTGGGGAGAATCAACTGGTTTGCATTGACCGCAAGCAATATCACCTAATGGCTAATAATTCCTCCAAAGATCTGGTCACCCTGCACTTTAGATTTGGTACGCCACCAGACAATATGAATTGGCAAACCAATATCAGTGAGTGCAAACCAGCAGCTATTTGGAGCAATTCAAACGAGGACATGGAAGAGATCTGTCGCTTAATGATTGCTTAGGGTCTAGACAAGCCAAACAAATAGGGTGCATCTCACTGTCTTGATGCAGTCGCTGATGGGGAGGGGCTGTGTGCTGAACTTGTTTCCGCACCTTGTAAGCCCCGTGGAAACCCCCTTTGGCCGACTGCATCGCCCTCGTTATAGATTTACAACAAAAAGATGCACCCAATCAACACTATGTAATACTGAGGTAAATCCATGAGTGCTCTACTAGCAATAAACTGGGTATTAACGCTCCTTAATCCTCTACAAGTTCAGTATCTCAAAGGGTACTATGACAAGCTCTTGTGGGGGTGCAAATTGCTGCATCGGTGTGACTCGGACGACATCCTCAGCCAGGTATGGGAGAAGGTAGTCGAAGTCGAGCGCTTAGAACGCCCGATTGAAAACCCCGAGGCGTGGGCGAAGAAAGTTGGGGAGCGCATTATTTTGCAAGAGAAAAGGAGGGAACTATCGGAAAAAAAGTCCATCCAGAAACTTGAGCCGATGATCCAAAGCCAAATTTTTGCTAGCCCAAGGGACAACCTTTACTGTGATGACACACTAGGACAGATGCTAACTTTAGCCCTCAAGGAACTTAAGCAAACCAAGCCGGACTTTCACCAACTACTGGTGATGCGATTCTTTCGTGAGCTGAGCTGGGAGCAGATATCGTCAGAGTTGTACCCAGACACTGCCATTACCAAAACAACTATTAACAAGGTGCGTCAGAGGGGAAGTCGCGCTTTGAAAAAACTGAGGGAAATTTTCTTTCTTAAGCTTAAGAAGTGATAATTTTCTGGATGTAGCGACCCGAAATAAGGCTATTTTTGGGGGCACATTAAAGGCAAATATAGCAGTTATCAAGTTCTCAATTGCTTGATGTACTTCGTCCTGGGTGAATGGGAATAGGGTTAAGAGTGTAGGGTTAAGAGTGTGGGGAGTGCGTAACCTGGGCGCGGGTAAGGGGTGGAGTGAGACTAATAGTGTGTACCTCATGAGTCTTAGAATTGCTATAAGTACGTCAAAGCTTATCTGTTAGGACTGACGCAAATCCCTCAATTTAATGCTACCTGTAGGGTGGGCAAGGTTTTGCCCACCCTACCCATGGAGTCTGTGCGTAAGTCCTGTCTGTGTAACTCAAACGTTTTGTCACATAATCAGGATCTACGCATCTAACTATTATAAGCGAAAAAAGTGCATTAAGTTTCCTTTTTTCGGTTTGCAAGTGATTTGATTTTTATTAAGGGTGCATAGTCAACAGTGCAAAGTCAACAATAACCTGACATAAAACCATGTTTTACTGGAATATTTCCAGTTTATACGGGCGTCATAATTCGTTTTAACTGCTATTTTTTGATACCAAATATAATCAACTTACAACCGTTTAAGCTGGCAAGATGGTTTATGTTGTGGGGCTCCATAACCTTACTTACATACTTGAACCATGGTCTTAAATATTTTCAGTCAAATACTGTCAAGCTTTGGTTAGCTTTGCGAGATATTCTCTTTATTATAGTCTGGACTTGAGGGTTATAATCATGAAATGCGATCAGATGTATTGTCCCTGGATTCAGGATTCTCAAAACGCAGATCATTACGTCTGTCTAAAGTGCAATCGTGAACGCTATATCAACGAAAGTCGTCCTGGATCAGTGATCTTTGTTTGCGTAGCAATAGCTTTCATAGTTATTGCTCTCCTCAGCAATGATGGCGAGATTAAACATCCAGAAAATCAACACCGAGCAACTCGAATAGAGATGGGTCGAAAAAATCAAGTCCCATACCGGGACTTGTCGCCGACGGCTAACCTCTAGGGCGTGTTTTCAAAGTTTTCCGCAAGATTATGATCCCCCCCAGCCCCCCTTAAAAAAGGGGGGAGCCATACTCAAAGTCCCCCTTTTTTAAGGGAAACGGGGGATCTCCGAGGCAAGAAAACACGCCCTAGTACCTCTGCGAAATTCCCAGGGTAGCGTAGGATTAGGCGATCGCCAGATTCCCTTCTTCTGCGCCTTCCTCCTGGTGTATCTAGGGAGTAGGGAACAGGGAACAGGGAACAGGGAACAGGGAACAGCGATGCAGTGCTATAGTAAGCGGAGCAGTTGTAATCTATGGTTCTGAGATTACCAGAATCTGGTGGGGATTTTTTGCGTACGCATTTCTAGCCCCTCAACAGTGATCAGAATTATTCTGGATCAGCCTCAGATATATAACAATCAAAAAAAATCGGTCAAGTTTGGGTTAACCCCAATGCTTGACCGAATTCTGTACTTTAACGTTTTCTGTCCGGACTAATCATCCCACCCTCAGAAAAGTTAATAGAAACAAATAATCTGATTTTTGCACTAACAAAGAAGGGTGCCTTCACACCAATCAATGGCCTGATTTATATGTTAAAAAAATCAGAGTTTAAAACCACAGAATTTCCTGGCAACCACCAGGACTCTAGTCAAGACAATTTTCCTAACCCTTCCTTGATTAAGTGACTAAAGTGCTAAAATGTTATACGAAATACGAACAGTTAGTATCTGAATTATTGCCCATTTTTTACCGATAGATAAATATATAATAAATGAAATTTGTTAAATTGTAGACTAATCCACCATATACATAGATAATTCAGGAAGGTAACAGGTAAGTATGGATCTTAAAAAAATCAAAGACACTCTAACAGAATTCACTAAAAAGAAAGATTACATTCAAGGAGTTGTCCTTGTTAACGAAGACGGCGAGCTGATCACCAAACCTCCCATCGGAGATTGGGACGAGACAACTACTTATATCATAGCTGGGATAATGGGTCAATTGATCCAACGCATTTGTCAGCAATTGAACTGGAACAACACTAAAGAGATTTATGTTGAAACCGAAGACGGCTATATCATGCTATTAGTATGTGCTCCGAGCATTTTCTTGTTAGTCAAAGCCAGTAGCAATACAAACCGAGGGCTTTTAAAGGGTGAAATCGCGCTAATTTTGGCAAATCTTCAGACTGATATCAATACTATATCCTCTACTAAAGATATTGAAGGTGGTAACGGAAAAGGCGTAGGTAGGTGGTAGATAATCTGCCTTATATCCCAAGGGTAGGAGGGTGCATCTCATCTTTGTAAAAAAGAAGGGAAGTGCCGGAAGTGTCGGAAGCGTGGGGATTTTAGGGAGAGTGGGTAGTGTAGGCAGTGTCGGAATTTTATTATAATTTTTGTCTAATTGCATGCATTGAGATGCACCCGGGTAGGATATCTGTCCCTAGCTAAACTTCCTCTTTTCTAAAACCGTGGTAAGTCTCTACATCATGGAGTTGCAAATCTAACCCCTTGAGCTCATCCTCGTCCGAAACTCTAATGCCTATTCGCGCTTTAAGTATTGACCAAGTGATCCAACTAAAAAGAAAGGTGAACAATAGAACAGCAACGAGACCAAACACTTGAATTCCTAATTGTTGGGATCTCTCTATCAGTGCAAGACCATTAGTATTGCAGAGTGGTGCATTTATTTGGTCACAAGGTAACTTATTCTGATTACTCAAAACAACTGCTAGCGTTCCCCAGATGCCACAACCTAAGTGAACTGATATTGCACCCACTGGGTCGTCAATTTTCCACAGGTTGAAGAGGTAAACTAATAAAACAACTAACCTTCCAGCTACCATACCAATGAAAGCAGCAGCCCATAGTTCTACATAGGCACTAGATGCAGTAATACTCACCAAACCTCCTAGGACTCCATTGATGATCATAGACAGTTCTGGTTTGTTATTAAAGTACTTTAGCTTTGAGGTTGTCAAAGCCGCTGTCAGAGCACCAGTTGCAGCAGCAATGTTGGTTGTTAGCAGAATGTGACTTATTTGTTCAGGGTCAGCTTTTAGCAGTGAACCTCCATTGAAGCCAAACCAGCCCAGCCAAAGGATAAAGCAACCTAGAGTAGCCATGCTGAGATTATGGGGACGTATAGGTACCCTAGTACCATCGTCTTTATAGCGGGAAACCATTTTACGGTCCTCCTCTCGTCGGTATTTACGTGGTCCCAAGAGCCAAGCACCCACTAGAGCTGCCATACCACCCACTGCATGAACTACGGTTGAACCAGCAAAATCCACGAAACCGAGCTGTTTGAGCCAACCGTTAGGTGCCCAAACCCAGTGTCCAGTGATGGGATAAGAAAGAGCGACCAGGAAAAAGCTAAACCATAAAAATGCTTTTAACTTAATTCTCTCCGCAACCGCTCCAGATACAATCGTCGCGGCGGTTCCAGCAAAAACTAATTGAAACAAAAATGTTGCTTTGAGAGGAATATGTTTTCCAAATTTTATCAGATAATTATTATAATTAGAGAATCCTCCTTCATCCAAAAAAAATCCCTGGAGTCTCAGGATATTATTAATTGGAGAATCGCCCATCATCAAGGCAAACCCAAAGATCCAGAATGCTAGTGTAGCAATAGCAAATACTAACAAATTTTTGGTCAAGATATTAGCAGCATTCTTATAACGGCAAAAGCCAGCTTCCAACATGCCAAAACCAGCATTCATAAAAAACACCCGAAAAGCGGCAAGTAACACCCAGATAGTATTGATGGTGTCTAATTGCTCACCTGAATCGTTAGAAGTAGTTTGGCCAAGGGCAGCTTGAGCCCACAATAGTAAGATTGTGGCTATTAACGGCAAGCAGAATTTCAAACTTGGCAACCGCCATTTTTTTTGGATTTTTAACTTTTTTATAGTCAGCATCTTTGGGTTCAATATACTAGCGAAAAATAAACACTATTTAGGTAAGTATTCAACTATGGCTGTTTTCAATTAGGTGAAGTACATTTTTTTAGGGAGCAGGGAGCAGGGAGCAGTGAAGAAGAGGTAAGAGGGGAAAAATCATTCGATAAAATCTCGAAGTATTCAATTTTTTCAAAAGCGGTTTATTGTCAGCTGACCGCTGTTCGCTGTTCCCGTAGCCCATAGGCTTAGGTAATATCACTGTCGTCTTTATATAAAGGCGGTATTCCGTAACGCTCGCTAATTTCCCTGTCAATGTTTCGCAGAATTTCCATCACATCTTCCGGCTCTGCATCTCTTAGTTCTGTTTGCAGACTTTTCTCTTCCTGTACAAAAGCTTGTCTAGCTTCTTCTATAGAGTGATTCTCAATAAAATAGCTAATCGCTGCTTCACCAATTGCTAAAGTCATCGCCACAGTATTGAAATTGATTTGAGTTCCTTTAACACCCAACTGCTCCAGGAATGTTTGGACCGTAATACTTTGGTATTGGTCAGGAATAGCAATATTGGCAATCATCCTGACCAGCAAATTTTGTATAAAGTTTGTTACAAAGGGAAAAAATCTCGCACCCAATGCAAACGAGGCTGCGGTCAACTTAAATTTATTGGCTATGATCCTCTTGAGTGGGATGCCCGCAGTTGCTCCCCCAAAACCGTATTTAGCAGCATCGTCAGAGATATTTTTATATATTTCTAGTTCTAGTTGCTCGATGTTATACCGTGTGTCTTCGTACTCCTGCCAACAGGCAGAAACAGGAACATAACTATCAGTAAGTTGGTGATAGTCATGGAGTCTTGCTTTAATGCACTTGATAATATTAATTTCTTTCTGCTCTTTGGCATTACTAGGCTTTCTGGAATTAGCCCTAGATTCTAAACTCACGTCATAAGGTGGATTCCACTCGCGGGCAGGGTCAACCAGGTCTATCTGGTTGATCACCAAGATAATCGGCAGTTTTGTCTTATGGTCTTGGTCGTGTTTTTGGCCCAGCGTCCTTAGAAACTCCACATCCTGAGCGACATACCCTCGCTCTTTGGCTGGAATCACAAATAAAAGGATATCTACTCTCTTTTCAACAATGTAGTCAATGGCTGACTGGAATGCCGGATCGTCCTTGGACTTTTCCCCTACACCACGGGAATCTACAATTTCTAAGCTCCGTCCATTGCGCTCGCATAGGTAAGATTCAGGGTCTAGGGTTTCCGGTTTATCAACCCTAACCTTAGCAACCCGCTTTCCCATCATGGCATTGACCAGAGATGATTTACCCGCTCCTGTTCTACCGTAGAGGGCAATTTTAGGAATCCGGCTCTGCTTTGCCCACTTGGGAATTTTCCTTCTAAGAATCGGCTCTGCAATCAATCTTGCTGGTTGACCCAGTACTGACAGAATTGAGAGAATGGAAGACTCGATATCAATTATTTCTAGGCGCTGTAGAATATCTTGGGCATTCTTAGGTCTCCGCTCTGGTGAGGGAGCCATTAGATCATTAATTAAATCTGCCAGTGGGTCAGATATTTGAGTCGCGCTGTCTCGCCAATTCTTTTCAAGCTTACCTGTGATTGCGTTTGCGCCAAAGTGCTTGAGTAGTTTGCCTGTCAGTAAACAGACAAAGCTACGCCCTAGGGCAAAGAAATCAGACCTATACTCAGCTTGACCTTTAACTTGTTCCGGCGGCGTGTAATCCTGTGAAACAATCCCTGTAACATTTCCTTCTTGAAGCTTTTCAAAATAGGTATCCGTCACCTCCCTCGCTGCACCAAAGTCAATCAAAGCTAACTGACCATTAGGTCTGAGCATGATGTTAGCAGGTTTAATATCCCGGTGAAACCAGTTCTGCTCATGCACTAGAGCTAAGATTTCTGCCAGTTGTTTCAACCATGCGATCGCTTGCTCTTGTGTGATGGGTTGATAGCCATTCTCTTCTAGCCACTTCTCTAAATCCAACCCCTCAATTTTTTCCATCACCAAGCAGTGCAAATCCTGATTCCCACCTTCTTGCGGGAGAATAAAGTAGCCATCTGGCTCGACTTTAGGAATTCCTGGATGATTTAGCTTTTTGAGTACCTCCGCTTCCCGTTCAAATAACTCTATAGCCTTGGGACTTTTGCGGTGCAGAACTTTTAATACTTTTCGCGTACCTTGGTCATCTACTTCCCAAGTTTTACCAAAGCCTCCTTCACCCAATAATTTGACAACTTTATAGCGATTATCTTTACTCAGAAGCTGATTTAGCTGCTCTTGTTGCTTTTCCCGATAATTATTGTTTTGGGTCATTTGATAATTTTATATCTCGTTATCTGTGATATTTACTATGGTATTAAATATCTTTTTTGAGAGTATAATCTTGCATTCATTAAGCTCAAAAACAATGACTAATACTCTTAGAGAAAACCCCTGATTTTAATATAATATTGAGTTTATAAATTCAGATATAGGCTCTGGTTATTAAAGCTGAATTAGTTTTGCACTTACACAAGCAAATCAGGAAATTAGCATCTGCTTTCTGCTCTTTTTACCTCCTATGACCAACGCTATATATAGCAGTCGCCAGGGCAGGCGCGGACATGACAAAAGTCTCAAACCTAAATAAGCGCAAGAGTTTGACTTCTGACTTCTGACTTCTGACTTCTGACTTCTGCTATACTACCCAAGATAGATGTAAATTATATATAGCTTGATATATGTTCTGATTTTCTTAATTTAAGTAGTCGGAAAAAATTAAAGTGAACTGTTAACAGAAGGGGACTTGGGGTCCCGGAGAAGGGCTGAGGGGCTGTTTGGGTCACTTGTTTCCGCACCTGCTCAGGGGGTGACAATAAGAGTGAAAAGTAGATAGGATAAGGATTTGAGCAAACGAACCCAAAAAAGAATAGAGTTGTCTAGTGGACAACCCTAAAATAGAAATGCTTCGTGAATTTTACCAAAAAGTCTTCAAAATTCACCTTAATGAAAGTCAATGTCTAACTGTGAAATTGCTGATCATGCTATTGCACAGTTGCCGACATGTAAGGATTTCACCTGATTGGATAACCTGATAACAGGTTTTGTGAATTTTATTGGGTTATAAACCAAATAATGCCATTCTCATCTAATAGCATTATTTGGTTTCTAGGTGCAACAGGGATTTGTGTAGGAATTGTGATAATTTGTTATGCCATATTGCCTACTCCCTGTTCTCTG
This sequence comes from Moorena sp. SIO4A1, assembly GCF_010672065.1. Lineage (NCBI taxonomy): Bacteria > Bacillati > Cyanobacteriota > Cyanophyceae > Coleofasciculales > Coleofasciculaceae > Moorena > Moorena sp. SIO4A1. Next base: position 45,127 of record NZ_JAAHHX010000027.1, on the reverse strand, counting down.
TTCCCTGTTCCCTGTTCCCTGTTCCCTGTTCCCTGTTCCCTTTGCTATACATCTAATTCACACTTTCATCTACTGTTGTATTCGATGCCCCTGTAGCAATTGGCAATTCCTCCACTTTGGGTAGCTTTTCGAGGGCCAGACGAGACGAAGAAGTCCCACCGGATAAACGCTTCAGAAGTTTTGGTCTAGGGTCATGGAGCAAGTAAATAATATTATCCCCCGGTTGCCAATCTTCATTCCCACTCGCCACTTGAAAACTCTTTTCCCTCTCCAGTAGCAAAGGTACCAGTTCTCCAGAGCGAATTAAGGCGTTGAGATGAGCTCGCTGAAAACCAAATCCAGCTTCCTTGAGAGTGGTTTTGCCCAACTTGATTTGCCCATCATTAATGTACTGGATCCAAGTTTTGATCGGTAGTTGTGCAATGAAGGCCTGATTAACCTTGGTTTTATTGTTGTTGCTATTGACTTGGGGGTCACGAGGAAACACTGCTAAGACTCGCGGTGGATTAAACTCCTCCGCTGCTCGTTGAGCCAATACCAAGTTAATCTCACCATTCTTGGTCATTGCTAGGAACGTTCCCACCGATTCGATGCCAGCTTCTTCTAGAACATCCACATCCAAACCACTGCTTTGGAAAACTCGCAGATTTTCGTCCCTTGCTTTTTGGCAGGCTTCTGGGTCTGTATCAATCAGCACAACCGACTCTCCTCGCTCTTGAAACAAACGAGCAATCAGACGGCTCATCGGATTACAACCGATGATTACAGCACCAGTTGCCTCCTCCTCTGGGTTAAGTTTTAGCCATTTGGCGACCCAGCGAGCGGTCAAACCCTGTAAAACTACCGTCAACATAATTGTCAGGAATACCAAGGCTTTAATCGAGTCACCACCATTAACCCCCCGTTCCGTTAGGAGAATGGCAAACAAGGAAGCCACAGAAGCACTGACAATTCCCTTAGGACCAATCCACGACACAAATAATTTTTGCCGCCAATTGAGATCACTATTCCAAGTACAAACCACCACACTGATGGGGCGCACCACCAACATCAATACCAAGACGGTAAAGATACTGCCCCAGCCTAGGGCAAACACACTGGCGATTGACAGGTCAGCCGATAGCAGTACGAATAACATGGAAACCCCAAGGACAGTTAATTGTCCCTTGAAGCGTCGCAACAAGCGCTCTTCAGGCAGGTCAGAGGCTCCCATAACTACTCCAGCCACTACAGTTGCCATCAAACCGGATTCAGAGCGAACCATCTGAGCCAAGCCAAACAAACCCCACATGCCAGCCAGTACCACCAAGTTTTTGAGTTCTTCTGAGATGAAGCGTGCTTGCTTGAGAAGAAACCCCATTAACCAGCCCCCTAAGCCCCCAATAACAGCACCGATGCTTAAACGAAGACCTAGACCGACAAATGCTGCATTTGCACCACCATCACTATTTAAAATTGTGTCCAGGACAACCACTGCCAGAATTGCCCCGACTGGATCAATGAGAACCCCTTCCCCTTCTAGGAGGGTTTCTACACGTCGATCCACTTTCACCTGTTTTAGCAGAGGGCTAATCACCGTTGGTCCGGTGACCACCACTAGAGAGGCATAGAGAAAAGCAATCGGCCAAGGAAACTCCCCTAGCCAGTGAGCCGCCATGCCACCTCCTAACAGAGTAATCAGTGTTCCGATGGTAACTAGATTTCTCAGACTACCAGACACTTTGCCCAGATCCCGCAGATCTAGGTTGAGCCCTCCTTCAAACAGAATAACTGCCACTGAGAGGGCAACAATTACCTCTAGACCAACCCCTAGCTTCTGTGGGTGCAAAAGACCGAAGCCATCTGGTCCGAGTAGAGTGCCAAACATCAGCAAAAAGACAATGCTGGGAATTTTTAAATACTCACCCATTACCTGGGCACTGATCCCAGCAAAGATGGCGATAACCATCTGTAGGGTTAGTTCAAATGAGCTTTCCATATGCGTAAGTGTCGCAAGTGATCAACTTAGGTAGAAATTCCTCATTATTCTGTGTTCAACTCCATGGGCTGGCTTGGTCAACAAGTGATCGGTTAGCAGTGAATCTGAACTTGAGGTAAGTTCTAGAACATTGCTAGTAGCAGTCGATGGTCAATGACTGAGCTATAGGTCACAGTAATAAAACCGTCTATAGCCTATCTTAAGCATGCCCTTTGTGTCCTGGTAGTGTATCACTTTCATAGGACTTATTACAGAAGTAGGGAACTTCGGAACAGTTAACAGGTAAGGATTCTGGAGAATATTTTTTAACTTTGGTTACACTCGATTCGAAAAACTCAAGTTTGAATTACTCAAGACTATAAGCAAAGCTGTTTGCTGTTGTGCCTTACTTAAACCATTGCTGAGCAACAGTTCCTCCCGGAGATAAGACCCACGCGAGTGTAAATAGTCATGGGGAGGTTTGAGAGTGTCTGTTACCATGTACAGCTGCTACTTGTCTAATTAGTTTTGTTGATATTGTGTTTATCTTGTGTATAATTGTCAGACTTTGCCATTGCTCACCAATCTAATCATTGATTTGAGCCATAGCTCACACTACTCATAAGTCATACTCATAGGTCAAAGGTTTTTCTAGGTTGATTGGTAATTTCAAAAAAAGTTAAGTTTTAATTTATGCTGGATAGTTTAGCACCGTCACTTCAACAACGGACATTCTATCACTGACGGTAAACAGCTTCAACAGAATTGCCTGTTCACGCTCGCGCGAGACGATTAGTTAGAGACGATTAGTTTTCCGACATAATTGAAAGGTTAAAGGTAAAAAGTATACTGCTGTGGTTAAGAACACCAGACAACGGGGTTAGTAGATTAGATAAGATGGCTAGCAGCATTGGGATAATCCCCCAAGTAGAACCGAAAAATTGGATGATGGCTCGTGGTCTGGTGGGGAACGGTAAAATTAGCTTCGTTCATGGTTTTTTGTTAAACTTCTAGCTTTAATTATGAATTATTGGTAAAGGTAAAGGTAAAGGTAAATTTATGGATCATAAAACGTTTACTTGGGGTGGCTCGGGAAACCGGATACGTAGAACTCAACGCTGGATTGAGAGATTGTCGCTGTTAGGGTTATTCCTGGCAGCACTATTGTTGTTTAGCATCAATTTGGGCAGTGGCTCGTTGCAAGGGGTAGAGCAAAGCATAAGTCATCTGGCTACTCAACTACTTTCAGCAAAGGGGGAATTTGGGCAGTGGCTTTACCCAACTTTTGAAGGTGAAACCGTAATTGAACACCCCCCCCTACTAGCCTGGCTCATTGCGGTGGCTTATCAGTTTGGTGGTGTCAACGAGTGGACTACACGCTTACCTGGTGCCATCCTCAGTGTTCTGTCGGTACTGCTAGTATATGGTCTTGCTACAGAAATCTTCCCCTGCCGTCAGAAGGCTATTTTCTCTAGCTTGATTTACCTAACTTTCTTACCAATAGCCCATTATGGGCGTATGGCAATCCTGGATGGAGCTAATCTGTGCTTTGTGGTGTTGATGATGTGGTGTGTGTTGCGATCGCGTCGGGACTCACGCTGGTCACTGGCAGCGGGGATCGGATTAGGCTTGATTTTCCTCACTAAGGGGATCCTGGTGGCATTGTTGATCACAGCGATCGCTCTGTTGTTTCTAGCATGGGATACGCCCAGACTCCTCACGTCTACTTATTGGTGGTTGGGATTGCTCCTAGGCTATAGTCCTGCTCTTGCTTGGTACACTGTTCCATTACTGGTACAGGATCAAAGAGCCGTTACTACAACTAAAGCCATTCTCTACGAGTCCCTACGCCCGATCTGGACAGCAGTGGATGGGCAAAATCGCCTCCCTTGGTATTACCTGGGGGAAATCTTAAAATTTTCCGCACCTTGGTTACTGTTCTTTTCCTACTGGTTACAGCAGGCTTGGCAGAATCGCCATTGGGGCTGGGCTAAATTGGTACTGGTATGGGCTGGCGGTTACTTGATCGCCATTTCCCTTATTGCCACTAAATTGCCTGGGTATGTGTTGCCAGTTTACCCAGCATTAGCCCTTGCTGGTGGAGCCCAACTGACAGATATTTGGCATTGGCCTTCTAGCAAATCTTATCCCCGTTTTTGGAGTATTGGGTTAAGTCTACTAGGTGTTGCTACTATTACTGTGATGCTTCACTTCGGGATTAGGAAAGCTTTTGACCTCAGCTCCTGGCTGTTCTTCGCTTGTGTCCCTTTAACCATGGTTATAGCAGGGATGCTGGTTGCGCGACGGGATAGACAATTTATGGTAATTTTATTCTGGGGAACCTATCTTTCTCTACTGATTTTGATGTCTTCTGACCATGGGATTTGGCAAAAGCTGATCTAGTTCAACTTATTGCTTAATACTGGTCTCCTTGAGCAATGGAAATTGAAGCCAGCCAGAAGAATTGATGATGCCCCTGACTGGGTGTTCTTTAAACAATATCCCAATTGAGTGATTAAAAGCTAGATTGGGAAGTTTCCATAAATGGGGATGGAAATTGATACACCGCTTTCGTAACAGACAGTGATCGGGTTTGCATTCAGCTATCAGCAGTCAGCATTAGCGCTACTTTCCAGCTTTGCAAACAGCTAATGTTTTGGGAGCCTGGGTTTATCAAGAGAGTAAGCTTATGGGCTCCTTTTCAAACCACGCTTACCGTTTAAAGCCTCGTGGATTGGTTCTCTTGAGGGCATCATGAATGGCTGGCAAGCACAGCGTTTCAAGTAGCGCTAATGCTGATAACTGACGGGAGAATGCTGACGTTTTGAGCGACAGCACATTTACCGATTACGGCGTTCTAAGCCTTGTCTATTCGGCTCAGGATGCCTCACGTGCTTCTTCTTCTGTTTCATCAAGTTGTTTAAGGTGAATGTGCTTGCGTCCCAGGGTGATTTCAAACTGGTCCCCTGGTTGTAAACCCATTTGTTTCGTGTAAGCCGAGCCAATCAGAAGATTGCCGTTAGACTGCACACTAATCCGATAGCTGGCACTGCGTCCGCCACGACCATTGCCATTGACTTTGCTGTCTAATTCAATCCCCTCCGCATCAATAAGGGCATTGAGGAACTTCATCATATTGACTCGCTCTACTCCGTTTTTTGTCACGGTGTAGTAGCCACAGGCTCTAGCTTTTTCTTCTTTGCTCAGGTTACCTAGCTCTCTTACTTTATCAAGCAATGCTTCGTCCTTCAGAGGAGGCGTCGGAGCAGCCATGTTTTTCTTTCTAGCCATCAACTTGAATCTAATACTAAGGACTTAAGTGGTATCCAGCATTTCTACTGGACTGACTGTCAACTAAGATAACAAAATCTTAGTTTAATATCAGTATATGAGACTATATTACACCGAGAGTGTCAACTGTGTTCGTTAATAGTCAGTTTTTAACTACCGTTCAACTACAGCAATAGGTTGTGAATAGGTCGTGAACAACTCCGATCATCTGGGTCACAGGAAAATTGCCTAGGGTCACGGGAAAATTGGCTAAAAGAGTATGGGCTACTCTTGTAGGCAATTTCCTCACCAGCCACCTGTACTTTCCATCCCTGTCACAAGTCAATGGCTATCTCCATTGGGTGACAGTATTAAGCGAGTTTCTTTGAGCTTAGCATTCAGCCAACGGGCTATCAGCTATCAGCCATTGATAGTCTAAGATCTAAGCTTCTGGCTTGAAGGCATAGCTAAAAGCATACCGCTCAAAGTATAGTCTTCAGGATGAGAGGGTTGCTTGGTTCCCCCGGCTCTTGATGCTGATAGCTGAGTGGATTAAACGAGCGTGATCTTTAAACAGGTCATAAAATCGTTTCCGACTTTAGTCTTTCAAAGAAATTGTCCCGTTAACTCCCACGTCCACTTTCCGATTGGATTGCTATTTTATTATGAAGCTCACCACTCGTGGACACTACAGTGTTAAGGCACTACTAGATCTGAGCCTAAGACCAGGGTATGGACCGACATCGGTTAGAGCGATCGCTAAACGGCAAGGTCTACCAGCTCCATATCTAGAAAAACTACTGATTGAGATGCGCCGTGCTGGCTTAGTCAAGTCAGTTCGTGGAGCTCAAGGAGGCTATCAATTAGCCCATGAACCCACACAAATTTCCCTCGGCAAAATCCTAGAAGCAGTGGGTGAAACCATCGAACCACTACCCCACCATACCCCAGACGCTGGTCAAGCCGAAGACTGGGTTACATTTACACTTTGGCATCGTTTGCATCAAAAGCTTAAAGAAGCATTGTACACTATAACTCTTGCCGATCTTTATTATGATGCCCGTAGTTGGCAAGCGGCTATGGGAGAAGAAACCAGTTTCGTTGTTTGAATCAATTTTTCTGTTCATGAAAAAGAGTAACGAACCGATTACTTATGAGGGGGGCTGTCATTGTGGCGCTGTCCGCTTCCGGGTAATTGTAAAAAAGCATGAGGCAATTGATTGCAATTGTTCGATGTGTAAAAAAAAGGGCATCTTACACCTGATTGTCTCCCCTGAGCAATTTAGCTTACTTAAGGGAGATCAAGTGTTGACTAGTTATACCTTCAACACTCACACGGCGAAGCACACATTCTGCCAAATCTGTGGCATTCATCCTTTCTATCGACCCCGTTCTCATCCCAATGGGATTTCTGTCAACCTACGTTGTCTTGACGGTGATGTTCTATCTCGATTTACCCTTGTCCCTTTCGATGGGGCTAACTGGGAAGAGAATGTCGATAAAATTAGAAAGTAGTGGTTCAAATCCTGGGTAATAACCATACTAATGGTGTCATTTTGCTGCTGGCGGCTAGTCTGGATTATCTGATCGGTGATCCTTGGGGTTGGGTCCATCCAGTGCAGGTTATGGGCTGGGTAATCTCTCACTTCACTAAGTTAGCAATTCACTTCTGGCAGCAGCCTTGGCAACAACGCCTAGCAGGAATTGGGTTGGGTATTGGACTAATTATTGGGAGTGGAGTAGTTGGATGGTTTATTGTCTTCCTAGGAATCTGGCTCAATCCCTTTTTGGGTATAGGCATAGGAACGATATTGCTAGCCAGTTGTTTTGCTGGTCGCTCTCTTAGAGCAGCAGCAATGGATGTATTACAGCCTTTAACTGCCGGAGAATTAGAACTAGCCCGTTCTCGATTAAGTCAATATGTTGGTCGTGATACAGAAAATCTTTGTGAGTCGGAAATCCTACGAGCTGTCCTAGAAACGGTGGCGGAAAACACTACCGATGGGGTCACAGCCCCTCTGTTCTATGCCATTGTTGGAGCGTTGATTCCTGGGGTAGGTAGTGTTCCTCTGGCCTTAGCTTATAAAGCTGCCAGTACTTTAGATTCGATGGTCGGTTACCGCCGAGAGCCTTACACGCATTTAGGTTGGTTTAGTGCTAAAATTGAAGATTTACTAACCTGGATCCCCTGTCGATTAACCGTATTTACCCTAGCCTTGATGTCTGGAAAACCTCAGCAGGTCTGGCGTCTGTGTCGCCGTGATGCTATTGCTGATCCGAGTCCTAACTCTGGCTGGAGTGAATCGGCTTTTGCTGCGATTTTGGAGGTTCAGCTGGGGGGGACTAATTTTTACAGTGGTGTTGTCAAGCAAAAACCCTTATTAGGAAAACCTACCTACGATATCACACCAGGCAAAATTAACCAAGCCTTAGATCTGACAAGGTATTGTTTTTTAATTTGGCTGGGGATAGGGTTGGTTTTTTGTCTATTGCAATATAGCCTTTTTAAATGAGATGTAAACCTATATGGTCTTTTTTTTTGTCCAATAAAACTTCGGAGCTCTTTCCCCTATTGTCTGCAAGCCTTTTCCATCCATGCCTTTTACAGCAAGAAGTGTGTTTACAACCCAGATAAAAACGCGCTTATGCGATTGGCCTTTGGCCACGCTTTGCGAACGCTTCACACAACGTTATCGTTTAATCAGGCAATTATTTTTTTTTGCTTAAATTTTCCCCTATGGGAGGAAATTGTCTTATAACCTTTTTCCAGCCATCTATTTGGCGTTGCTGAACAAAAGAATGACATCAAGTATAGTTGGGTCAGTTACCGATTACCGATTACCGATTACCGATTACCCTTGGGTCTTCCACCTGACAGCAAAGCAATCTATTTTCCCTCAACTTTAGGGGAAATTATGATCATAATTGCCTCAAAACTTAATAAAACTTAAAAAAGGAGAAAAACGTGGAAGTACTTGCTTACACTCATTCCTATGAATCCTATGAAGAAGCAGTAGGTATTGATTGTGATCTAGATCTAAGAGAACTCAACCTCAACTGGTTTAAAATTCCCAACACTGCTTGGCTCGGTTTACTAGGATGTGCGGTCTGGTTGGGGAGTTTGAGTGTAACGGCTCCAGTGTTTGCGGCTTTGGAAACAGGGATCAAAGTCAAGACTCCAAGTGGTGGTTGTTTGACTGCACGCAAAGGTCCGAGCGATACTTCCGCAGCTGTCTTCTGTGTTAGCAATGGAGCTGTACTCAAACCTGTGGTTGTTAAAAATGGGAATTGGCTGCAGCTGAGCAGTGGCAATTGGGTTTATGGTCCTTACACTACCTCTAAATTATTTGATGAAAGTAGTGAGGGCGGTGGCGGTAGTCCGATTTTGGAATCAGGAATCAAAGTCAAAACTCCCAATGGTGGGTGTTTGAAAGCACTCACTGGTCCTGGCACTGGTCAGGTTGTTGCTTGTGTCCGCAGTGGATCTGCACTCAAACCTGTGGTTGCTACAAATGGGAATTGGCTGCAGCTGAGCAGTGGCAATTGGGTTTATGCTCCTTACACTACCTCTAAATTATTTGATGAAAGTAGTGAAGGCGGTGGCGGTAGTCCGATTTTGGAATCAGGAATCAAAGTCAAGACTCCCAATGGTGGGTGTTTGAAAGCACTCCCTGGTCCTGGTACTGGTCAGGCTGTTACCTGTGTAAGCAGTGGATCTGTACTCAAACCTGTGGTTGCTAGAAATGGGAATTGGCTACAGCTGAGCAGTGGCAATTGGGTCTATGGTCCTTACACTACCTCTAAATTCTTCTAATCTGAATCTTGATAGCACAGAACCTACCCAGTAACTCTATCTGTAAGGTGCGTTAATAACGCACCCTACTGCTATGATTACCTCGCAAACCTAAGGCTATTCAGAACATTGATAACTTCTGCTTTAGTCATTCCGGGACGAATTTCTGGTCTATATAGCATTTCTATTACAGCTTGATCAATCTCCGCATATTCAGTCGTATCAGTCCACCCTTGGAAAAATACACTATTTCTGTATTTATAGGAATCCCTCATCAGTCCTATAGATTGGGTGAGCTCTTCTCGGATTAGGTGAGACCGTGCTTTTTGAGTAATGCTAGTTGTAGAAATCATAATTCTTGACTTATAAATTACCTGGTTATTCCACCAAGTCCGAAAAAAACCAAAATTGACCGGTCGATAGTTAGGCTCATAGCGACGAAACTCGTATTCGGGAACAAAATAAATCTTGAGATTGGGATTATTATCATCAAAGTTTATTTGAATTGAACCTTGAGTAATCGTATTTAGTTCATCAATAACGGTTGACAAAGTCTGCCAATCTTCAGGGGTTGGCAAGCCGATTACCTTAATCCTCACATTCCTGTCCCATTTTTTGATAGTAGGATTGGAGGAGCCGTATTCCGAGCCTAAGGCAATTTCCAAAAAATAATCAATTTGAGCTTGAGTATAGTTTTTGTTGTCAATTGATTGGAGAGTGGGTTGTGTGCTACTTAGCTCATAATTATTCCCATAAGTGGGTGGTTGATAGGTAGATGGGATCAAAAAACCTAAGAAACTCAGAATAACAGACTTGACGATTGGCAAACAAAAATTACCCATGGTCACTCGCTTCGCTCCAATTCAAAATTATCAATTCAAAATTAAAAAATACCCCAGGAATTAATTCGAGGCATTGAAACATCGCTTCGCTCCAATTCAAATAGTCTTTTTCCATAAATGAATTCAGGGGCTTGTATCCTTAGGTTGATAAGCGAGGGGGGTTTGGCACAGTGATGATCGGCGATCGCATCACTGTGTTAGGCAATTACAAAAAAAAACCCCAGCAGTTAGCTGGGGTAAATTATCCAGGAGATTTACTTTGATCACATCCGTTATAACTCTTAAATCCGCCAGTAAATTGACTAGATCCGGAAAGATTGGTGATGGTTGGGCTCAAAAAACCGAAGAAACTCAGAAGATATGACTTGAGGATGGGCAAACAAAAATTAGGCATGGTCATCCCCTTTGGAATTAATCTAGAGAGTCGCGTTGCTCAGGGGCGGTTTTGCCACAGTGATGATCCGCGATCGCATCACTGTAGAGCGCCGATCACAATAAAAACCCCCAGCAGTCAGCTGGGGGCAATTATCCAGGAGATTTATCTTTACTAAATCCGTTATAATTAAATCCAGCAGGAAATTGACTAGCTCCGGAAAGATTTCATGGTTGGGCTCAAAAAACTGAAGAGGCTCAGAATATATGACTTGAGGATGGGCCAACAACAATTAGGCATGGTCATCCCCTTTGGAATTAATCTAGAGAGTCGCGTTGCTCTATAGCAATACGCGCGCGGGTATTTACAAATAATGGTGAGGGATAAATTCCTAAAAGCTTTGTAAAACTTGGCTTTTCTCTTCCGGTCTTGATGCAGTCGCTCACGGCTGCATCAAGACCAGGCTCAAAAATGTAGTTAACGATACTCTTAAGCCTCGAAAACTACTTCTTACCTATTCCCTATTCCCTATTCCCTATTCCCTATTACCTATTACCTATTACCTATTCCCTGTTCAACACTTCTGAGGCGATCGCATTACTGTAGAGCGCCGAACACAATAAAAACCCCCAGCAGTCAGCTGGGGGCAATATCCAGGAGATTTACCTTTTGAGGGTAATTATCGAGCAGATTTACCTTTACCACATCCGTTATAACTCTTAAATCCAGCCTGAAATTGACTACATCCGGAAAGATTGCTAAAAGATTGCTCCTCAAAGATTGCTCATTGTTGGGATCAAAGATATTACCTGGGAATTGGTGAAGGAGTGATCGGGTAAAGGGGTGATCCGGTGAAGGGATGATCGGTTGAGCAGTTATGACCTATGAAGGTAACTAGGGATGACGTGGACAAGAGTAATGTCCATTAAAATGGTAGTGTCAAGAACACAATACAAATATTGCTAGAGAACTGGCTATCATACAAAAAAATTTGGTAGGAAAGCGATGGAAAGCTTAGTCTGCGTTAATCTTGCCGAGTCCTATGAAGACGCGGAGAATTTTCCGTGGCAAGATGATAATGGTTTAATTCGATGGTTGGATGGGCTAAACAGTCCCACTATTCCTAGTTCAGCTTGGATCAAGATTAGTGCGATCGCAATTGCCCTAACCATTCTCAGTACCGCTGCTCATGCCAGTGCTAAAGTGCTTCAAAAAGGCAGCCGTGGATCACAGGTGACTTCTCTTCAGAAAGAGTTGGCAGCGGCTGGCTTTTATAAAGGTCGGATTACTGGCAACTATGACATGTTAACCCAGTCTTATGTTGCTATCTTTCAGCAAAAGAAGGGACTACCAATAGATGGTGTGGCTGGACCAAAAACCCTAGCAGCTTTATATAAAACTGCTGGTACTGATATTCGTCTACCAACAAACACACAGCTCAAACGCGGTAGTAGAGGAACGGTAGTCAGCGATTTGCAAAAGAAGTTGACATCCTTGGGATTTTTTAATGGTCCGATCACTGGCTATTACGGGCGCATGACCCAAGCAGCGGTAATTAAATTTCAGCGAGCCAAGGGATTACGGGCGGATGGCGTTGCTGGACAAAACACCTTATTCGTAATCAATGGTGGTTCGATCAAGAACGCCACTGAGTTACGGCGAGGTAACAGAGGAACTGCTGTGACCAAACTGCAACAGCGCATGAGGGAGTTGAAAGTCTACAACGGTCCAGTAACGGGATTCTACGGTCGTTTAACTGAAGCAGGGGTCATAAAATTTCAGCGCTTGAGGGGACTACCAGTGACTGGTATTGCTGACTCTCGCACTTTGTCAGACTTAGCCAAAAATCCTAATGATAAGGATATTATTCCCAACGTCACTGAGTTGCGACCAGGCAGCAATGGCGAATCGGTGAAACAACTGCAAAATCGCCTCACAGAGTTGGGATTCTACAAAGGGCCAGTAACAGGATACTATGGTAAATTAACTGAGACGGCAGTCAAAGAGTATCAGCTTTCTCGGGAACTGCCAGCAAATGGCATTGCTGACTCTCGTACCTTATCAGCACTACGGGGCAATTCTTCTGGAATTGCCGTTGCTGCTAGCATCATTACTCCATTAAAACGAGGTAGTAGTGGCACAAGAGTGAATAGCCTTCAGAATCGCTTGATTTACCTAGGCTACTATAAAGGACTAAAAGATGGCGTATTTGGACCAGCCACAGAGGCAGCCCTGAAGCGATATCAACGGGACAAAGGCTTATTTCCCACTGGAATCGCTGATGCTAAAACCTTTTCATCTCTTGCTCCACGGTGATAGGTGTTCGTCTGGTATAATATCAAAACCTTGAAAGCCCCTTCCCCGCCTAACTCGCTATTTGTGTGGGCGGGGTATCCTGCTGAAATTTTGTATGAACCAGGATGCCTACTCAAACCATTGAAATCCTATCAGCTGAAGAACTGCGCCGTACAGTAAATCGTTTGGCATCTCAAGTGATCGAACAAGTGAGTGATTTGTCCAAACTAGCACTGGTGGGTATATATACCAGAGGTGTTCCTTTAGCTCAGTTGCTAGGACGTCAGATTGAAACCCTAGAGCAGGTCAGTGTGCCAGTGGGAGCGTTGGATATCACCTTTTATCGGGATGATCTCGATCGAATTGGCATTCGCACCCCAGCAAAAACAGATATTCCCTTCGATCTTGATCGTAAGATAGTGGTGTTGGTGGATGATGTCATTTATAGAGGACGTACCATTCGTGCTGCTCTAAACGCGGTGCTTGAGTATGGTAGACCCCAAACGATTAAATTATTAGTGCTAGTAGACCGAGGACATCGGGAACTGCCGATTAGTCCAGATTTTACGGGCAAACTACTCCCCACATCCGCCGAAGAACAGGTAAAGGTTTATCTAAACGATAATGATGGTCGGGATGGAGTGGAATTAATTAAAGTAATTAGCGCCTGAATCGTGATCAGATTGCTCTTATTTTCCAAATAATTATGACCCAAACCCAACAGCGAAAGGCCGACCACATCAGGATTTGTCTGGATGAAGATGTTCAATTTCGTGCCAATACCAATGGACTTGAGAGGTACCGCTTCACTCACTGTTGCTTACCAGAACTAAACCGCAGTGAGATTGACATATCTACCACATTTCTGGGGAAATCCTTGGGAGCACCATTGTTGATTTCTTCTATGACTGGTGGTACTGAACAGGCAAAAACGATTAATTTTCGTCTGGCTGAGGTTGCCCAACATTACAAACTAGCCATGGGGGTTGGTTCTCAGCGAGTGGCCGTGGAAAAACCAGAGGTTGGTCATACCTTTGCGGTGCGCTCCCAAGCTCCGGATATTATTCTATTTGCCAACATCGGTGCGGTTCAGCTGAACTACAGTTATGGACTAGAAGAATGCCAAAAGGTGGTTGACCTGTTAACAGCAGATGCACTGATTTTGCACATCAATCCCTTGCAGGAGTGCATTCAAGCTAACGGGGATACTAATTTCAAGGGTTTACTTGACAAAATTAATGGTTTATGCAGTAAGTTGACGGTACCAGTGATTGCTAAAGAAGTGGGTAATGGCATCTCAGCGGCTATGGCCCAGAAGTTGCTGGAGGCTGGTGTTACCGCTATTGATGTTGCTGGTGCGGGGGGCACGTCTTGGGCAAAGGTAGAAAGTGAGCGAGGATTAACCGCTCATCAGCGTCGGTTAGGACAGACCTTTGGTGACTGGGGTTTACCAACCGCTGAGTGCATTACCAGTATTCGAGCTATTGCCCCCAACATTCCCCTAATTGCATCTGGGGGATTGCGCAATGGTTTGGATGTGGCAAAAGCGATCGCATTAGGAGCCGATATTGCTGGTCTAGCATTACCATTCCTCCAAGCAGCAGCTGAGTCAGTAGATGCCGTTGATGCCTTAGTGCAATTGTTGATGGCAGAAATCACTACTGCTCTATTCTGCACCGGTAATGCTACCTTGTCTGATCTCAAGCAATCCAACACTTTGAAAAAGTTAGGATAGTGCTAATAGGGAATCGGGAATCGGGAATCGGGAATCGGGAATCGGGAATCGGGAATCGGGAATAGAGAATAGGGAATCGGGAATCGGGAATCGGGAATCGGGAATCGCCCTTAATCCTTAATCCTTAATCCTTAATCCTTAATCCTTGATGCTTAATCCTTAATCCTTAATCCTTAATCCTTAATCCTTTATGCTTAATCATTCATTCTTTATGCTTAATCCTTAATCCTTAATCCTTAATCCTTAATCCTTAATCCTTTACCAAATGCGTCAATTTATTCAACAAACATTTGCCAGCCTAGTAGGAAGTCTTGCCGGTTTAATTCTATTTTTTAGTTTAGCTACTAGTGGATTCCTGTTTGTACTGATTGCAGTAGCATCGAAAGATACAGGGCCACAGGTTCAAGATAAATCAGTGCTGGTGTTTGATTTATCGGTCAATATCAGCGATACCAATCCTACCTCAAGCACTAGTGAAGTGATTGAAGAGGTGTTATCGGGTCAAGAAAGCAATATCATCCCTTTGCGCAAAGTGCTCGATACTCTGGATAAGGCAACTAAGGATAAACGCATTGTTGCCCTCTACCTGGATGGAGCTGCATCTAAAACTGTTGGCAACACTGGGTTAGCAAATCTCAAGGAGGTAAGGGAGGCTCTGGAGCGTTTCCGAGCTGCTGGAAAAAAAATTATTGCCTATGACGTAGATTTGGGAGAACGGGAATACTATCTTAGCTCGGTTGCGGATACGATAATTCTTAACCCGATGGGAGTTGTGGAAATCAATGGCTTGAACTCTTCCCAACTTTTTCTGACCGGAGCTCTCCAGAAGTATGGTATTGGTGTTCAGGTGGTTCGAGTTGGCAAATACAAGTCCGCAGTTGAACCGTTCTTGCTCAAACAGCTGAGTCCTGAAAGTCGGGAACAGACTCGAGAATTGTTAGATGATATTTGGGATGAATTTTTGACAGCAGTGGGGAAAAGTCGTGAGATTACTCCCAAGACCTTGCAAGCGATCGCTAATACTAAAGGGATGTTGATCGCATCAGAGGCCAAAACTCAAGGTTTGGTGGATCAAGTTGGATACTTCGATGAGGTGATTGCTACCCTCAAGGAGCTTACTGGAGAAAAAGAAAAGGATAAATCGTTCCGGAAAATTAAGCTGGCTACTTACGCTAGAGCGAAAAGTCCTTACTCTAAAAATCGCAAGTCTAAGCATAAAATTGCCGTAGTTTATGCTGAGGGTAGCATTGTTGACGGTCAAGGAAACCTTGAGCAAGTGGGGGGTAAACGCTTTGCTAAACAGCTGCGCGAGCTACGGCTGGATAAAGATATTAAAGCAGTAGTGCTCAGGGTTAATAGTCCTGGTGGCAGTGCTACAGCCTCTGAGATTATTCAACGGGAAGTGCGGCTGATCCGTGAGGAAAAGCCAGTGATTGTGTCTATGGGCAATGTAGCAGCTTCTGGTGGCTACTGGATTTCTACCTATAGCGACCGAATTTTTGCTGAGCCAAATACTATCACTGGTTCTATTGGTGTCTTTGGTGTACTTTTTAATATCCAAGAATTAGCTAACAACAATGGTCTGACCTGGGATATTGTACAAACAGCTTCTTTAGCCGATATTCAAAGTACTGTCCGTCCCAAAACAGACCAAGAGTTAGCAATCTACCAAACCATGGTTAATCAGATTTATGACCAGTTCATTGACAAAGTAGCAGAGTCACGTAAATTGCCTAAGGGCAAAGTCAAAGACATTGCTCAGGGACGGGTTTGGTCAGGTATAGACGCCAAGCAGATAGGTTTAGTTGATGAGATTGGGGGTATTAATGATGCTATTAAGTATGCCGCTAAGCAAGCTAAGTTAAAGGATGATTGGAAAGTAGAAGAGTATCCAAAAATTCCTAGTTTCGAGGAAAGGATTCTGGAGACACTGACTAATGATGTTAGGGTCACAAGCCGACAATTACCTGAGCCACTAACTACAGAGTTGCTGAAGCTAAAACAGGATTTGGCAATTTTCACAAGCTTCAATGACCCGAAGGGGATTTATTCTATTTTGCCGTTTAACTGGCGGATTGACTAAGGGTTGAACGCGCACGCGTGGCCTTTTGGCCAAGGTTGTCTGTCAGAATGAAGAATTAAGAATTAAGAATTAAGAATTAAGAATTTGTAATTCTACATTCTTAATTCAAAAAGGTTGTTCGCCTTTGGCTTTCGGTGAAGGGTACCGTTAAATGTAAATTACACTATTTGCCCCGTTCCCGATTCCCGATTCCCGATTCCCGATTCCCGATTCCCGATTCCCTCTTAAAACCGATACTTGCGAATCTGCTGTTGAGAATCCTTACTTACCAGTGCCCAGATTCCGATTGGTAAAGCATTACCTTGAGCATCCACCTTAATTTCCATCACAATTGGTGGTGGTGATATCGGTAGGTTAGAGTTCTCTTGCCTAGCACTATTTAATTCTTCATTAATTTGTTCCCGTTGGTCTTCTGGCATATAGTAAGTTTCCAATCCGTACTCAATCGAACCATAGTTAGCAACACCTTTGATAGGAATCTGATTAGCTGGTAGTCGCGAAGGAAATTGGGCACTTAAGCTTACTGGTTTCCAGGCTATTGGTAGTTTAGTTGAGTTGGATGAGTCTGGTGCTTCTAAAATTACGTAAAAACGGGTACCAGGCTTGATAAAGGTTACCTTGTTGCCATTAGGTTGTTGCTTGGGCAATTTTTGCCAGCCAGGAAGATTGCGCAAGTTATCCTGATTAGAGATATAGTATCTTAGAGTTTGGGAATAGCCTCGCAAAAGTTCATAAGGGTCTACTGGCGCTGTCTGAAGGATGACAGTTTTTCCAGTCAGTGTAGTGTAAATTGCCTGGGTGGGAACAGTAATAATTAGTGCGGTTTGAAATAAAAGAGGTACCCAGAATCGCCAGCTTGGTATAGGACGGTAATACTCAGAATTAATGCTCATAGGTCATAAGTCATAAGTCATAAGTCATAATTCAGACTTCAAATAGCGCTCAAACCATAGTCCAGCACCAATAATACCTAGCCCACAGAGGAATAAGACTATGGATTTGACTAATAAACCAGTATCGTACTCCAGCATCCGGGTCAAAATTTGCAGCGTCAGTAGCACCATGCCACCCCAGAATAAACCTCGTTTCCCCTCTGCTAGTCCGGCGCGGATTAAACCGATGTCGATTAGGAATAAAAGCACATTGAAGATGAATACCGCTATGATGGGTAGAATACCAATACTGAGATGCCAATAGGGAACTAGGGCGCTGATCACAATCATAATAGCCACAACCTTAGTTGTTGAGTCCATTCGACGCAACAGTTTTATCCACGCCCAGATCGTGAAGCTACCTAAAATGACACTATCAATCACAGCAGGTTCCAGGAGTATTGAGGTGACGTCAACTAGCGGTTTGACTGATGGTGAACTATCCCATAACACGTGGAAAGACAAAAAATAAAATGATAGGCTGAGGAAGGTGATACCAAGGGTGCGGGCTGTGCTATTAAATTCCTGGAGGTTGGGCTGAATTCTTCCCAGGAAACCCCCGTATGACCATAACAAGGCTGGTGGTAGAGCGCATGCGATCGCAGCAATCCAACCGGGATAAGGCCATAGCTCGAAGTTGATCAAGTTCCATTCCAGGGCAGCAACTACTGCGATCGCACTTAAGCGAAACATCCATCGTGAACGGCACCAGTAAGCCAGGGGAATAAACAGTAAACCCGCAAACACTGGCATATGTTGTATGATTAGCCTTAGCCAAGACAACTCTGTGATTGCCAGAAATTCTGGCTGGGACATTCCTTGCACATACCCTAATCCAATCAAGACCATTGCCAGCATCCCTAATAGGGTCAAGCGTAGGCTATAAGCCATGGCTAAGACTCCTAATCCCCAAATCAGGTATAACTGATAGAGTGGTCCACTTTGGTGGAACATTTGGGACATCAGTGCTATATTGGCTCCTAAAGTCAGGGCTCCTAAAAGTAATAAACCTTGTCCCAAACGGCAATGCCTACCTTGGGTTGGGTCTCGCCATAGATAGAAGCCAGCAATGTTGATCCCGAAGAAGACACTCAGAAGCAAGGTCACTTTCAACCACCGAGACCAGGCTTGCCAGTTGGCTGCCACAAAGGTGATCATGGCCAAGCCTAAGAGAAGACTGCCTAGAACTAGCAAAATTACGACGAATCGATTACGGGCCGCTACTTCCAGGTCACTAAATTGATAGCGTTCCGCTAATTGAGCGTATAGGCCAGCATCAATCAACCCTTCTGTTTGCCATTGTTGTGCTTCTTGACGTAACTGGTGACGAAATTTATCGGAAGGCATCACAACCTATATTTTAGAGCTTAAGACTTTCCTCTGGGAATATACAATGTTATAATCACTAACCGACTGAATGTTTGATTATGTCCATGATATGGTGTAAACATTCTGTAATAATTAGATAAGAGTAAGTAAAAAACTGTTAACTAGAATCGGAGCTAATGGTAAACCAGAGGTCAACGAGTGGGTCGTAGTAGCTCCGAACATGTGGTATATAGGAGTTTTGATTTTACTGCATCCGTCTATTCAGTTGAGGTTGGTAAGGTACGTCAGAAGATTGTCTAGACGTGGCAAGTTTTCGTCGCTCAAATTTATCTTTATCCACCCTAGTGACTGCTGTCAACAATTTTTTCTTTTTTTTGTTATCGCCCGGAGGTATCTCTAAATGTCTATTCGTCTGTACATAGGTAACTTACCTAAAGAAGAAGTAAACCGTGATGAGCTGCAAGCTATTTTTGCTGAAGCCGGTGAAAACTTTAGCACAAAAGTGATTAAAGATCGTAAAACTGGTAAATGTCGGGGCTTCGGCTTCGTCACGGTGGCAACGGATGAGGAGGCTGATCAATTCATTGAAAAGTTCAATGGTCATATGTTCAAGGATACTACCTTGAAAATTGAAAAAGCCCTGCCACGATCCAAGAATCAAGACAAAGAAGCATCTAAGGAGAAAGAAAAACCCAATCAGGAATCAACCCCATCTGCCAACAACACTCCTCCCCCTCGCCGTAACAACAACAAGAATAAGTCTAAGCGTAAGCAGCAACAGACTACATCTGACCCCGCTGGAATTCAACCCGATCCCCGTTGGGCTAATGAATTGGCGAAGCTGAAAGAACTGTTATCGGCTCAAACTACTAACTCTTAAGTTGGGATAAATCTAACTGATTTCCATTACCAATTCTGGCAAGATTAGCCCTACGTCCTACCCGTCAGGGAGGCGTGGGCTTATTCCTCTGTAAAGCTTCAGGCTTTCCACGCAATTTTTAAATAAAAGATCTAATCACCTCAGATTGGGTTTGACCAGTCTGCTGATAGTGCTACTTTAATATCGATATCTGACTCATTCTGCCAGACAGAGAGTCTTTTCTTTTTTTTGGTTGATGATCAGTGGCAAATCCCGATAGGTTTATGGTGTCTTAAGCCAGATCAGGATAGCTTACCAATACCAAAGAAATTAAAGCTAACGAAACAGTAAGCTATTGAGCTTGATAGATAGCTGTTAATTTTGTGTGCGCAGTACCAACTACCTATTAGCTTAACGCTGATGGTGGAAAGTCTGGCAAGCTCAGGTAATTTTGCATCGTCTGTTACCCGATCGATTTAAAATTGTGAGTTGTGAATTAAAACTTACGTTTTAACCACTAACCACTAACCACTAATCACTAACGTTGTTATGAGTGCAGAAATTGACCCCATTAAGTTAATGAAACAGGAAGTTGGCAAAGCAGCTGCCAAGCGGGTGCAGTCGGGAATGATTGTGGGGCTAGGCACTGGTTCAACGACTGCCTATGCAATTCAGTTTTTAGGCGATCGCTTAAACTCTGGAGAGATTAAGGATATTGTAGGGATCCCCACCTCTTTCCAGGCAGAAGTCTTGGCGAAACAGTACGGTATTCCCTTGACTACCCTTGATGCGGTTGATCACATAGATGTAGCGATTGATGGTGCTGACGAAGTCGATCCCCAGAAAAATTTGATTAAGGGGGGTGGCGCTGCCCACACCCGTGAGAAAATTGTAGATTCCCTGGCCAAACAATTTATCGTAGTGGTGGATAGCACTAAAATAGTTGACCGCTTGGGGTCTACCTTCCTATTACCTGTAGAAGTTATCCCGATGGCAATTACACCAGTTATGAATGCCATTGAAAAGCTAGGGGGTAAACCGGAACTGCGCATGGGGGTCAAAAAAGCTGGACCAGTGATTACAGATCAGGGAAATATGGTCGTTGATGTCAAATTTGATGCCATTGATAACCCAGCTGAGCTAGAAAAAACTATCAATAATATTCCTGGTGTTCTGGAAAATGGTTTATTTGTTGGGGTTACGGATCTGGTTCTAGTTGGAGAAGTTAAGGATGGTCAGACCGTGATTCGGGAAATGTAACACGTCCAGCACTAAAGCTTGAAAGTGCCGTGGGATTCTTGCTTGATAGAAATACTCTTGATAGAAATACTCAGATATTTCTCCCAAGCCAAGGCAATTAAGTGTATGTCCCACGGCTTGATTAATTTTCCAGGTAGAGAATAGTTGATTAGACTTTGTCGAGCTTAGCCACCAGCGGCAAAGGTGAGCATGATCACTGCTGAAAGCAACATACCAGGACTTAGTAACAGAACTAACATCAAAAAATCATGGGATTCCATAATCGTAAACTCTCCTAACTGCTTCTTTACTACCTTAACCTGCTACAAAGGCTAATCCCGGAAAATCAAGAATTTATCAAGAATTCGTAAGCGGTCAGCCCTCAGCGGTCAGCCCTCAGCGAAAGGCCTTTGGCCAAGCTACGCGAACAGCGGTGAGCTAAAAGCTCACGCGTGCGCGTTCAGCTTCAAAAAAAACATCGTTCGCGTGTGGCACAGGCTTTGGCCTTGGCCTTTGGCCACGCGGGGCGCGTTTGGCCACGCTGTGCGAACGACGCTGGGATTTAACTCAGTATTAAACGAATGCTTACCTCTTTTATTCAAAAGCTGAACGCGCACGCGTGCGCGTAGCGCATTAGCTGATAGCTGAATTGTCCTTAACTTGGAGCAGGAGAATAACGAATTTATCAGCATCTTCTAGTTGCTGTTAAACGTAGGATGGGTTTACCCTGGGAATCAGTTTACAATACCTTGTAATTTAAGTTTGAAACCGGGAAGCACTGCTTCTCCAGATAACTCTTTGGGATTATCTATAACCTCAGTTTTTTGTCCTGAGCGATAAATTTCAACCCGTCGATTCTGAGGGTCAATCAGCCACCCCAAGCGCAAGCCATTGTCAATATACTCTTGCATTTTTGCCTGTAGCTCCTTGAGACTGTCAGACTTTGATCGCAACTCAATTACGAAATCAGGACAGACTTTAGGGAAAGTTTGTTTTTGTTCCTCTGTCAGTGCATCCCAGCGGTTACGTGACACCCAAGAGCTATCAGGGGAACGATTGGAGCCATTGGGAAGTTCAAATCCGGTAGATGAGTCAAATGCTTCTCCTTGTTCCGGGTTTTCCTCATACCAATTGCCCAATTGCCTGCTAATACTTAGATTTCTTTTACCGGTTTCCCATCCTGTTGGTGGATTCACAATCAATTTTCCCTCAGCAGTTCTTTCTAATCTCAGGTCTCGGTTAGCATTAGCTAATTGTTCAAACTGTTGGTGACTGACGTTGAGGTCCAAAGATTGTGGAACTATTAGCTTTAGTAGGGGTTCTAGTTGACTTGACATAACCGTTAATCCTTGGAATTGAGATATAACGAGAGAGCAGAAGATAAAGAACTCACGTCGGTTAATTTTACTGGGATTATGGGGAGTTTATCTAAGTCGCGTTCGCTTTTAGCGGAAGCTTAGCTTCATCGCCTTTGGCGTGGCCTACGGCCAATCGCTTAATGGATAATTGAGCAGGGAAAACAAAGGTTGGGCAATCTGCGAACATTTATCTTGCTGTTCATTCTTGTCCTGATTCAAAAATTTTATCGACGATCTCCTGCCCAAGATGCCACATCATCCTCCGACCAAGGGAATGGCGGATTGCTGCTATAGTCAATAAAATAGTCGTAGCCTAACTGGTCATAAAGCTCATCCACTAATGTCTGTAATTCTACCATTGGTTCGGTATCCCCAGGAAGAAGGGGAAGCCGAAAAGAGGGAATGCGATCGCCTTTGGCGTGGCCTACGGCCAATCGCATAAATTAAAAAGGTACAAGTCAGCCGTGGGACGGGTATTAGAACGACTGACTAAAATCCGATAATGACTCAGATTACTGGTGTTAGAAACAGGCAGGGGTTCTCCATCTCGCAACAGGTCAATTTCGACCAAATGAGTCATACTCTCGAATATCTGCTGCCGTTTGGCTTCGTATTTCTGACGCCCTTCTCCTCGTTTATTGGCAGGAGAGATAACTTCAATCGCTGTCACCACTTCCTTAGTGGCTACATCTTTAACCTCGATGTAGGATTGTCGGACTTCTTCTCGTAAAGGAACAGCTACCTTAATCGGTTGAACTAACGGTTCAGATACCGCAACTGCTGTAGCCATTGCAGCTGAAGCATCTCGGCTTTGTTGAACCGTAACATCGGGTCTACCAATGGCAATCTTGGTTGAGCCAGCAATCTTATAAACCCACTTATCGGTAACTACCCGATATTTAGGTAGCAGTTTCGGAATTAATGCTCTAGCCAAAGCCGCCACCAATTGGTTGTGGAAATCCGACCAATATTCCGGTTGTTCGAGGTAGGGATTCATCCCTGGAAATGGGTTAGTCATATAGCATTTTGATTTGAGTTGTAAACATACTTCCTTAGAGCTGATTCGTAAACTCGCACTAAACCTTGTAGGATAAGGCTTGCGCTAAAATAGAACAATTGAACTATTTAATACCGAAAAGACAATCATAGCAAGGCTTTCAGACTTCTTAAGATTTACTTGACGAATCAGCTCTAAGGGGGCCTTGCCCCAAACCAACTATCAGCTGATATGGCTGAGAAAGGTACCGAGTAAATTCCAGAATCTTTTCCCTAGCCAAGCTGATAAAACTCCACAGTAAATGGAGAAGCCTATGCTTAAAAGCATTATTGTATTCAAAGATATCTCTACATGCCAAAGCCATCGATAGATAGACATGATAGCGATGCCCACCAGTAATCCGGCAGCCGCACCTGCTGCCGCCTGAGTTAATACTTGTCTTGCAGTAGGTTGAGTCGTTTCTGTTTCCATAACTAGAGGCTCCTCGTTAGTATCGTTAGCAATTTTGCACGGGACACACAGCAGTGTGCCCCCAATCTCAATCTATTAAATTAATTCACCTTGGATGCAATCAATTCCTGACCCGCTTGATAAAGTGTTAGTCCGTTAACCGTTTCATCTGCTGAGAAATTGAATTGAATCGTGATATCTGCAACCTGAGCCAAGAATTTAGTTTCTGGCAAAATTCATCCCACACTCATGCTGCGCATTGAGATGTGGGATAAATTTTCCACAGAGTCTTTCACAAAAGACCAATCGATGTGTTATACTCATAATACTGACTTTCAAAGCCGTTCGCGTAGCGTGGCCAAAGGCCATAAATGCTGGAAAGTTGGTCAAACATTATTAAACAAAAGACCAAAAAAACAGAGCGGCAGGGCAGTCCGTTCTTAAAGCCCAGCGCCTCCTAAGCAATAGCTGGATTGGCTGGGAAGCCCACACTGAACTCAAAGAGTCAGTGTGGGAGCTGTCACTTTCTGAAACAGGGTAAAGGGTAAACGCTTCCTGCCCTGTGGCTTGGGCGAGTAGTTGTTGTTCCTCGACTCGAATAGCGATCTCCATATTAGGGAGTAATTGGTAGGTTCCCAAATAGCGGTTGTAAATTGCTGGGTCAAGTTCAACAATCTCAGGCTCACCGGATTAATTAACTGTGACAGTGTCAATATCAACAGTTAATTTGTCTAGTTGAGCCTGTACCTCTGAAGACATCTCAGCCTGGTAACGTCCGCCTAAATGTTCAGCTAAAAACTTCTCTAATGCAGCTGTCATGGCCAGTGAGTTGATCTCCTTACGGAAACCATGGCCTTCATCCGGGGCAATCAGATATTCCACGGGTCGGCCTAAATCTCGTAATGCGGCCACAATTTGGTCTGACTCCGCTTGCTTAACTCGGGGATCGTTGGCTCCCTGAACCACCATCAGCGGGGCCTGAATTTGGTCGGCGGAAAACAGGGGTGACTGGGCTTCTAGACGGGTGCGATCGCTCGGATCATCTGGATCTCCCAGCCGCAGAGCAAAGGTAGCCTTCATCGATTCCCAATAGGGGGGAATTGACTTGAGCAAGGTAATCAGGTTCGATGGCCCCACATTGGATACGCCAACGGCATAGATATCTGGTGTAAATGCCAAACCAGCTAGGGTGGCATAGCCTCCATAGGAGCCACCAAAAATTCCCACACGCTCGGGATCGGCAATCCCTGCATCAATCAGATACTGCACGCCATCCGTCAGGTCATGCTGCATTGCACCCGTGCCCCATTCGTTGTTACCGGCATTGAGAAAGGCTTTACCATAGCCAGTGGACCCTCGAAAGTTGGGTTGGAGAACGGCGTAGCCACGATTAGCGAGAAACTGGGTAAACGGCCTGTACCCCCACATATCTCGTCCCCAAGGTCCACCGTGGGGCATGACAATCACCGGTAGCTTGACTGGGTTTACCC
Organism: Moorena sp. SIO4A1; assembly: GCF_010672065.1. NCBI lineage: Bacteria > Bacillati > Cyanobacteriota > Cyanophyceae > Coleofasciculales > Coleofasciculaceae > Moorena > Moorena sp. SIO4A1. The sequence continues at coordinate 20,125 of NZ_JAAHHX010000027.1, read as the reverse complement.
CCTGGGGCAGGGTCAGATAGGCTGGAATCTCTAGACCATCACGGGCTGTATAGCGGATCGGCTGCATGGTGGCCAAATGTTGCCTGGGCAGCTCTGGCCGATCATCGTAGAGTTTTTCCAGGGTTTGAGTACTACGATCAAATAGATAAGTAGACCCAGGATTCACATCGCTCCGGGTTCTAATCAACGCAAAGCGATCATCGATAGTAAGGGATTGCAACACAATATCAACGTCGGGCAGTTGTTGTTTCAGAAAGGCTAGATCAGCCGCTATCTTGTCGTTTTGAGGATAGATGCGGATGCGATCGCCAACATAGGAGGTAGCAATCAACTCATCAGTCGCTTCTGAAAACACTGCACGGCCAAAATCCACCTGGTTTTCAGGATCAACTTCCACGACCTGACTCTGCTGGCTTTCGAGATTAAGCAGCTTTAACTGCATTAAATTCCCATCCCGATTGCTGATCAGATACACCCGTTGGCCATCTTTATGAAAGCGAATGGGGACACAGGTTTCTTCAATTCGACAGGTGTAAACAGGTGTTAATCCATCTTGTTGCACCGCCAGAATCTCATGCCCCCCTTCCAGGCTTTGGCGATAGCCGATGCGCACATTACCGTCTAAATCGGTTGTCCAGAGGGCAATATTCTCGTCATTTTGAATCAGCAGCGTCCGCTCCCCTGTTGTCAAATCCAAACGATAGACATCATGAAACTGGGGATTGCGTTCGTTAAGACCGATAATGATGTGGTTCGGAGTCCGTTTAGGAACGCTATAGATCATGGCCGTAATCCCCTCTACAGGGGTTAAATCGCGGGTTACCGGGCTAGTCTCACCTAAAGATTTAGCTTCAACCGCATAAATGTGAAAATTCTCATTGCCCCCTTTATCCTGGCCGTAGAGAATGTAACGACCATCGGCGCTCCAAAAGTAAATCATGATCGGGCTTTCAGCATCAGCCGTGACTGGACGAGCAGCTTCCATCGGTTCATCGATGCCCTTAACCCACACATTGATCACGCCGTCTAGAGGTTTTTGAAAGGCCAGAAACTGACCGTCGGGGGAAAGCTGGGCACCTGTAATCTCTGGATCGCCAAAGAATAGTTCCCGCTGAAGTAACGGTGCTACAGCGGTCTGACTCTCAGCAGCGCTAGCAGTTTTTGCCGTTAGGGGTAGCGGTGGATTGCCAAGGCTAAAACCCATCAAACTAATAGACATCATCAAACCTGCACCAAATTGAAATTGTTTCATGATAAACCGTATCCTCTGAAAAGTTGCTTATAATTCAATATTAAACAGGCCATTTCAAACTGACTATAGCGAAAGGTCATATGGATACATGACGTTTGTCATGGAAATTTATCCATAAGTTTCATAAGCTGTAGAAGCAGTCATAAGCATTAGGTAAGCTGATGTCAGCTCGGACAACTCCTCAGGTTTCCACCATTAATCCTTCAATTCCCAAAATCCTGCGTTATGTGGAATGGGCATGTTTGGTGATGGTGACCCTGATACTGCTGTTTTTCATCCTGAATAAATCATTGTCCTATGAGGCCAAGGGCGGTGACTACCTAATAAACTTCTTCGTATTGGGAGTTTTGGCCATTCTGAGCTTCTTCTTTCCAATCCGTCGCCCCATGTGGCAGCGACGAGCCTATATCTTTGCCGAAATTGCCTGTCTGTTGCTGACACGTATCTTTAGTCATGTAGGTCTGGATCTCCTTCTCTTTCTATACTTCGCCAAAAGCTGTTTTCTGTTGCGTCGTCGGGACGTGATCATCACGGTTGTTTTAGCCGGTATTGCCTGGCATGTAGGTTTTGCGTGGCAGTTAACGAATGATTTACTAACTGATCTCTCAAAACCGATTGCAGAGCAGCAAGCTCGCTTAGAAAAAAACCTACAAACCTTTCAAGAGGCTCCCCAAGTATTTCTTGCGGGTATTGTTCTCAATAACCTTGTGAACTATATTTCCCTGAGCGTACCGATTATTCTGCTCTGTTTAACCTTGGTGGCTGAGTACAGGAGTCGTCAGCGAGCAATCGCCTTGACCCAGGAAGTTGAATTGCTAGCCGCAGATTTAGAACGCACCCGCATTGCTCGCGATATTCATGATTCATTGGGGCATACTTTGACCTCCCTTGATGTGCAGCTAGAATTAGCACAACGACTCTACGAACGAAACTCTAATCAGCTTCAACCAGCGTTAGAGACGGCCAAACTGCTGGCCAGCCAATCCTTACAAGAAGTGCGTCGGGCAGTGACCACCATGCGAGAAGAGACCTTTGATCTCAATAAGGCGCTGCCACAGCTGCTGGAATCTTTTACATCCAACCCCTCCATAAAGGTTAAAAGCAAAATAGATTTGCCCCAGCTGCCGTTACAAACCAATCATCAGCTTTACTGTGTGGTTAAGGAAGGATTGGAAAATATCCGCAAACACAGTCAAGCCCAGGTTATTCACCTCCGGGGATATGCTTCTGCTGATGCGGTTATCCTTGAACTAAAGGACGACGGTATGGGCTTTGATATTGCTAAACCCACCCAGGGTTTTGGCCTCAGGGGTATGCAGGAGAGAGTTCAGCTGATAAGTGGATCGATACAATTAGATAGCACACCGGGACAAGGCACCTGTATTCAGATTAGGATACCACGATGATTCGACTTCTATTGGCTGATGACCAACCCATCTTTCGGCAGGGACTGGCGGCACTGTTGTCCCTAGAGGATGATCTCGAGGTGGTGGGTGAAGCCAATCACGGTGAAGAAGCCATTGCCCTCACCCAGAGGTTACAGCCTGATATTATCTTGATGGATGTGCGGATGCCCATCTGCGATGGTGTGCAAGCAACCCGAGAAATCCATACCCGCTACCCCTGGATTCGGATTCTAGTCTTAACCACCTTTGACAATGATGACTATGTGTTCCAGTCTCTTCAGGCTGGGGCGTTGGGCTATTTGCTTAAAAGTACTCCAGCACCTAAGGTGGCAGCGGCCATTCGCAGTTTGCATCAGGGATACAGCCAATTAGGTCCTACCATCGCTCCGAAGGTGTTTTCTCAACTGAATAATACCCAACCTGAACGGGAAAAAACAGATTATCATGCTCAATTCAATCAGCGGGAACTAGAGATCCTGAAGCTGTTGGGACAAGGTAAAAGCAATCGAGAAATTGCAGCCGCCCTTAATCTGACCGAAGGCACGATTAAAAATCATCTAACTAATATTTTCTGTGAGTTGGATGTTCGCGATCGCACCCAGGCTGCCCTCTGGGCCCATCAGCATCTTTAATGTGCATGAGATTAAACTATTTTATCACTATTTTATCTGGGAAATCATCATAGCAGAGCTTTTTTGGTAAAAACTAAACTGCAAGAACCAATCGACCGGATTATTCCCTTATTTCGACGTAATAAAAATAGCAATAATTCCGAAGTTTTTACAAAAATTTTTACAAATATTTTCTAAATAAAAATATCAGCATTTATAGGAATCGAAGTATAGATTAGGACGTTAAATGAACAGCAAAATTAACTATCAATACGAAAATTGTCGATTGCGATCGCACCCAACTGTTTCAGAGTTGCTTTCTGTGCCTCAGTTAATCCTGTCACTCCAGTGATATTCATGGCTTCGTAGAGTCTCGGAGCTCTGAGAATTTTCAGGCACTTGCCCGTCTTAGTGTCCCAAAGCCTCACGGTTTGGTCTTGAGAGCCACTAGCTATAATTTGACCATCCCCACTAAAGGCAACAGAAGAGACCAGATGGGTATGTCCGGTGCAAGTGTGGCAGCATTCCCCTGTGGAAACATCCCACACCTTGACAGTTTGGTCGTGAGAGCCGCTAGCGATAGTGTTGCCATCGGGACTGAATGCCACGGAAAAGACCCAATTGTTGTGTCCGCGTAATAGTTTAGAGCATTGACCCGTACTCAAATCCCAGAGGCGTACCGTTTCGTCTGTACTACAACTGGCCAGGATAGTATCCTTAGGACTGAAAGCGACGGATTTGACCCGATTACCATGTCCCTGTAACGTTTTCAAGCATTCCCCTGTGCTGACATCCCACAGCCTCACCGTTTGGTCTGTATTGCTACTGGCCAAGGTTTTACCATCACTACTGAAAGCCACTGACCAGATCTGATTAGTATGTCCTTCCAAAGTGCTGACGCAGTGACCAGTACGCTGATCCCAAAGCCTCACCGTTTGGTCAGCACTGCCACTGGCTAGGGTTTTCCCATCACCACTGAAAGTGACCGAATAGATCCAATCAGTATGTCCGTGCAAAATCTTTAAGCATTCTCCCGTCTTGATATCCCACAGCCTGATTGTTTCGTCTCTACTGCTACTAGCTACGGTTTTACCGTCACTACTAAAGGCCACTGAACACACGTGAGCAGTATGTCCGTGCAAAATACTGATACAGCGATCGCTATGATAATCCCATAGTCTGACTGTATTATCGTTACTGCCACTAGCCAAAGTTTTACCATCAGGACTGAAAGCCACTGGAAATACCCAATCAGTACTTCCCTGCCAAGTTTTCAAGCATTGACCAGTGCCCCAATCCCAAAGTCTGACAGTTTGATCTAAACTCACACAGACTAGGGTGTTACCTTGAGGGCTAAACGCCAAAGAAAAGATCTGATTAGTATGTCCATGCAAGGTTTTCAGGCAAATACCAGTATGGTAATCCCATAACCTGACAGTATGGTCGCCACTACCAGTAGCTAGGGTTTTGCCGTCAGTGCTAAAAGCCACTGAGTAGACTCCACTACTATGTCCGGTGTGAGTACTAACACAGCTACCAGTGCTAGCATCCCACAGTCTGACAGTGTGGTCATTACTGCCACTAGCTAGGGTTTTGCCATCAGTGCTAAAAGCAACTGAGCGTACTCCACTGGTATGTCCAGTACAAGTTCTAACCCAACTACCAGTGCTAGCATCCCAGAGTTTGACAGTGTGGTCATCACTGCCACTGGCTAGGGTTTTGCCATTAGTACTAAAAGCCACTGATCTCACACAACCGGTATGTCCAGTAAAGGTATTAAGGCATTCAGCCGTGTCACCATCCCAGAGTCTGACAGTGTGGTCGCTACTACCACTAATCAGGGTATTACCTTGAGGATTAAAAGCAACTGAGAACACTTCATCAGTATGTCCAGTACAAGTTTGTAAGCACCTGCCATCACTGACTTGCCATAACTTTACGGTATGGTCACCACTACCACTGGCTAAGGTTTTACCATCCCCACTAAACGCAACAGAGCGTACCCAATTAGTGTGACCCTCACAGATTACCAGTAGTTTACCAGTTTGCACATGCCATAGGCGAATCTGAAAATCTGTATCACAGATTGCCAACATCCTCCCATCTGGACTAAATGCTGCCGATAACATATTCCCTAGGGTTTCAGTAAACACTGAGCCAGCCAAGTCACAGCCAGCGAAATTGACATTATGTAATGTCAGTCCCTGTAGGTTGGCTTGCCAAACTGTCAGGCCAGAAAAGTCATAACCGTTTAAATCAATCTGTAATTGAGTAAGTAAATTAATAGTATTACCACTGACATATCCCATCTGGAGAGTAGATTTTTTAACCCCAGGAGTCGGGGTGCGCAGCCTTGATAGGATTTCCAGGAGATGATTTTCCAGCTGTGTTGTAGAACCAAAACTAGAGAGTAATTTCTCAATAATCGGTTCGATAATCAGACAGACTTGAGCATCCCGAACATAGTCAGGGGCGCTGGCTTTGACTAGGCAGTGAGTGCGGAAGATAGCGATATTTTGACTAATAATCTCTTCAGGAATCTGCTTGATGAGTCGATTAATCATGTATTCCATGACTACAGGTTGTTGGGTAAACCCAGTTGAAGTTTTCTCAATCAATGACCGCCGTTGTAGAGAGCCTACAGCTTCTAAAATATCCGTAGCGCATAGGTAGCAGACAAAGTCTTCTTGCAGTTCTTCAAGAGAAATGGGTTCCCGATTGATAGCTAGCCAGTACATCAGTTCCTTTTCTGTGGAGGTAAGGCGCTGAAAGTGCCGATCTAGTAAATCCCGAATATCATCAAAAATGAATGAGCCTTCCTTTAAAAAATCCAGAAACTGAGCAATATTGCTATCAAAAAAGTCTCTGACTGCACAGGCTACCATCTTTAAGGCTAAAGGATTTCCCGCATAACGCTCAATTAGGGTCATCCATTGGGTGTCATCGCCAATAAAATTTCCCTTTTCCTTAAATATTTCCTGTCCGTGGGTTTCTGGTAAACCTTTGAGTGGGAAGCAGCGAACGGGTAAGGCTTCCCCCTCCAGAAGGGTCAAGTCTTGAGGTGCCTCCCGGGAGGTCATCACTAGGCAGCTGTTGTGGGAGGTTTCCCCAATAGTTCTGAGTAGCTCACCGTATCCAGCGTATCCCTCTCGATAGCCACCGGTGCGAGAACCACTTTCGAGGATCGATTCGGTATTATCAAGAAGCAGCAGGCAACGGGCCGTCTGTAAATACTGAATCAATCGCAAAATTTTGCCATCCACAGAGGAAGGTAAATTCGTTTCCTGCTGCACAGACAGAAATTGAATCATGTCTGCCAGGACTTCCTCTAGGGGCGGAGCATTGCGTAGACTGCGCCAAATCACAAACTCAAATTTATCCTGTAGCAGATGGGCTAACTTCACAGCCAAGGTAGTTTTGCCAATTCCCCCCATCCCTAGAAGTGCCACCAGGCAGCAGTTGTCCTGTAGAATCCATTCCTGTAGAGTATTCAGTTCCTGCATCCGACCGTAGAAACTCCTCGGTTCTGGAGCTCCACCCCAATCAAGATGTCCAATTCCAGCCAGAGCAGTTGTCGATAGCGCTGTTAGCTCCATCTGATCTATCTCAATCTCATCCGGCTCAACTACCTTTTCCCAATCAAGACCTACAGCGCGACAAATGGCAATGAAGGTGTCAGTACGAATTGACTGTCTCCCCCAAAATCGGTTTAAGGTTGCCCTAGAGGTAAATGCACTGGTATACCAAGCTACCGCTGTTTTGTTCCATCTTTTCTGACGTCTAGCTTGGTCTACTAATTTAAGTCCTGATTCAGATGCTCGCACGGAATTCATCATAACTCCACTATCTTGCTTTGCTTAACCCCCAATCCATGGGGTCGATCGCTATGGCACCATCCCTAATCCAGCCATCACTATACCTAAATCTTTAATCTATGGGTGACCAAAAAGCCGCGCAATGTATAAATGTTATGGAAAGTTATGGAATTAGTTAGGGAAGGTTAACTAAGAGGGAATCTGAGGTAAAAATGAGAAAAATCTCAGAAACACAGCATAACTGAAACCACTGAGACAAAAACTGAGACAAACCTGTTTAAATTCTATGCTAGCAGAACTGGTTGTAAAGCTACAGTTCCCGACTCCCGACTCCCGACTCCCGACTCCCGACTCCCGACTCCCAACTCCCGACTCCCTGATCCGAAGTGCCCTTTGCTATATCAGTTATCCTGTTGAGTTCAACCTGAGGGAAATCTAAGAAATTCCTGAGATTACTCTAAAAAAAACCAGATAACTCACTTTAGTTCCAGTTACTAAGACAAAAACTGAGGCAAAAACTGAGACTTTCGGTTTGTGAGTGTCAGGCACGATAGAAATATCGAGATTGAGCTAAGTGCCATGAAACACTAAAAGTTAGTTTTCCAACACTTAGTTCGATAGGAATCTAAGATTTTGGAAAACACCACATCATGTAATCGAGTCAAAAGGAGTCTGTTATGTCTCTTGGTAAAAATTATCGTTTGGCAAGAATTCTCAAAGGATTAGACAACTATTTTATAGTCCCAATTGACCATGGGTTTACACTGGGTCCGGTTAGTGGTCTGGCAAAAGTTCATCAATTCATCAGATCGTTACCGGAGAAAACCATTAGTGCAATTGTTGCTCATCAAGGGATAGCTCGGGCAATCCATCCAGGTTTAATTCAGAAAGATATATCGTTAATTTTGCATCTTTCTGGGTCAACTAACCTATCTCCCGATCCATCTTCCAAACATCTAGTCAGTAGTGTTGAACAAGCCATTAAGCTTGGTGCAGATGGAGTTTCAATTCACGTTAATCTTGGGGCCAACGATGAATATCGTATGCTCAAAGATTTCAGCCAAATCTCAGCAGCCTGTCATCAATGGGGTATGCCATTGCTAGCAATGGTTTATGCACGAGGAGAGAAGATTCAAAATGAGTACGATGCAGATGCGATCGCTCACTCAACCCGATTGGCCTGGGAGCTAGGAGCAGATATTGTCAAGGTCAACTATACTGGCGATGTTCAATCTTTCAGACAAATTGTTCATGCCGTTGACATCCCTGTTATCGTTGCCGGAGGAGCAAAGAGCAATTCAGATAGCTCGATCTTATCGATGATCAAAGATGCCATCAGGGCTGGCGGTAAAGGCGTTGCTGTTGGTAGAAATATATTTCAACACAGTAATCCCTCATTCATTTCTCAAGAAATTGCCAAAGTTATCACTAATCCCTATCAGTTTACTATCAAGGAGGTAGCGTAATGAAATTATCTTGGTTAGACCTCAGAAGCTTTAATGATGTTGACTATAAAGCGCTGTGTGGATCTCTAAATTCTGATATCAATGGAGTGGTGGTTGATTCATCAAGTCCAGTCATGGATTGTCATGACTCTATCTCTCGCATTGCTTTTGTAGACAGCCCAGAAGAAGCAGAAGGATGTATCGATAAAGCCGAAATAGTACTGTTTGATCATTCCTGGTATTCTGAAATAACTACTCAACCAGAAACGTACAAATCTAAAGCAGAAATAGGATTTTTTGTTCATGTGACCGATGACGAAACCTTACAAACTGCTTGTAAGATCGCTAGACAAGAAAAATGGGCTGTCATCTATTTTAAAGACCCCACAAAAATTCCTCTAGAGATTGTTTTAGCCTCAGCAGACAACACGGATGGGCAAATAATTACCGTTGTCAAAGATATTGAGGAAGCAGAAATTGTCCTGGGGGTCTTAGAAAAAGGGTCACATGGAGTCATGCTAACCCCTAACGGGATTATCGATGCCAGGGAGCTTGGGCAGCTGTGTCGTAAGGCCAACAATTTGGAAGTTTCACTGGAAGAACTTGAAGTAACAAAAATTTCCCATATTGGCATGGGAGAGCGGGCTTGTGTAGATACTTGTTCTAACTTTGCCAAAGATGAAGGTATACTCATTGGTTCTTATTCCCAAGGAATGATTTTAGTTAGCAGCGAGACCCATCCACTGCCCTACATGCCAACTCGTCCTTTCCGAGTCAATGCTGGTGCTATACATTCTTATTTAGTGTCTAGTGTTAGTCAAACTAATTATCTTAGTGAGCTGAGTTCAGGACACAAAGTATTAGGGGTAAATTGTGATGGCAAGGCACGAGAAATAGTTGTAGGCAGGATGAAGATAGAAGTTCGTCCCCTACTCAGTATCGATGCAGTGTCTCAATCGGGAATTCCGGTAAATGTGATTGTTCAAGACGATTGGCATGTAAGAGTTCTTGGACCTGGTGGTAAAGTCCTGAATGTCACAGAATTGAAGCCTGGCGATAAGCTGCTTGGTCATACTGCGCCTAGTGGACGGCATGTTGGGCTTCCAGTAAAAGAGTCTTGTCTGGAAAAGTAAATAATATCATGTCCGGGAGTATCGATTACCAAAGAAACAACGACAAATAACACTATCGCCCACAACCGGACACGATATCACTTCCTTGGAAACAATCAACATGTATTAGCAAGTAAGAGGGGATTTAAGAATGAGTACATTACTTAGCTTAAATGACTATAAGCAAAACCAAAATAGGCAGAGTGAATCGACCTTAAGTTTTAGAGACAATAACTCAAGTAACCTTGAGGGAGAATCCTACTCTCAAGTTTGGGTTAAAGCCCCTGATATCCCTAACTCGATTCATTGTGAAGAAGCTCTTATTTTATGTCGGCAATCTGAGAATACCTGGCTAGCTTGGATTCCCGATTATGGTGAGATTATTTTGTCTGATAGTGAACTTGCAAATTTGATTTAAATTTTCAAAAATAATCGGCATTATCGGCATTACATTATCTGTTAGGTATTATAAATTATATTTCGACACGACTTTGGATTTAAGCTCATGAACATTAACCCAACTATTTTGCCATTGTACGAAAGAATTAAGTTATTCCTGTCTAAGAAATTAGGATGTGGTAACTTCCTCCATTACTCTGTTACTAATAACCATTATCGAAACAATGATTTTTTGTTTTTAGAAAAACCTTTTAAAACATTCACAGGAGAGACGATCAACAGTTTTAGTTTATCTTCCTTAAAAGATGTTGTTGATAACTATGCCTCTTGGTACAGGAAATCTGGTATTCGTGAGAATGATCCTGTTGCTATCTATTTAGACGATGGAATCGGTTACTTTATCCATTACTTAGCACTAAACAACCTCGGTGCTATTCCAGTTTTGGTAAACGGTCGTATGGATCCTGATATTGCTGCTGACTTTATCAGGCGTGTTGGTGCCATTGGTTTATATTCTGATCAGAAGCACCTCGATAGTATTAGTGGCTACGTCAAAACTAATGACTCATTAAAGTTTATTGCCACAGATGTCAACAATACAGCTGTTCAAAGCTCAGAGATAGAGCTTCCCCAGTGGTATCCATATTCTCCTACAGATTCTCATCCAATTATGATCTGTCATTCCTCTGGTACTACTGGAAAGCCTAAGCCAGTGATATTTGGGCATCAACAGTTTTTCTTTGGCAAACGAATTCGGCTGCTAAATTTCCCAGCTAGTCAATCCGATAAGTTTTTGTTTGCCTTACCTAGTTCACATTCAGCGGGAATTAGCTACTTTATGACAGTAACCTTACTGGGGTTACCCACTATGGTTTTGTCGGATTTATCTGGTAATAATGCTATTACTCAAGCTAAAAAACTTAAACCGACTATAGTAGCAGCTTTTCCACAAACCTATGCCGACATGGCTTCCCAGGCTTTAGAAAAAGACCAATTGAGTTCTGTAAAAATGTGGATTAATACGGGAGATGCTGCCCATGAAGCTCATATCAGGACTCTGGTAAATGCCGGGAATTCTAAATCAGTCTTTATTGATGGTCTAGGTGCTTCAGAACTCGGCATGGCTTTGTTTAATAAAGTCTCTAGTCGCCAGACAAGCTTGTATAATCGATATATGGGTAAGCCACGCAGTTTTGTAAAAGCTGTAGTATTAGATGAGGAGGGAAATCTACTGCCACCCTATCAGGTAGGTTTCCTGGGTATTAAATCTCCAACTATTACACCAGGCTATTGGAATGATTCTAACCGCACCCTCAAAAGTTATAAACAAGGGTACTGGATTAGTGGGGATTTGGCTTATTATGATCAGGATAATAAATTTTTTCACGTGGATCGTTCCGTTGATGCTATTCAGTGCGCTAGGGGCTTAGTCAATACGTTACCCATCGAGGAATTAATTTTGAAGAACAACTCAGCTGTTGCTGATTGTACAATAATTGGGGTTCCTAAGGAAAAAGGCTTCGATGGTTTGGTGGCTTTTATCAAGCTGAAAGCACAAGAAAGTATTAAAGCATCAGCTCTGATTACTGCTATCAATCATCAGCTATTGTATAACAATTTGGAACCATTGTCTTTCTTAGAAATTGTTAGTAATCTTCCTGTCGGTTCAACAGGAAAAGTCCTGAAAAGGAAGCTTCGCGAGCAATATCAGGATATCCTAATTTGTGCTGAGCATAACTTAGATAGTAAAGGGCTTTATGATTTTGCTTATGCACAGCTAACTAAAGTTCCAGTTAGGTCTTAGATTTTTTATAATTCACTGAACATTTTTTACTAAAATAAACTAGAAGGAGACTAGTCAATGGAAGCGGTTACTAAACAGCTGGTACCGGACAAACTACTGGAATTGGGGTTTGCTTTCTCGGCATCTAAGACATTCTTAAGTGCAGTGGAACTGGGAGTATTTACTGAACTGGCTCAGAGTTCTATGACTGCTGCTGAATTGACTGAAAAACTAGCACTTCATCCCCGTAGTGCGCGAGATTTTTTGGATGCACTAGTTGCCTTAAAAGTGTTAGAATTTTCTGATAACGGTTACAGTAACACTCCTGAAAGTGATTTGTTTCTTGACCGCTCCAAGCCTTCCTATATCGGTGGTTACCTAGAGATGTACAACAACCGTCTCTATCAATTTTGGGGTTCATTAACAGAAGGGTTACGGAGCGGTCAACCCCAGAATGAAGCCAAAAATGGAGAAGACTTTTTCGGCACCCTTTACAGGGACCCTGCCCGCCTAAAACTCTTTCTGGAAGCAATGTCTGGGGTCAGTATGGGAGTAGCTAAGGCGATCGCTGAAAAATTTCCCTGGGAGAACTTCCAGACTTTTATCGATATCGGTACCGCTCAAGGGCAGTTACCAGTAACCGTTGCCCTAAGTCACCATCATTTACAAGGAGGTGGGTTCGACTTGCCAGTGGTTCGCCCAATTTACGAGGAATATGTTGCTTCCAGAGGACTTAGCCAGCGATTACACTTCCATGGTGGTGACTTTTTCCAGGATATGCTGCCTAGTGCTGATGTTTTGGTGATGGGACAAATCCTCCATGACTGGAATCTAGAACAAAAGCACCTGTTAATTGCCAAAGCCTACGAAGCACTCCCGACCGGTGGTGCATTGATTGTTTACGACGCACTAATCGACGATGAGCGCTGCCAGAACAAGTTTGGGTTACTCATGAGCCTAAATATGCTGATCGAGACCTTTGGGGGTTTCGACTATACAGGAGCAGACTGCTGTGCTTGGATGGACAAAGTAGGATTCAAAGACACTTACACTAAACCTCTTGTAGGAGCTTACTCAATGGCAGTAGGCATCAAATAATCCAATTACAGGTTAGCAGGTTAGCAGGTTAGCAGGTTTAAGGTTATCAGGTTGAAGGTTAGCAGGTTATCAGGTTGAAGGTTAGCAGGTTAGCAGGTTATCAGGTTACAGGTTAGCAGGTTAGCAGGTTAGCAGGTTATCAGGTTATCAGCTGATCAGGTTAGAGTTTACAGGTTACAGGTTACTAGGTTACCAGGTTAAAGGTTATATTCTGAACCTTGGCCTTTCGGCCACGCTACGCGAACAACCTTCAACCTTCAACCTTCAACCTCCAACCTCCAACCTTCAACCTCCAACCTTCAACCTTCAACCTCCAACCTTCAACCTTCAACCTTCAACCTTCAACCTTCAACCTTCAACCTCCAATCAAACAGGCAAACAACCTTCAACTTAAGATGACGCATATTCTTCACATTGATGCGAGTCCCCGTGGCGATCGCTCTATTTCTCGGCAATTGTCTAATCGGTTTATTCAAACTTGGAAGTCTTTCTATCCAGACGACACTGTCAGCTATCGAGATTTAGGTCATAATCCTGTGCCCCATGTTGATGAAAAGTGGATTGCTGCAGCATTTTGTCCTCCCGAAAAACGCACTACTGAATTAGTAGAGGCAATTAAAGTATCAGATACTTTGGTGGATGAATTTTTAGCAGCCGATCGCTATGTTTTTGGCATTCCCATGTACAACTTCAATGTTCCATCTACCTTCAAAGCATATATCGATCAAATTTTTCGATTTAATCGCACCTTTACCTTTGACGAACCTGGTCAATATCGGGGCTTAGTTCCTAAGGGAAAGAAAATGCTAATTTTTACAGCTCGTGCCGGTACTTTCTCTCCAGGAAGCCCTATTGCTGATTACGATTATCAGGAACCTTTTTTACGGGCTATATTTGGAGTACTTGGCATTACAGATATCACGTTTATTCATGCCGAGAAACTAGATTTAGGGGAAGAAGCCCGTCAGCAATCTTTGGCCAATGCCCGTGCTGAGCTTGAGAAAGCAGTAGAAACCTGGTAAGGTCTCACGCATTTAAATTGTAAAGGTCGGCTGATGGGGAGATGGGGAGATGGGGAGATGGGGAGATGGGGAGATGGGGAGATGGGGAGAGGGTAGACCGGCTTTTTCAGAAGTGGATCGGACTGAAATTTAAATGGATATGGCGGTTTGTATAACTATCAGGTAGACAAGATTGTTTTCCCTCTTACCTCTTACCTCTTACCTGCTCCCTGCTCCCTGCTCCCTGCTCCCTAAAAACCCATAAATTTGCACCTAATTGAATTGCAAACCGCTGTATTAGCTTAATCAATTAAAACGTCAACTTTTGTAAGTTTACCAACCAATTTAGGTATGGAAATGGAAACAAGATTGGAACTAAATAAAGTTGAACCAGCAGCTTATCTAGCCATGAATTATTTGGAAAAATATGTGAATAAAAGTGGGTTAGATAAAACACTGATAAAGTTGATAAAAATTCGTGCTTCTCAACTGAATAAATGTGCGTTTTGTATCGATATGCATACAAAAGAAGCCAGAAGTAATGGAGAAACAGAACAACGAATTTATGCCCTAAATGCTTGGCAAGAAGCGCCGTTTTTTAGTCCAGAAGAGCGGGCTGTATTAGAGCTAACTGAAGCAGTAACTCTGATTTCAGAGAATCAGGTACCGAATTCAGTTTATGAAGAGGTAAGTCGCTATTTTTCAGAAACTGAAATCGCTAAAATTTTGATGGCTATTGTCACGATAAATGGTTGGAATCGTATTGCTATTACTACAAAAATGATTCCAGGTGCCTATTAGAGGGTGTGTAAGCTATCAGCTAATGCGCTACGCGCACGCTACGCGAACAGCTATCAGCTATTAGCTATCAGCCAAATAAGTTTATTTTAAGCTGACCGCTGACGGCTGACGGCTGACTGCTGACTGCTGACTGCTTACAGAGGCTGTTTGTCAATAAAATGTGCTTTCTTGTTATTCAAATCTAACTAAAGAGGTAGCTTAAACCATGACTAATAGTACAGCATTGAAAACATCAGTTTGTATTTTAGGTTCAGGTCCAGCTGGGATTGTAGTTGGTAATATCCTGCTACAAAATGGGATTGATTGTATCATTGCGGATAGATACAACCGCGAAGAAATATATACGAAGGCGCGGGCCGGTGTGCTGGAAAGCACCACAGTTGACCTACTCAAAAAACATGGTCTAGCGGATACAATTCTCCAAAATGGCTATACCCATGATACCTGTGAATTTCGTTACCCTGATTACAGCGTTGTCTTTGATTACGGCAAGTTAGCTGATGGGGATGTCCATTACATTTATCCCCAAAGCGATCTCAATGACGATCTGATTCA
Organism: Moorena sp. SIO4A1; assembly: GCF_010672065.1. Taxonomy (NCBI): domain Bacteria; kingdom Bacillati; phylum Cyanobacteriota; class Cyanophyceae; order Coleofasciculales; family Coleofasciculaceae; genus Moorena; species Moorena sp. SIO4A1. Next base: position 4,847 of record NZ_JAAHHX010000027.1, on the reverse strand, counting down.
AAGATATCTGGATGCAGGTGGTAAGTTATTGTTACGCCATGAGGGGAAAAAAATTACTCAAACCGATGACGGCGTCATTGTTGAGTGTTACGATAAAGATGGTGACACCACCATCACGATTCATGCTGATTTTGTAGCAGGGTGTGATGGCTATCATGGAATCTCGCGCCAATCAATTCCAGACGGAGCGGTAGACATCTACACAAAACAGCATCCCTACGGCTGGCTGGCAATTTTAGCTTACGCACCACCTTCTGCAAAACATGTCATCTATGGCTTGCATCATGATGGCTTTGGAGCTCACATGCCGCGCAATAGCAAGATTTCTCGTTACTATTTACAAGTTCCACTCCATGATGAGGTTACAAATTGGCCTGATCAACGCATCTGGAGTACCTTGGCCAAGCGTCTGGCGAAAAAGGGATGGACCTTGAAAGAAGGGGAAATCTTTGACAAGCGGATTTTATCCATGCGCAGTTATGTTATGGAGCCGTTACAGTACCAACGGTTATTGATAGCTGGTGATGCGGGTCACATTATTACACCTTGCGGTGGGAAAGGTTTAAATCTGGCGGTACAGGATGCGGGTGTTCTCGGAGAAGTATTGGTAAGTTACTACCAGGAAAAACGGGATATTTCTTACCTAAAACGCTACTCGGAAATTCGTTTGCCCTATATTTGGCGTGCTCAAGAATTCTCTTGTTCGATGTTGCATATGCTGCATAAGTCTGAAGACAAGGATGTAGACAATGTCCGTTTCTTCAATAAGTTGAGTGAATCGAAATTGAAGCAATTGTCTACATCGGTGACATTTGCTAGGGATTTTGCCAGAAACTATGTCGGTATTATTTAGCAAAGGGAGTAGGGAGTAGGGAGTAGGGAGTAGGGAGTAGGTAACAAAATTCTCACAATTCATTGAGGAGCCCTATCTGAGAGGTATACAGAATTTTTTTCCTGTCTTGATGCAATTGCCTCGCTATTCCCTCTTCTCTCTTCTCTGTTCCCTGTTTCCTGCTCCCTGCTCCCTAAAAGCGAGGAGTTTGTGCCTCACCCGATTAAAAAAAAACTACAGGTTATTAAGGAGACCAATCATGAAGATTATCGAAATGCAAAATTATAAGAGTTTCGACTATTACACTCAGCTGGAAGAAAAACTTAAACCAAGCCGTATGGATCTGATCAATCACCCGCTTTACCAACAGTTAGATGATTTGGTATCTCTACAGATATTTATGGAGTCTCACGTGTTTGCTGTTTGGGATTTCATGTCTCTGATTAAGACTCTTCAACACCGAGTCACTTGCTTGGATGTACCTTGGGTGCCACCGACAGATATTAATTCTGCCAGGATGGTCAATGAGATTGTTTTAGCTGAAGAGACTGATGAAGTCTCACCAGGAAATTACATCAGTCACTATGATCTATATATGGTGGCGATGACAGAGATTGGGGCTGATACTAATCCAATTAAAACGTTTATATATTCTCTTAGAAAAGGTATTCCATCTGAGCAAAGTCTAGCCTCTATTTCGATACCTGAATTAACCAAAACGTTTGTGAAATTAACCTTGGAAACTACGACTAAGTCAACCCATGAAGTAGCTGCAGCTTTTCTACTAGGTCGAGAAGATATCATTCCTGCTATGTTCAGACAGGTTATTGCTACTTTAGATAGTCTTTATGGATTTACTTGGGATTCTTTGCGTCTCTATCTAGACAGGCATAATTTTCTGGATGAGGATCAACATGTTCCGATGGGGAAAAAACTCTTAAAAAATCTTTGTGGTGATGATCCTGTAAAGTGGGAGCAAGCTTTCAACTCTGCTGAGAATGCTCTCAAAGCACGCTATGCTCTATGGGATGGTGTAGCTGAGTTGATTCAGCTCAACAAAGAGAATGATATAGCGCTGCTTGAGATGTAATAAGGCGGTTTGCAATTGCTGTTAGGTACAAAGTTCTGGGTTTTTAGGGAACAGGGAACAGGGAACAGGGAACAGGGAAAACAATCCTGTGTACCTAATAGTTATGCAAACCGCCATAGTTAACAGGGAACTTCGGAACAGGGAAGGGTCATCGAACTCAGGTTATTATAGGGCTCAATAGCTCTTTCATACTGTTCCCTTGTCCGAAGTTTACTGTTACTTGTTTATAGTAATACTATTTTCCTAGTAAATCATTATATTAGCCATTACTAAAGCAATAAAAAAAAATTTTTTTTTATTTAAATCAATTTAAAATTAATACTTTATATGAGGCTAGATCATGCTAATCATCCAAAAGTATGGTGGTACGTCGGTTGGATCAGTTGAAAGAATTAAAGCAGTTGCCCGGCGGGTGAAGCAAACAGTCCAAAATAATAATACTGTGGTGGTAGTGGTTTCGGCGATGGGTAAAACCACTGATGACTTGCTCAGTTTATCGAAGGCAGTCTCGACTAATCCCAGTGCTCGGGAGATGGATATGCTTCTGTCTACTGGAGAACAAGTATCAATTGCTTTGCTGAGTATGGCATTGCAGGAATTGGGACAACCGGCTATTTCTTTAACTGGGGCACAAGTAGGAATTATCACTGATGCTGAACACGGTCGTGCCAGGATTTGGGAAATTCAGCCAAAGCGAATTCAGCACTATCTTAATCAAGGAACAGTGGTAGTTGTAGCTGGATTTCAGGGTATGAGCAGTGGTGATAACTTTGAAATTACTACTCTAGGACGTGGCGGTTCAGATATATCAGCTGTGGCGTTAGGGGCTGCCTTAAAAGCAAATTTGTGCGAAATTTATACTGATGTTCCAGGCATTTTTACAACTGATCCTCGGATTGTACCAGAGGCACAATTAATCCCAGAAATTACTTGTGATGAAATGCTAGAGTTAGCGAGTTTAGGGGCAAAGGTGCTACATCCTAGGGCGGTAGAGATTGCTCGTAATTATGGGGTACCTTTGGTTGTACGTTCAAGCTGGAACAATGCACCAGGAACTAGGATAATTTCTCCGATGCCTAAACCTCGTTCTCTGAAAGGGTTGGAAATTAACAAGGCAGTATATGGAGTGGAATTGGAGACAAATCAAGTAAAAGTAGCCCGATGGCAAGGGCGGGATCGTTTAGGGGTAGCGGCAGGGTTATTTGATGAAATTGCTCGTGACAATCTCGATGTTAATCTGATGATTCAGTCAATTCAGGAGGACGATGGTAAAGATATTGCGTTGACCGTAGTGAACAGAGGTTTTGAACAAGGTGAGACTTTAGGAGCTGCAGCAAGTGAAACTAAACTCAAAGAGTTGATTACTTCTGCTTTATACAGGGATCCTTGGCAAGGGTCACAAGAGGTAGAAATGATGGTAGAGCAGAATATGGCAACAGTGGCAATTACTGGAACTGGTATGATTGGACGTCCTGGGGTTGCAGCTAAAATGTTTTCTACTCTAGCAGAGGCGGGAGTTAATATTGAGATGATTTCTACCTCTGAGTTGAAGATCACCTGTGTGATTAATGCTGAGGTATGCGATCGCGCTGTTGCTGCTTTGTGTCAGGCTTTTGAAATTGATCGTTCTGTAGTGCTCGGAGCTGATTCAATTCAGGAGTTTTCTACCGGTTCAAGCCCATCCCCAGTATGCGGTGCTGTGGTTGATCTCAACCAAGCTTGTATCACAATTCGCCATGTCAGAGATCAAGCGGGAATGGCAGCAAAAGTCTTTGGACGACTGGCACAAGAAAATATTAGTGTTGATATGATTATTCAGTCTCAACGCTGTCATAGCTTTAATGATATCCCCAGCTGTGATATTGCGTTTACGGTGGCTCAAGCTGATGCTGAAGCAGCATCCATGGCTTTAAAAGCGTTAGCACTAAGTATTGGTTGTGGGGAAATTCTAGTGGATACAGAAATCGCTAAAGTTAGTCTAGTTGGGGGTGGTATGGTGGCACAACCAGGGGTTGTGGCTCAGTTTTTTGAGGCATTAGCACAACAGCAAATAACTATTCAGATGATTACAAGTTCGGACACTAAAATTAGTTGTGTGGTTGCTCAAGAAGAAGGAGTTAAGGCTTTAAATGCGGTGCATAAGGGGAGCATCCCGGTGCTTAAAAACTATGCCCAAACCCTCAAGGGTTTGGCTACACCAGCAAAGCCGAGCTACGCAGGCTAATAAGTAGGCTAATAAATCCGGCACAATTAAAGCTGACGGCTGAATACTGACAAAAATTAGGCAAAAATCAGGAGAATAAAATCATGATCAAACTTTATGATTACCAGCTATCTGGCAATTGCTACAAAGTGCGGCTAATGCTGTCACTACTTGGGTTAGAACACGAGACTGTCTGGGTTGATCTGGACAATGGTCAACACAAATCTCCAGAGTTTCTGGAATTGAATTCCTTTGGACAAGTGCCAGTTCTCACCGATGGAGATTTAATCTTTCAGGATGCCCAAGCTATTTTAGTATATCTAGCACGGCGCTATGGTAGCGAAGACTGGCTGCCTTTGGAGCCTGAAGCTATGAGTCGAGTGGTGCGCTGGTTATCTACAACTGCAGGAGAGATTCGTCAGGGTCCAGAGTTTGCTAGACTTTATTACAAGTTTAATGTACAAACCGTTAACATCGAGGTAGCAACACAAAAGTCGGAAACTATCCTGACACTGCTCGACAACCACCTCAGTGATCGGGAATGGCTGGAACTGGGTCACCCCACAATTGCTGATATTGCTTGCTTCCCCTATGTTAGTCCCGCAACTAAACCCCAATAAATAGGTATAAAACAGTATTTAACTGTATAAAACCGACATTGACATTTTGCTAGCGCTAGAGTACACTTAAGATGTAGGACACAGTCAGTTAACAATGCCAAG